>NZ_VDEZ01000002.1:600000-909629 GCF_017922435.1 Thalassospira sp. ER-Se-21-Dark | reverse complement strand
CACTCCTGCATTTTTCTTATATTTCAGAGGTCTGGCTCCGATGGAAAATGGTTTCGTCCATCTTCGTGTACACACCAACTATTCGCTGGCCGAAGGTGCGATCACGACCAAGGAGCTTGCCAAACTCTGTGCTGCTGACGGCCAACCTGCCGTTGCGATGACCGATACGGACAACATGTTTGGCGCGCTTGATTTTGCCGGTGTGCTCAGCGGTGCCGGCATTCAGCCGATCCTTGGCGTGCAGATGGGCGTGGAGCGTTACGGCGACAAACCCGCTGTTGGCAAAATCGCTCGCGAACCGATGCCGGACCGCCTTGTTCTGATTGCCCAGAACAAGGAAGGCTATTTCAACCTGCTGAAAATCGTTTCGCGCGCCCACATGACGTCCGAAGCCGGCAGCGAGCCAAAGGCCCTTTACGAACATATCCGCAAATATGCCGACCACATCATCTGCCTGACCGGTGGCCCGACCGGGCCTCTTGCGCGTTTGCTGGGCGAAGAACAGGTTGAAAAGGCCGAAAGCTGCTTATCCGAGCTCAATGACATCTTTGGTGACCGCCTCTACATCGAATTGCAGCGCCATGGCGAACCGCTTGAAGAACAGGTCGAACCCGGCCTGATCAAGCTGGCCTATGATCATGATGTACCGCTGGTCGCGACCAATAATTGTTATTTCCCGACGGTCGATATGTACGAAGCCCATGACGTCTTTATCTGCGTCGGGCAGGGGGCGGTTGTTGGTCAGGAAGACCGCTGGAAACTGACCCCCGATCACCGTTTCAAGTCGGCGGCTGAAATGCGCGATCTGTTCGCCGACATTCCCGAGGCCTGCGACAATACGATTTTGATCGCCAAGCGTTGCTCCTGGCACGTTGAAAAAATCGACCCGATCTTGCCGCCCTTTGATTGCGGCGAAGGCCGCACCGAAGTCGACGAACTCCGACACATGTCCGAAGAGGGCCTGAAAGGCCGTCTCGAAAAATACGTCTTCACCGATGAAATGTCGGATGCGGAAAAGGAAGAAATCGCCAAGCCTTACTGGGAACGCCTTGATTACGAGCTTGGCATCATAAACCAGATGGGCTTCCCGGGTTACTTCCTGATCGTTGCCGACTTCATCCAGTGGGCAAAGGATCATGAAATTCCGGTCGGGCCGGGCCGTGGTTCGGGTGCGGGGTCGCTCGTGGCTTATGCGCTTTTGATTACGGACCTAGATCCGCTGCGATTTTCGCTTCTGTTCGAACGCTTCCTGAACCCGGAACGTGTGTCGATGCCTGACTTTGACGTCGACTTCTGTCAGGACCGGCGCGGCGAGGTGATCGAATACGTTCAGAAAAAATACGGCCATGACCGTGTCGCACAGATCATCACCTTTGGTAAGTTGCAGGCAAAGGCCGCTGTGCGTGACGTCGGGCGCGTTTTGTCGATCCCCTATGGCTATGTCGACAAGATCTGTAAAATGATCCCGGGCGATCCGGCCAAGCCGATCCCGCTGAAAGAAGCCATTGATATGGAACCGGACCTTCGCCGCATCGCGCGCGAAGATCCCGATATTGATCGCCTGCTGTCGATCGCCATGCAGATTGAAGGCCTTTATCGTAACTCATCGACTCACGCGGCAGGTGTGGTGATCGGTGACCGTGACCTTGATGAACTGGTCCCGATCTATCGCGATCCGCGCTCGGACATGCCGGTGACCCAGTTCAACATGAAGTATGTTGAAAATGCCGGTCTGGTGAAGTTTGACTTCCTGGGTCTTAAGACCCTGACGGTGATTATCGAGGCCGTCAATTTGATGCGTCTTCGCAAAGACGTTCCGCAAGACTTTGATATCAGTGCAATTCCCCTTGATGACCGCCCGGCCTTCAAGCTCCTGTCAGCCGCCGAAACCGTCGGCGTGTTCCAGCTTGAATCCCAGGGCATGCAGGATGTCTTGCGCGGGCTAAAGCCCGATACGCTCGAAGATATTATCGCTGTCGTGGCGCTGTATCGTCCGGGCCCGATGGACAACATTCCGCACTACATCGCGCGTAAGCACGGTCAGGAAGAACCTGATTATATGCACCCGATGTTGCAGCCGATCCTCGAAGAAACCTATGGCATCATGATCTATCAGGAGCAAGTCATGGAACTTGCCCAGATCATGGCGGGCTACTCGCTTGGTGGTGCTGACCTGTTGCGCCGTGCAATGGGTAAGAAGATCGCCGAGGAAATGGAAAAACAGCGCAGCCTGTTTGTCGATGGCGCGGAAAAGAACGGCGTTGATCGCGGGCAGGCATCTGACATTTTTGATCAGGTTGCCAAATTCGCATCTTACGGCTTTAACAAATCCCACGCGGCGGCTTATGCGCTGGTGGCCTATCAGACGGCATATCTCAAGGCGAACTACCCGGTCGAGTTCATGGCCGCGTTGATGACGCTTGATATGCATAACACCGAAAAGCTGGCGATTTTCAAACAGGAAGTCGAACGGCTTGAAATTGAAATCCTGCCGCCATGTGTGAACAATTCCCAAGTCGCGTTTTCGGTTGAAAACCACGATGGTGTGCGCAAGATCCGTTATGCGCTGGCCGCGGTTCGAAATGTCGGCGATGCCGCGATGGAAAGCCTGGTGGCCGAACGCGAAGCCAACGGACCGTTCAAGGACATCACCGATTTCGCATCGCGCATCGACAGCCGCGCGGTCAATAAACGCCTGCTTGAAAACCTTGTACGGGCAGGGGCTCTGGATTGCCTCGCGTCCAACCGCAAGGTCATGTTTGAAAATGTCGATAAGGTCATCGCCGTTGCCCAGCGCGAAATGCATGCGCGCAATGACGATCAGATTTCGATGTTTGGCGACAGCAGCGGCTTTGGCAAGGATCAGATCCGTCTGCCTGATGAACGCGACTGGGTCCCGATGGAAAAACTGACCGAGGAATTCTCGGCCATTGGGTTCTATTTGTCGGCCCATCCGCTTGATACATTTGGCAAAAGCATCCAGCGCATAGGCATCGCCCCGATCAAGGAATTGCCGGCCCGCATGCGTGCATCCAACAAGGGCACCATCCGTCTGGCCGGAACCCTGATCAACGCACGTGAAATGATCTCGAAAAAGAACGGCTCGAAATTCGCCTTTGTCATGTTCTCGGACCCGACCGGCAGTTTCGAAGTCGCCTTCTGGGCCGAGGCATGGGCGGCGTATAAGGAAATCATCAATGCCGGACGCCCGGTCTTGCTTAACGTTTCTGCTGAAATGCGCGAAGGCCAATTGCGCATTCAGGGCCAGCGCGTCGAAGACCTTGAACAGGCGGTTGCCGGTGCCGCCGAAGGCATTCGAATTCGTCTGAACCGTCCTGATCCCGTCGAGGAAATTCGCCAGTTGCTTGAACAGGCGGGCCGGGGGCGTGGTCTTGTCAGTCTGTCAACGGTTTGCGATGATGGTCGCATGGCCGAGATCGAGCTTGAAGAAAACTACAAGGTCGGCCCATCCCTGATCGGCGCAATTGGCGCGATTCCAGGTGTGGAATTTGCCGAAGAAATCTGATGATTTCATCTGGTTGGCGCGCATCGTCCGTCGGAACTGTTGAGAACCGCACATTTGTGCGCATTTTAGGGGTTGCAATCTCTCGCTGAGGGGATTAAAACCCGCCCGAACATCGCACGCGGAAGAGCGGCGACTGCCGTCATATGGCAACTCGTCCATCCGGTGTTTCATACATGGTGTATGGAATTCCCTTCCGCGGAGGTATTAACCGGAAAAAGGTAGGAATTATCATGGCTTTGCCAACCTTTACCATGCGCCAGCTCATGGAAGCTGGTGTCCACTTTGGTCACCACACCCGCCGTTGGAACCCGAAGATGAAACCGTACATCTTTGGTGCCCGCAACGACATTCACATCCTGAACCTGCAGGAAACCGTTCCGATGCTGCATCGTGCGATGCAGGCTGTTCGTGACGTAACCGCTTCGGGTGGTCGTGTTCTCTTCGTCGGTACCAAGCGTCAGGCTTCCCCGATCATCGCAGACGCTGCAAAGCGTTGCGGCCAGTACTATGTGAACCATCGCTGGCTCGGCGGCATGCTGACCAACTGGAACACCGTTTCCAACTCGATCAAGCGCCTCAAAGAACAGGACGAAATCCTGAACGCTGGTGCAGAAGGTCTGACCAAAAAAGAAATCCTGAACCTGACCCGTTCGCGCGACAAGCTTGAGCGCGCTCTCGGCGGTATTAAGGACATGGGTGGTCTTCCCGACATTATCGTCGTGGTTGACACCAACAAAGAATCGCTTGCTATTCAGGATGCCAAAAACCTGAACATCCCGGTTGTTGCGATCCTCGACTCCAACTCTGATCCGGCAAACGTTCAGTTCCCGGTTCCGGGCAACGACGACGCGATCCGCGCAATCCAGCTGTATTGCGATCTGTTCGTTGGTTCCGTTCTGGACGGCATCCAGGAAGAAATGACTGCTTCTGGCGCAGACCTTGGCGAAGCGGAAGAAGTTCCGGCCGAGGCAGCTGCTGCTTCCGAAGCTGCAGAAGAAGCTTCCGCATAAGTTTCATTTTGTACCTGATGAAACGGCGGCTAGCATGCCGCCGTTTTGTTAGGTGTTAACCTGATCGCGTACTTAGGGGCTTTAAAAATGGCTATTACCGCTGCTCTCGTTAAAGAGCTTCGCGAAACCACCGGCGCTGGCATGATGGATTGCAAAAAAGCGCTGTCCGAAACCGATGGTAACCTTGAAGCAGCTGTTGACTGGCTGCGCACCAAAGGTCTTGCTGCTGCTGCCAAGAAAGCTGGCCGTGTTGCTGCCGAAGGTCTGGTTGCTGTTGCAGTTGACGGCACCAAAGGTGCAGTTGTCGAGCTGAACTCCGAGACCGACTTCGTTTCGCGTAACGAAGACTTCCAGAAATTTGTTGGCGAAATCGCAAATCAGGCGGTTGCTGCTAACGGCGATATCGATGCCCTCAAAGCTGCTGCTTACCCGGGTACCTCGCGTAACGTCGAAGAGCAGGTCACGCACATGATCGCCACCATCGGCGAAAACATGTCGCTGCGTCGCTCGGCTGGTCTGGCTGTAGACAAAGGTGTTGTTGCTTCCTACGTTCACTCCGCTGTTGCCACTGATCTGGGTAAGATCGGTGTTCTGGTTGCGCTTGAATCCGAAGCAGACGCTGGCGTTCTCGAAGGCCTTGGCAAACAGATCGCGATGCACATCGCTGCAACCAACCCGGCATCGGCAACCGTTGATGATCTTGATCCGGAACTGGTAGAGCGTGAAAAAGCTGTTCTGACCGAACAGGCCAAAGAATCCGGCCGTCCGGCAGAAATCATCGAAAAGATGATCGAAGGTCGTATCCGTAAATATTACGAGCAGGTTGTTCTGGTTGAACAGACCTTCGTGATTGACGGTGAAAACAAAGTCAAAACCGTGATTGAGAACGCTGCCAAAGAAGCTGGCAAGCCGATCACCCTTAAGGGCTTTGTGCGCTTCGAACTCGGTGAAGGCATCGAACGCGAAGAAAAAGACTTTGCTGCCGAAGTTGCTGAGCAGCTGAACAAATAAAACATCTGTTCGGAATGGTGCGTTTGCCACCATTTCGTGTATGATCCAGACCGGCGAGGTCGGCAGCGCATATCCGCCCTGTTACTCGCCGGTCTTTTTATATCTGAATTCTGCATTTCCCGCGTTCGGGCAATGCGTTACATCGGCATTTAAGAGGCAATCCGACATGGCAGAAAACGGCCCATTGAAGTTTCGTCGCGTCCTTTTGAAGCTCTCGGGCGAGGGGCTTTTGGGTAAACAGCAATACGGTATCGATCCAGAAACTGTTGACCGGATTGCCAGCGAAATCAAAGCCGTTCATGACATGGGTGCTGAAGTCTGCATGGTGATCGGCGGCGGGAACATCTTCCGCGGTGTCAAAGGTGCTTCCCAGGGCATGGAGCGCGCAACCGCCGACTATATGGGCATGCTGGCCACCATCATGAACGCCCTTGCTGTTCAGAACGCGTTGGAACGCCATGGCGTTCAGACCCGCGTACAATCCGCCATCCCGATGTCTTCTGTCTGTGAGCCCTATGTGCGCCGCCGCGCGGTCCGTCACATGGAAAAGGGCCGTGTCGTGATCTTTGCTGCGGGCACTGGCAACCCGTTCTTCACCACCGATACTGCTGCTGCATTGCGCGCGGTTGAAATGGGCTGTGATGCGTTGCTCAAGGGCACCCAGGTTGACGGTGTCTACACTGCGGATCCGAAAACCGACCCGACGGCAGAACGCTATGACTCTCTGACCTATATGGAAGTTCTGTCCAAAGATTTGCGTGTTATGGACGCATCGGCTATTTCTTTGGCACGCGAAAATGATATTCCGGTTATTGTATTTTCTTTGCATAATCCGGGTGCCTTCGCAGACGTTGTTTCTGCGAAGGGGACGTTTACGATTATTTCGAATGGAGACTGAACGTGTCTGACGTTGCTGGCCTAAAAAAGGACCTGTCCCGCCGTATGGAAGGGGCTGTGGAAGTATTGCACAAGGAGTTCACCGGTCTGCGTACCGGGCGTGCCAGTGTGAGCCTTCTGGAACCGGTCATGGTTGAAGCCTATGGCGTTCCGACCCCGCTTAATCAGGTGGCATCGGTCAGTGTTCCAGAATCCCGTATGCTTTCGGTTCAGGTTTGGGACAAGTCGATGGTCAAGGCCGTCGAAAAAGCCATCCGTGATTCGGGCCTTGGCCTGAACCCGGCTGCTGATGGCACGCTTGTTCGCGTTCCGATCCCGGCACTTAACGAAGAACGTCGTACCGAACTTTCCAAGGTTGCCGGCAAATATGCCGAGCAGGCCAAGATTTCGGTTCGTAACGTCCGTCGCGATGGCATGGATCAGCTGAAAAAATGGGAAAAGGACGGTGACATCTCCAAGGACGAGATGCACGACGAAGAAAAAGAAGTCCAGAAGCTGACCGACAAGGTCATCGGCGAGATCGACGAAGCACTCGCCCACAAAGAACAGGAAATCATGCAAGTCTGATTATGGCTGTGCTTTCTTCGCAAACTCAACCTTCAGATGCGCCCTGTGTGCCGCGTCATGTTGCCATCATCATGGATGGCAACGGGCGCTGGGCGCGCGGGCGTGGCCGACCGCGGACGATGGGGCATCGCGCTGGTGTGGATGCCGTCCGTCGCACCATCGAAGCCGCAGGCGAACTCGGGATCGAGTATCTGACGCTTTATGGCTTCTCGACCGAGAACTGGAAGCGTCCGGAAAGCGAAGTCAGCGATCTGATGGGGTTGCTGCGCCTGTTTGTGAAGCGCGAATTATCAACTTTGCACAAAAATGGTATCAAAATTCGCATCATCGGTGATCGTTCGCGTTTTGCTGATGATATCCGTGAACTTCTGGCCAAAGCCGAAGATCAAACACGCGATAATACGCGCCTGAACCTGACGATTGCGCTGAGCTACGGCGCGCGTGCTGAAATCACGCAGGCTGTGCGCGATATTGCCGCCAAGGTTGCCGCAGGCGAACTGTCCGCCGACGAGATTACCGAAGACCTGATCGAACAAAACTTGTCGACAGCCGGTATTCCGGACCCGGATCTTCTGATCCGAACCAGCGGCGAACAGCGGATCAGCAACTTCTTGCTCTGGCAGTCGGCCTATACTGAATTCATCTTTGAAGATGTGCTTTGGCCGGACTTTGATCGCAGCCACCTTGAAAAAGCTATCGATAATTTTGCCGGGCGGGAGCGGCGTTTTGGTGCCGTCATCTGAGACACAAGATCAAAAAGATACCAATTCCGGCCTGATGCCACGCGTTCTTTCCGCGATGGTTATGGCGCCTGTGGCTGTTGCGGCGGTCTGGTTCGGATCTCCCTATTTTGACATATTACTGTTTGTGTTTTCTGCAGGCATGATGTGGGAATGGTCGCGGATGTGCGCCCCGAACCACCATAACGGCATATCGGTTGTTACCGCCGTTGCGCTTGCGGTTGCGATGATAATGTATGTCGCTGGTCAGGAAGAATACATTGTCTTGCCGATTGCCATCGGTGTGATTATTGCTGCGGCCCGTTCGGGCGCAAACTGGTTGCTTGCCGGGTTTGGTGTTTTGTACATCTCGGTTGCTGCATTGTCAGCGCTTTGGCTGCGCACCCAGGATGGCGACGGTCTTCTGATCATTATGTGGCTGTTCTTCCTTGTCTGGGCGACCGACACAGGCGGTTATGCCTTTGGCAAGACCATCGGCGGACCAAAACTCGCACCACGCTTCAGCCCGAAGAAAACATGGGCGGGGTTGATTGGTGGCATGGTCTGTGCTGGTTTGATCGGTGGATTGGTCACCTATTTCAGTTCCGATGCGATCAATTGGGCGATTGTCGCTGTCAGTATGGTTTTAGCGATCATTGCCCAAATCGGTGATCTTGGTGAATCCGCGCTCAAACGGCGTTTCAAGGTCAAGGACAGCAGTCATCTGATCCCCGGCCATGGCGGATTGCTTGATCGTGCTGACGGGATGTTGTCGGTGTTTCCTGTGGCCTTTGCTATTATCTGTTTCGCAGGGCTTTCTCTGCGTTAAGGCGGCCGATCCTCGGGCTGCTGTCTTTACAGGTGTTTGATGACTTTGAAGAAATCCGTCAGTGTCTTTGGTGTTACCGGTTCCATCGGGGCCAGCACAGTTGATGTTTTGAAGTCCCACACTGACAAATATGTTGTCGAAGCTGTAACGGCGCATCGCAATGTCGATGCATTGGCCAAGGCCGCTATCGAACTTGGTGCCAAATGCGCCGTGATCGGCGATCCTTCGTGTTTTGCTGACCTTCGCGATGCTCTGGCGGGGAGGGGCATTGAAATCGCTGCCGGCGAAGACGCGCTGATCGCGGCTGCTGAACGTCCCTCTGACATAGTGATTGCTGCAATCGTTGGGGCAGCTGGCCTTAAACCGACGCTGGCGGCCATTCGCCGCGGTGCGCGCATCGGACTTGCCAATAAGGAAACGCTGGTCTGTGCCGGCGCCTTGATGACGGCGGAAATTTCCAGGCATGGTGCGACGCTGATCCCGGTTGATTCCGAACATAGTGCGATTTTCCAGGTTCTCGAGGATCGCGAAGAAACGCGCATCGACCGTATCCTTTTAACCGCGTCGGGCGGTCCGTTCCGGGAATGGTCGTTAAAGGACATGCAATCTGTTACCCGGGTACAGGCTTTGGCACACCCGAATTGGGAAATGGGCGCAAAGATTTCTATCGATTCTGCGACCATGATGAACAAAGGCCTTGAACTGATAGAGGCTTGGCACCTGTTCCCGGTGGCCGAGGAACAGATTGAAATTGTCGTGCATCCCCAGTCAGTTGTTCACAGCATGGTGGAATATCCTGATGGTTCCGTGCTCGCGCAACTGGGGTCTCCCGATATGCGTACGCCAATTGCTTATGCGCTTTCATGGCCGGATCGGATCAAAGTGGACGCACCGCGTCTTGATTTTGCCACGATCGGGCGTTTGAACTTCGAGGCGCCGGATACAAATCGTTTCCCGGCTCTTCGTCTGGCACGACAGGCCTTGCGGGAAGGTGGCACGCTGCCTACTGTTCTGAACGCTGCCAACGAAGTCGCCGTCGAAGCGTTCCTTAACGACAGAATCGGCTTCCTTGAAATCGCCGCGACTGTCGAAAAGGTCATGACAAGGCTTGGAAGCGAACCGCTGACCAGCCTTGAACAGGTATTTGAAACAGATGCAATGGTGCGCCGGGAAACTTCGGCGTGTCTTGTGTCGGCTTCTTAGATTGAAACTGCCGGTTTGACCGGCTTAGGGAATTCTTGATGGAAACCTTACTTGCTTTTCTTTTTGTGCTCTCGGTACTCGTGTTCGTTCACGAATATGGTCACTACTGGGTGGCAATCAAAAACGGCGTGAAGGTCGAAGCCTTTTCAATCGGGTTTGGTCCCGAACTTTTCGGTTGGCAGGATAAAAAGGGTACCCGCTGGAAAGTCAGCCTGATCCCGCTTGGCGGTTACGTCAAAATGTTTGGCGATATGAACCCTGCCAGTGCCGGTGGTCGCGATGACCTTGACGCCGAAGAAGCAAAACACGCCTTCCATCACAAAGGGGTCGCCGCACGCGCGGCCATCGTTTTTGCCGGACCTTTGGCCAACTTCATCTTTGCCATCATCGTCTTTACATTCCTGTTTGCCGCTGTCGGACAACAACGTGCCTTGCCGGTTGTTGGCGAGGTTCTTGAAAACAGCCCGGCATCTGTTGCTGGCCTGATGGCTGATGACCGCATCACCGCGATCAATGGTCAGCCGGTTGAATGGTTTTCTGAGCTTTCTGACATTGTGCGTGCAAATCCCGGGCAACCGATTTCCGTCACGGTCCAACGCGACAGCGAAATCGTTGATCTTGCCGTAACGCCCGAAGCCGTCGAAGTCGATGAGGGGGCTATGACCGCGACCGTCGGACGCCTTGGCATCACCGCTGGTGACTTTGAGACGAGCCGCACCGGGGTTGTGGAATCGGTCGGTCGCGCGTTTGAGACGACCTATTCATTGACCACGCAGACCTTCTCGGCACTCGGCGAAATGATCAGTGGTGATCGTGATAGCTCTGAACTGGGCGGGCCGATCCGGATCGCGCAAATGTCAGGGCAGGTGGCCGAAGGGGGCATCGCACCGCTTCTGTTCTTTATGGGCTATCTTTCCATCAGCCTTGGGTTGATCAACCTGATGCCTGTTCCGGTCTTGGATGGTGGTCATCTTGTGTTCTACGCGATTGAGGCAATTCGCGGTAAGCCATTGGGGGCAAAAGCACAAGAATATGGTTTCCGTATCGGCGCGGGTTTGGTATTCAGCTTAATAATTTTCGCAACGTGGAACGATTTGACGCAATTGGGTGTCTTTAGTTTCCTCAAAGGACTTGCTGGCTAATGCATGACAGCAACAGGGGGGTTAACTTGCTGCGTAAGGTAAAAGCGGCCGTTGTCATTACGGCCTTGCTTGGCGGAACGGCGCCATTGATTGTTCCTGTGGCCGTGCATGCCCAATCGGGTCTGATTCGCGATATTGAAGTCGAAGGCAATAATCGTATCGAAACGGCAACGGTGAATGCATACCTCACCGTTGCACCTGGCGATTCCTACGACATCCAGAAAATCAACAGTTCACTCAAGGCGCTTTTCTCGACTGGCCTGTTTGCCGACGTATCCTTCTCGTTCAATCAGGGAATTTTGCGGGTAAACGTCGTTGAAAACCCGATCATCAACCGCATCGCGTTTGAAGGAAACCAGCGCCTTAAAGACGATACCCTGAGTGCTGAATTGCAGTTGCGCCCGCGCGTTGTTTACACCCGCACCAAGGTGCAGGCCGACGTCCAGCGTATCCTCGAACTCTATCGTCGTAGTGGACGTTTCGCCGCAACGGTTGAGCCGAAGGTCATCCAGCTTGACCAGAACCGTGTTGACTTGGCGTTCGAGATTGATGAGGGGGATGCCACCGGTATCCGCAAAATCAACTTTGTTGGCAACAAGGCCTTTGACGACGGTGAACTCTCTGATGTCATCCGCACGACCGAGAGTGCCTGGTGGAAAATCCTGACGGCCGACGATAACTACGATCCCGACCGTGTGACCTTTGACCGAGAGCTTCTGCGCCGCTTCTACCTCTCTGCCGGCTATGCCGATTTTCAGGTTCTCTCATCGGTTGCCGAGCTGACGCCTGATCGCTCGGACTTCTTTGTCACCTACACGGTGAGCGAGGGGCAGCGCTATCAGTTTGGCGAGATCAATGTCGCCTCACAGATCGACAAGATCGATCCGGAAACCCTGATGCCACTGATCGAGATTGAAAGCGGCGAATGGTATAACGCCAACCTCGTGGACGATGCGGTTGATGCTTTGACCGACAGTGTCGGGGACCAGGGCTATGCCTTCATTGACATCCGCCCGAATGTTCAGCGCAATCGCGAAACCGGCACCATTGACATCACATTCAATATCTCCGAAGGACCAAAGGTCTATGTCGAACGTATCAACGTTGTCGGCAACGTCCGCACCTTGGATGAAGTCATCCGTCGCGAATTCCGCCTGGTCGAAGGCGATGCGTTCAGCAGCTCCAAGATGCAGCGCTCCAAACAACGCATCGAAAACCTAAACTTCTTCAAATCGGTTGACGTCAAAACCCTGCCGGGGGCGTCTCCAGATCAGACCGTGATCGAGGTAGATGTCGAAGAAAAATCCACCGGTGAGTTTTCGATCGGTGCGGGCTACGGAACGGATAACGGCGCGTTTGGTCAGCTCGGCATTCGAGAACGCAACTTGCTTGGCAAAGGCCAGGATTTGCGCCTGAACTTCACGCTTGGTTCGAGTGATCAGCAAATCGATCTGTCCTTCACCGAGCCGTATTTCCTGGATCGAGAAATTGCTGCAGGGTTTGATGTCTACCGCCGTGAAGAGGATAATCAGGACGAAAGCTCGTATGACGAAGAGCAGACAGGTGGGCGTCTCCGTGCCGGCTTCCGTTATAGTGAGGAGCTCTCGCATTCGTTCCGTTATACCTTGGAGCAAAACAGCTATTCCAACATTAATCGTAATAGTGCTTCACGACTTCTGTTGGCTGAAGAGACCGAGTTTGTTGAGTCTGCCATTGGTCATACTTTGACCTATGATGAACGTGACAGCTCGATTTCGCCGACAGAGGGTTATTTTGCCCGCCTGTCAAATGATGTGGCCGGTCTTGGCGGGGATGAGCAATATTTGCGGTCACGTGTTGAGGGTGGCTATTACTATCCGCTGGATCGCGAACATGAATGGGTTCTCTCGACCCGTGGCTCAACAGGCTATATCTTCGGGTTCGATGATGATACCCGTATTTCTCAACGCTTTTCTGTCGGTGGTTCAAACCTGCGTGGTTTCGAAGCTGCCGGTGTCGGCCCGCGTGACATCGCGACCGGGGATGCGTTGGGTTCCAAACTGTACTACACTGGAACCGTTCAGTTGGACTTCCC
The DNA here is from genome assembly GCF_017922435.1 of Thalassospira sp. ER-Se-21-Dark. Lineage (NCBI taxonomy): Bacteria > Pseudomonadati > Pseudomonadota > Alphaproteobacteria > Rhodospirillales > Thalassospiraceae > Thalassospira > Thalassospira sp. ER-Se-21-Dark. Next base: position 896,651 of record NZ_VDEZ01000002.1, on the reverse strand, counting down.
GCTCGGGCTGCCGTCTGAGTTTGCTTTGACCGGTCGCGTGTTTAGTGACTTCGGCTCAGGGCAGGAAGTGGACGGTGCTCGGCCCGGCGAAATATATGATACGGGCTCTCTAAGAAGCTCTGTTGGTTTCGGCGTAGGTTGGGAATCGCCGTTTGGCCCGATTGGTGTGGATATCTCTCAGGCCGTCACAAAAGAAGATCACGACAAAGAGGAAATGTTCCGACTTAACTTCGGAACGAGATTCTAATGAAAATGATCAAATCTCTCCGTAATCTGCTGGTTCTCTCCGCTCTTATCGGTTTCGCTGCACATGCCAATGTTGTGCATGCGCAAGAGCCGAACCCGGATAACTTTGCCTCCGTCATGATTGTCGATTTTGCAGGCATCATGCGTGAGGCATCTGCGATGCAGGATGCCCGCAAACAAATCCGTGAGCGTCAGGTCGCTTATCAGCAGGAAATCGAAACCCGCGAACAGGGATTGCGCGAGGAAGAAAAACAACTCGCTCAGCAACGCACGCTGCTTGCTGCTGACGTGTTCCAAGGTAAGCAGAAGGAATTTCAGCAAAAAGTTGCTGATTTCCAGAAATTTGCCCAGGCACGCAGCCGTGTTCTTGATCAAGCCTTGGCTGAAGCCCAGTCCAAATTCTCGCAAGCCCTGAATGAAATCATTGGAAGCATTGCCGAAGAACGTGGCGCAAACCTTGTCCTGCATCGTGGTCAAGCCGTTCTGTTTGCAACCACCATGGATGCGACCAAGGAAGTTTTCGATCGCGCAAATGCCGAGGTTCCAACCATCACGGTTGAATTCAAGGAAGGCTCCTGATGGCGGATGCCCGTTTTTTTAGCCGCAAGGGACCTTTCAGTGTTGCTGAAATGGCTGCACTGACGGAAACAACACCGGTCAATGCGCCCGACGAAACACGGGTCTTTCAGGACGTCTCGCCACTGCAAAACGCAGATGGCGATATCCTGAGCTTCTTTGACAATCGCAAATACCTTGATGCGTTTGTCAACAGCAAGGCCGGGGCCTGCTTCGTGCGACCGGAATTTGTCGAGCGCGCACCCCAAGGCATGGTCTTGTTTACGACCAAGGACCCGTATCGCGCCTACGCGAAGGCTGCAACCGCGTTCTATCCGTTCGAAACCGGCAATGGCGTGATTTCGGATCGTGCGGTCATTGATCCGTCTGCCAAGCTTGGCAAAGGTGTTCAGGTCGATGCAGGTGCGGTCATCGGGGCCAACTGCGAAATTGGCGATGGCACCATCATCGCATCCAATGCTGTCATTGGTGACGGGGTTGTCATCGGTGCGGGTTGCAAGGTGGGTGCGAATGCCTCCATCAGCCACAGCCTGATTGGCAATCTGTGCCTGATCTATCCCGGTGCCCGCATCGGGCAGGACGGCTTTGGCTTTGCCATGGGGCCGCAAGGGCACGCCAAGGTCCCGCAATTGGGCCGGGTCGTCATTGGCAACGATGTTGAAGTCGGCTCAAACAGCACGATTGATCGCGGGGCAGGGCCAGATACTGTTATCGGCAATGGCTGTCGTATCGACAATCTGGTGCAAATCGGCCATAACGTTGAACTTGGCATGGGCTGTGTTGTTGTCTCGCAAGTCGGGATCTCGGGCTCGACCAAGATTGGCAATTTTGTCGTGCTTGCCGGTCAGGCAGGCATTACAGGACACCTCGAAATCGGCGATGGCGCGAAAGTCGCAGCCCAGTCGGGTGTCATGAAAAATGTGGGGCCGGGGGAAACTGTGGGCGGAAGTCCCGCCGTTCCGGTCATGGAATATCATAAACAGACGGTCGCCTTGTCGCGTCTGATACGAAAAAAGAAATAAGGGCTACACACATGACCGAACTGGTAAGTGTCGATATCCAGCGCATTCTGGAAATGATTCCGCATCGCTATCCGTTCCTTCTGATCGACAAGGTCATCGACATCGAAACCGATGTCCGTGCCACCGGCATCAAGAACGTGACGATGAACGAGCCGCAATTTACCGGCCATTTCCCGCAGCAGCCGATCATGCCTGGCGTCCTGATCATCGAAAGCATGGCGCAGACCGCAGCCATCCTGGTCGTTCAGACCCTTGGCGCGGATGCCGAAGGCAAGCTGGTTTATTTCATGAGCATCGATAACGCCCGTTTCCGCAAGCCGGTAACCCCGGGTGACGTCATGCACATCCATGTGACCAAAAAACAAAGCCGCGGCCCGGTCTGGAAGTTCGAAAGCCAGGTCAAGGTCGACGGCCAAGTCGTTGCCGAGGCAACCATCGCCGCGATGATCCGGGATAACTGATAATGTCAAAAGTACATCCAACCGCCGTTGTCGAAGATGGCGCGCAGATTGGTCAGGATGTCGAAATCGGACCCTATAGCGTGGTCGGTCCGAATGTTGTCTTGGGGGATGGTGTCAAACTGCACAGCCACGTTGCGGTCGCAGGTCACACCACCCTTGGCGATCAGTGCGAAGTTTATCCGTTTGCCTCTGTTGGTCATGCCCCGCAGGACCTGAAATTCAAGGGCGAAAACAGCCGCCTTATCGTTGGCAAACGCACCAAAATCCGCGAGGGCGCAACCCTTAACCCGGGCACCGAAGGTGGCGGTATGGAAACCACCATTGGTGACGATTGCCTTCTGATGACCGGGGCCCATGTCGGGCATGATTGCCATGTCGGAAACCACTGCATTCTGGTCAATAACGGCACGCTTGCGGGCCACGTGGTGGTCGAAGACTTCGCAATCGTTGGCGGTCTCTCGGCTGTTCACCAGTTTGTTCGTATCGGCAAGCACGCCATGATTGGCGGCATGACCGGGGTTGAAAGCGACGTCATCCCTTATGGTTCTGTCATCGGCAACCGTGCCTATCTTTCAGGCCTGAATATCATCGGCCTGAAACGCCGCGGTTTTGACCGTGAAACCATCCATTCGCTGCGCAAGGCCTATCGCCTTCTGTTTGCACAGGAAGGCACCCTGGCCGAACGTGTCGAAGAAGTCGCCAAGGATTTTGAGGGCGTCGGCCCGGTGATGGAAATCATCAATTTCCTCAAAGCGGAAAGCATGCGTTCCGTATGCACGCCAAAATATGACAGCTCCGCAGGATAATCCGCAGCCGAAATTGGGGATTATCGCCGGGGGCGGGGCGCTTCCCGCCCGTCTGGCGTCCGCTGCCATTTCAATGGGCCGCGATGTCTGCATCGTCAAGCTTGATGGCTATGCCGATGATACCGACCTTGACCAATATCCGAATGTAACGGCCCGCCTTGGTGCAGCATCGAAAATCCTTGATGCCATGCGCAAGGAAAACTGCCATGACGTGGTTCTGGCAGGCAGAGTGGCGCGTCCAACCTTTTCCTCGATCCGCCCGGATTGGCGGGCAGCCAAACTCCTGATGAAAGTCGGCACCAAGGCGCTTGGCGATGACGGATTGCTCCGCCTTGTTGGCAAGGAACTCGAACGCGAAGGCTTCCGACTTTTGGGCGCCCATGAAATTCTCGGCGATCTTGCGGTTGAGGAAGGCGTTCTTGGGGCTGTCAATCCCGATGAACAGGCAATGACCGATGCCGGCCATGGCCTGTCAGTCGCCCGAACACTGGGGCAGGCTGATGTCGGGCAGGGATGTGTCGTGCAACAGGGGCTGGTTCTGGCCCTTGAAGCCATCGAAGGCACCGATGAAATGGTGCGCCGCTCGGCCAAATACCGGCGTGATGGTGTTGGGGGGGTACTGGTAAAGTCCGCCAAGCCGCAACAGGACAAACGCCTTGATCTGCCGGCCATCGGCATGAAAACCGTCGAAGAGGCCCATAAAGCTGGCCTGCGTGGCATTGCATTGCTTGCCGGTGGCACCATGATCATTGATCGTGCCGCCGTCATTGCCCGTGCTGATGCGCTGGGGCTGTTTGTCGTTGGTCTGGCCCTCCCGGACGAGGAACGCCAAAATGGCGGATGAAATCACGCCGCTTGGCCCGAAAATCATGCTTGTGGCTGGCGAGGCATCCGGGGATCAACTGGGTGGGCGCCTGATGGCGGCCCTTAAGGCCAAACAGGATCATATTCGCTTTATCGGTGTCGGCGGCCCACGCATGGAACGTGAAGGCCTCAAAAGCCTGTTTCCGATGAACGAAATGTCGGTCATGGGCCTGACAGAGGTCGTGCCGCATATTCCACACTTGCTCAAACGCATTTCCCAAACCGCGGACTTCGCCAAATCCGAGAGACCCGATGTGGTGATTACCATTGATGCCCCGGATTTCAGCTTTCGGGTCGGCAAGAAGCTGAAAGGCAAGGGCATCCCGCTGGTGCACTATGTCGCCCCCTCGGTCTGGGCATGGCGCGCAGGCCGGGCAAAGAAGATTGCGGGTTTCCTCGATCATCTTCTGGCTCTTTTGCCGTTTGAACCGCCCTATTTCGAAAAAGAAGGCCTGCCAACCACCTTTATCGGCCACTCAGCCGTCGAAGAACGCCATGACGGGGATCGTGAGCGGTTCCGCGCTCAACATGGCCTGAAAGCGAACCAAAAGCTTCTGGCGGTTCTGCCCGGAAGCCGTAATTCCGAAGTCAAACGCCTCCTGCCGGTATTTCGCAAGGTCATTGATGATGTTGCCACGAAATACCCCGACGCGCGCATCGTCGTGCCAACGGTCAGCAAGGTGGTGGATACCGTCACCGAAGAAATGAAATCCTGGCCACTCGATCCGATTATTGTCGCAACCGATCAAGAACGCCATGATGCGTTCGCGGCCGCCGACTGTGCGCTTGCGGCATCAGGCACCGTCTCGCTGGAGCTCGCAATTGCCGGTGTGCCGCATGTCATTGCCTATCAGGTCAATGCAGTGACGGGCTGGATTGCCAAACGCCTGATCAAGATTGATACCGTCACCATTGTTAATCTGGTCCTTGGTAAAAAACTGATCCCCGAATTCCTGCAGGACAAATGCAAGGCCAAAAAGATCATTCCGGTTCTTGAAACCCTGATGGCCGATAGCCCGGAACGGGCAGCACAGATCGACGGTTTTGATAAAGCCTGCACCTTGCTGGGATTTGGTGACAGGCCGCCCAGCGAAAAGGCTGCCGAGCAGATTTTGAAAATCATCGCCAAAAAATAATCCGTTACGGGTGGCATCAAATCCGCATTGCAACTAGTTTCTTCGCATTGATTAATTGAAAACGGAGACAGTGTTATGCGCTACCTGCACACGATGGTACGTGTCGAGAATGTAGATGAGTCGATGAAATTCTATTGCGACCTTCTTGGCATGAAAGAGACCCGCCGGATCGAGAGCGAGCAGGGCCGTTTCACCCTGATCTATCTTGCACCGCCAGCGGACGTCGAAAGTGCCAAATCCGTCAAGGCCCCGGAACTTGAACTGACCTATAACTGGGACCCGGAAAGCTATTCCGGTGGGCGCAATTTCGGGCACCTGGCCTATGAAGTCGACGACATCTATGCGCTTTGTCAGAAACTGATGGATGCTGGTGTTACCATCAACCGTCCGCCGCGTGATGGCCGCATGGCGTTTGTTCGTTCCCCGGACGGCATTTCCATCGAGTTCCTGCAAAAAGGCGAAAGCCTCGCCCCGGCTGAACCGTGGGCCAGTATGGAAAACACCGGCAGCTGGTAAGCCCGGAAGATATAGTGGGGCAGGTTAAAGTTGCCTCACAAATACAAAAAGGCCCGGAAAATTCCGGGCCTTTTCTTTGATCTGTCGATGTCGATGCGGCTTAGCGCTTGTCGACCGGAACGAACGGACGTTCTGCAACACCGGTAAACAGCTGACGCGGACGACCGATTTTCTGAGATGGATCTTCGATCATCTCTTTCCACTGGGAAATCCAGCCAACGGTACGTGCAACAGCGAACAGCACGGTGAACATGCTGACCGGGATGCCCATCGCCTTGAAGATGATGCCCGAATAGAAGTCGACGTTCGGATAGAGTTTCTTCTCGATGAAGTACTCGTCTTCACGTGCGATGCGTTCCAGTTCCTGGGCAACGTCCAGCAGCGGGTCGCTGATGTTGAGTTCTTTGAGAACTTCGTGGCAGGTTTCCTGCATGACTTTGGCGCGCGGATCGTAGTTTTTGTAAACGCGGTGACCGAAGCCCATCAGACGGAACGGATCGTTCTTGTCTTTTGCTTTTGCAACATATTCCGGAATGTTTTTCACATCGCCGATTTCATTCAGCATGACCAGAACGGCTTCGTTTGCGCCGCCATGTGCCGGACCCCAAAGGGATGCGATACCAGCCGCAATACATGCAAACGGGTTAGCACCCGAAGAACCGGCCAGACGAACGGTCGAGGTCGACGCATTCTGTTCGTGGTCAGCATGCAGGATCAGGATGCGATCCATTGCCTTGGCCAGAACCGGATTGACTTCATAGTCTTCACACGGGTTGCCAAACATCATCTGCAGGAAGTTTTCTGCATAACCGAGCTTGTTGTTCGGATAACGGAACGGCTGACCGATGGAATATTTATATGCCATCGCCGCAATGGTCGGCATTTTCGCAATCAGGCGATAGGCCGAAATCATCCGCTGCTTCGGATCGTTGATGTCGGTGCTGTCATGATAGAACGCGGACAATGCGCCAACAACGCCACACATGATCGCCATCGGATGCGCATCACGGCGGAAACCGTTATAGAAATTGCGCATCTGTTCGTGGACCATGGTGTGCATGGTAATATCATTCTCGAACTTGGCTTTGTCGGTGGCATTCGGCAGCTCACCATAAAGCAGCAGATGGCAGACTTCGAGGAAGTCGGCATTTTCTGCAAGTTCATCAATTGCATAACCGCGGTGACGCAGAATACCAACGTCGCCATCAATATAGGTCAGTTCCGACTGGCAAGAGCCGGTCGAAGTGAAGCCCGGATCATAGGTGAAATATCCGGTTTCAGCATACAGCTTGCGGATGTCAATCACAGACGGGCCTACACTGCCCTCAATCACCGGCATCTCGAACGACTTGCCAGTGGCATTGTCGGTCATTGTCACGGTGTGGGAAGTCTTGGGATTAGATGCCATGACTATTTTTCCTTCCCTGTTTGAACGAACACGGTTTCAAGTTGTGTGCAGCATAATGCTGCGGCGCACAAAGCGCAAACGGGTTATTAGTTTTTCTTAATTCGCTGTTGTTATGCATCAAAATGGCGAATGCGTTTCAGCGTTTGGGTTTTGCCAAGCACAATCATTACTTCGAAAATGCCTGGAGAAGAGTTGGAGCCTGTAAGCACCGCCCGCAAGGGCTGCGCAACTTTGCCAAGCTTTAACTCAAACTTATCGGCAATGGCACGAACACTTGCGTCAACGTCCTCTTCGGTCCAGCTATCGAGCGCTTCAAGACTGTTGGCCAGTTCCTTGAACAGACCTTCAGGTGCACCATCAATCAGGGACTGGGCTTTCTCGTTAACGGACGTAATGCCATCGGTAACGTAGAAAGCCGAAGAGTCGGCGAGCTCGATAAGAGTCTTGGCCCTTTCTTTAAGGCCTGCCATGCCGTTGATCAAGATTTCTTTTTGCGACGCATCAAGCGCATCGACGCCAATTTGCTTGGCAATCAGCGGCGAAATCTCGTCTGCAAGGCGTTTGTCATCGGCCTGACGCAGGTAGATGCCATTAAGGTTGGTCAGCTTTGCAAAATCAAAGCGCGCAGCCCCTTTGCCGACATCGGTGATGTCAAACCATTCAATTGCCTGCTCGGTCGAAATGACCTCATCATCGCCATGGCCCCAGCCAAGACGCAGAAGATAGTTATTCAATGCTTCGGGCAAGAATCCCATTTCATCGCGATAGGCATCAACACCCAGCGCGCCATGGCGTTTAGACAGCTTGGCGCCATCCGGACCATGGATCAGCGGGATATGCGCAAAGGTCGGAACATCCCAACCCATGGCATCATAAATGACTTTCTGACGGAATGCGTTTGTCAGGTGGTCGTCACCACGAATGACGTTGGTAACACCCATGTCATGGTCATCAACCACGACTGAAAGCATGTAAGTTGGCGTTCCGTCGCCGCGCAGGATGACATAATCGTCAAGCTGCTCATTGCCGACGCGAACTTCGCCCTGCACCTGATCATTGATCACGGCATCGCCTTCCTGCGGGGCCTTGACGCGGACTACCGGTTTGACACCTTCCGGCGCCTCGGACGGATCGCGATCACGCCAGGTGCCGTCATATTTCATCGGACGGCCTTCTGCGCGGGCTTTCTCGCGCATGGCGGTCAGCTCCTCGGGGGAGCAATAGCAATAATATGCCTTCCCGGCATCAAGAAGCTGTTGGGCGACTTCTGCATGGCGGTCGCGACGGGCAAACTGGAAAGTCGGCTCTTCGTCTGCGGTCAGGCCAAGCCAGTTCAAGCCGTCAAAAATGGCATCGACAGCCTCGGGCGTTGAACGTTCACGGTCGGTATCTTCAATCCGGAGCAGGAACTTGCCACCGGTATGTTTGGCATACAGCCAGTTATAAAGTGCGGTGCGTGCGCCGCCGATATGCAGAAACCCGGTCGGAGACGGGGCAAAACGGGTAACAACCGTCATTCAATCTATCCGTTATTTGGATGTTGTCGCTTGTCCTGAGGACTTTTGGCGTGCAGGCTATAGCACAAATGACACGCTGTTGCACCACAGCGGATGTTAGATAGAAACTATGCGGCAGGCGGGCTATTGGACATTCGTCGTACGGCGACAGGTAAAGTTAAATTAAAACAATTGTTTGTGGGGTTTTTCTCACAAATTAATTTTGTTGTAACAAGCCAAAGAAATAAATGGTTTCTGTCCTCGGTTATCTTCTTTGGGTTGGGCTGTGCCGGGTATTTCTTGCTCCCTGCGCGTATCGGGATTGGTCAAATTGCTCTGGCGGTGATTCTGCTGTGCTGCGGTTTCTGGATGTCGCGGCGGCTTGCCACTCTGGCCTTCACGTTTCAGCTGCTTGCCAGTCTGGCGTTCGGGGCTTTGACAAGTACCATCCATACTGAACTTGGCCCGGATAATATCCCGACAAAAACGCTCTATACGACCGAAGTCACAGGCACCATCATTACGCTGGAACCGCGGAATGGACGCATCCGCGCCACTGTCCAGCCGTCCGAGATTGTCGGCATTGCCCAAGACCAACTGGACTGGAATGTAAGGCTCAGTTTCTTGGGCGATAGTGCGCTTTCAATTGGCGATCAGATCCGTGCGAACGCACGTCTCTTTCCCTTGCGCGCACCTGCTGTTCCCGGCGACCCGGATTTCTCACGCAACCTCTATTTCAGCAATATTGCCGCATCCGGCTTTGTCTTTGGACGACAATTCGAAGTTCTGGAAAATAAAAAAGACATAAATAACAATGCTTTGTTGGTGGGTATTGAAAGGGCGCGTCAATATATCTCAAACGTCATCAGCGATGAAATGACCGGCCCCGAAACCGGCATTGCCAAGGCACTGATCATTGGCGAACGCGGTGAAGTGGCCCCGGATATTGCCGATAACCTTCGCAAATCCGGCCTCGCGCATCTGTTGGCGATTTCCGGTCTGCATATGGGGTTGCTTTGCGGGACGGTGTTTTTCCTGATCCGGTTCGGGTTGGCCGCCATTCCATCAATTGCCTTGCGCTATCCGATCAAGAAATGGGCGGCGATGGCGGCCATGCTGGCAGGGCTTGTCTATCTCGGATTATCCGGGGCGACCATTCCGACCCAGCGCGCCTTTGTTATGTTACTTGTGGTTTGGCTGGCACTGCTGCTGGATCGCCGTGCCATATCGCTGCGCCTTGTGGGTGTTGCCGCGATCGTTGTTTTGATCCTTCGGCCTGATGCGGCACTTGGGGCCAGTTTCCAACTCTCCTTTGCCGCCGTTGGCGCTCTTGTTGCGTTTTATGACGGGCCGGGGCGGCGCTGGCTTGATCGGCAGGGGATGCTGTCCTGGTATGAGCGTGCTGGCCTTTATCTTGTAGGCTTGCTGCTGACCGGCCTGATCGTGACGGCCGTAACAGGCCCGATCATCGGTTATCATTTTGGCCGGATTTCGATGCTCGGTGTCTTCGCCAATCTGGTCGCTATTCCGGTCATGGCATTTTGGGTGATGCCCTGGATCGTTGTGACGCTGGCGCTGATCCCGATTGGGTTATCGGGGCTCTCACTTGCCGCGATGAAGCCCGGATTGACGGTGCTTTTGGAAACCGCCGAACTGGTTGCCGCACAGGACTGGGGGCTTTGGTATGTTTCGGGCCTTGATATGCTGGCGGTTGCCTTGGGGCTGTTTGCCTTGGCCTGGATCGTCATCTGGCGCGACAAGGTGATGATCGTGCCGGTTCTTCCGGTGATTTTTGCCGCCATCATCTTTCAGGCACTGCACAAAGAACCCGAAATCCTGATATCAGGCGACCGCGAAAGCTGGGCGATCTATGATCCCGATGCCGGTATCCTGCATACCTCATCGCGGCTGAATGATTTTCAAAAAGGCATCTGGATGAGCCGCTTCGGCATTCGCCCCGAACAGGAAAAAAGCCGCGTACAGGCCTGCCAGAACGACCCGTGCTCCGTGGGTGTTAGCGCTAACATCGTTCAGTCACGGATCATTGTCGCAAGCCGTATTACCAATCCGTTTTATGCCTGCCGCAACGCTGATATCATTGTCAGCCTGAAAACAGATCTGCCAACCACCTGTCAGGCCTCCGGCGCGCGCATGGTCATCGATGATGATGTTCTGTGGTGGCAGGGCGGTGTTGCGATCAAGCTGGCCTCGAAGCCAGATGAAAAGCCTGTCATCAACACCGTCCGTGCGGAAACCGGCAATTGGCCCTGGATCGTCATCGGTGGCAGAGCAGGGCGCTAAGAACCTGATCGCACACAAAACAAAAACGCCCGGGCAAAAGCACCGGGCATTTTTGTATGTAACCTCGCGCAAGCAATCAGTACTGACGCAGCAGCCCGACCAGACGGCCCTGAATGCGCACGCGATCTGGAGACAGGGCGCGGGTTTCATAGCGTGCGTTGGCCGGTTCCAGCAGAACTTCACCACGCCCGCGTTTCAGGCGCTTAAGCGTTGCTTCGCTGTCATCGACGAGTGCCACCACAATCGTGCCGTCATGGGCCTGTTCGCAACGTTGGATCAGGACGGTGTCACCATCCAGAATGCCAGCATCAATCATCGAATCCCCCGATACTTCAAGGGCATAGTGATCACCGGCGCCAAGCAGGGCCGCCGGGACCTGTACCATGGTCGTTTGATCGCGAAGGGCCTCGATCGGTGTACCGGCAGCAATCCGGCCATAGAGTGGTAAGCCAACGGATTCCCCGGCTTCCGAGAAGGCGGTTGGCACCGTGGTTGGTCGATGCGCGGCCTTTCGCACACTGGCAAGCGAGGTCACATTGTTTGGCGTTTCCGGCGCGTCATCATCGCTGTTTTCCGGAAGTCTGACGACCTCAAGCGCGCGTGCACGATGGGCAAGGCGGCGGATAAAGCCGCGTTCCTCAAGGCCTGTGATCAGGCGGTGAATGCCGGATTTGGATTTAAGGTTCAGGGCCTCCTTCATTTCATCGAAAGATGGCGAAATCCCGTGATCGCGAAGGTAATTGTCTATATAGACCAGCAACTCATATTGCTTGCGCGTCAGCATGTTATTTCCCGAACCTGTAAAAAGAACAAAAAGGATACACAGATGTTCTACTTTAGTTCTTTTTGCGGGTCAAGCGGCTCTGTGCGATTTGACGGAAAAACCGAATAATCGCCGTGATCCTTCAAAAAATGTGAATAATCGGCGGTCTGCGGGGCAGGAAGCTAGTCCGCGACAAAGGTACCCGATTTGCCACCTTCTTTTCGGGTGACCCGCAAATCGGTAATCCTCATACTTTTATCAACCGCCTTGCACATGTCAAAAACCGTGAGTGCTGCGACCGAGGCAGCAGTCAGGGCTTCCATCTCGACACCGGTCTTGCCGGTTGTCTTGCAGGTGGCGGTGATATCGACCGCATCGGCCCCCTCGACAAGTTCCAGATCGACGGTGACAGAAGTCAGGGGCAGGGGATGACAAAGCGGGATCAGATCGGGGGTCTTTTTCGCCCCCATGATCCCGGCAAGCTGGGCGATGCCAAGAACATCACCCTTTTTATGGCCCCGCTTGGCAATCAGCTTTGCCGTTTCGGAAGACATCAGAACCCGTGCCTTGGCAATGGCGGTGCGCGCGGTTTCTGCCTTGGCCGAAATATCGACCATCACCGCGTTGCCACCGGCATCAATATGGGAAAGCTTGTCTGCCATTGGTTCTGTCCAGTATTGATCAGGCCGCAAGGCCGAGCAGGTTGCGGGTGGCGGTTGCGACGTCGTCCTGGCGCATCAGGCTTTCGCCGATCAGGAAACACTCAGCGCCGACCTTTGCCATGCGGGCCAGATCATCAGGGGTAAACAACCCGCTTTCAGCTACCAGCAACCGATCATCGCCGACCATGCTTGCCAGTTCCTCGGTCGTGGTGAGCGAAATTTCCATGGTTTTGAGGTTGCGGTTGTTAATCCCCAGCAAACGTGACTTGAGCTTGAGCGCACGTTCGAGTTCCGGGGCGTTGTGCACCTCGATCAAAACATCCATGCCAAGGCTGTGCGCGGCATCTTCAAGCTCAGAAGCCAGGCTGTCTTCAAGGGCTGCCATGATCAGAAGGATGCAATCAGCACCAAGTGCACGTGCCTCGGTAATCTGATAGGGATCAACCATGAAGTCCTTGCGAAGGGCCGGAAGATCGACCGCCGCACGGGCCGCGACCAGATAGCTGTCATCGCCCTGGAAATAGGGTATGTCGGTCAGAACCGACAGGCAGCTTGCCCCGCCGGCCTTATAGGCCTTGGCGAGTTCCGGCGGATTGAAGTCCGGGCGGATCAGTCCCTTGGACGGGGATGCCTTTTTGATTTCGGCAATCAGGCCATAACGGCCATCGGCAACACTGGTTTCAAGCGCTCTGATAAAACCACGCGGGGCGGATTGCGCCTTTGCCTCGGCCTCCAGGGTGGCAAGCGTCTTGCGCTCCTTGCAGGCCGCAACGTGATCGCGTTTGTCGTTGCAGATTTTGGCTAGTACGTCGCTCACGCCGGGGTTCCTTCGTTGGTAATCTTCACAAGCCCTTGCAGGGTTTCGGCAGCCTTGCCGCTATCAATGGCGTCCGCGGCCTTTTTGATGCCGTCGGCCAGATCGCTGGCAATGCCGGTCACCACAAGAGCCGCCCCGGCATTCATCAGAACGATGTCGCGGTACGGGCTTTTCTTGGCGGCCAGAAGGTCGGTAATCGCCCTGGCATTGACATCAGCATCGCCACCCTTGAGATCGTCAAGCGTTACGGTTTCAAGCCCGAAATCGCCCGGATTGATTTCAAAGGTGGTGACGGTACCATCCTTGACCTCGGCAACATAGGTCGGGCCGGTGGTCGAGATTTCATCAAGGCCGCTGTCGCCATGAACAACCCATGCATGCACCGATCCCAAACGGTTGAGCACATTGGCAATCGGTTCGACCCACTGTTTGGCAAAAACGCCAAGAACCTGACGTTTGGTCTTGGCCGGGTTGGCCAGCGGTCCCAGCAGGTTAAAGATGGTGCGTGTGCCCATTTCAACGCGGGTCGGCATGACGTGACGCATCGCCGAATGGTGACGGGTCGCCATCATGAAGCAAAGATTGATGTCGCGAAGCGCCTTTTCCAGAAGCTTCATATCGGCATCAAGATTGACACCAAGCGCCATCAAAACATCGGCAGACCCGGATTTCGACGATGCGGCGCGGTTGCCGTGCTTGGCAACGGTGGCGCCCGCGGCGGCAGCCACAATCGCAGCCCCGGTCGAGATATTATAGGTGCCACTGCCATCACCACCGGTGCCGCAGGTATCGACCGCGTTTTCCGGGGCAATGATGCCGGTTGCCTTTTCACGCATGACACGCGCGGCACCGGTGATTTCATCAACGGTTTCGCCGCGAATGCGCAAGCCCATCAGGAAAGCCCCCATCTGCGATGGCGTTGCCTGACCGGACATCAGCACGTTAAAGGCCGCCTCGGCCGCGCTTTCGGTCAGTTTTTCGCCATCTGCGACTTTGGCCAGAATTGGCTTCAGATCATGATCAGTCGACATCGGGTCTTCCTTGGTTTGCGGTCCGGTGCGAATTACGCACCGGTATAGTCGATAAAATTCTTAAGCAAGGCGTGGCCATGTTCCGAAGCGATGCTTTCGGGATGGAACTGGACACCATGAATTTGATGGGTTTTGTGACGCACGCCCATAATAAGACCATCTCCGCTTTCGGCCGTTATTTCAAGGCTGTCGGGCAAAGTTTCGCGTTCAATCACCAGCGAGTGATAACGGGTGGCTTCAAACGGGCTGGGCAGGCCTTTAAAAACGCTGCTGCCGGAATGCTTCATCGCATCGGTCTTGCCATGCATGCATTCGGGCGCACGGATCACCTTGCCGCCAAAGGCCTGACCGATCGATTGATGACCAAGACAGACGCCAAGCAATTTGACCTTGCCTGCGGCAGCCTTGATCAGATCAAGGCAGATGCCGGCCCGTTCCGGATCGCAAGGGCCGGGCGAAATCACAATGCCTTCGGGATTGAGCGCCATGGCCGCATCCACGGTAATCTCGTCATTGCGGCGCACTTCGACCTCGGGGCCGAGTTCGCGCAGATAGTGCCACAGATTGAATGTGAAACTGTCGTAATTGTCGATGAGGAGATACATCGTCGGATGGGCCTGTGTACATTAAGGTCGGCAGAGAATAAACGCCCTTGTCGCTACGTCAAGCAGAAGCAGAGCAAGGGTTTTTCGCGATCTAAATGCACGTTGGTGCTCAGTCGTTAATGTTCTTTAACCGGGTGCTAACCAGAGGCGTTTTAAAAACGTGAAAACACAAACCGACTTGATCGGTGTATAATCACAACATGGGAAGCGGTCGTTCAGTGAACGAAACAGCCGCTACGAGCATCCCAGCCAACGAATACTGGAGACCACAGCGTGGCACGCCGGGCAACCCGGGCACCGACCGCCAAACGTAAAAAGGCGGCACCCAAGAAATCCACTCGTAAAAAGACCGCCCCGAAAAAGAAATCGGGTGGCATTGGTCGCCTGATGCTGGGCGGGGCCTTTGTTGCGGGTACGCTGTCGGCCATTATTGCCGTTGGCAGCATGCTTGAACTTGATCGTGCGTCGGATGAATTTGGCCGCGCAGCGGATCAAAGCGCACCGAATTATGCCCTGGCCGAGCCGGAACCGACCCCGAAACTTCGCAAGGATTACAAGCTTTCGGAAAATACCAATGTTTCCGAGCGTGGACGCACGGGATATCTGGTCGGCGAAAATAACGACACGACGCGATCCACCGGGCAAGGGGGGCAGGGGCTGACGGACTTTGTGCCGGCACCTGTCGCACGCAAACCAGACCAGGGTGGGGATATCCTTCCTGGCGACAGTGGCAATGATGTTCCGATGGCAACCGTTGGCCCGACAAATCAGCCGTGGCAGAAATATGCCGCGCTGACACAGGACACTGGTGACAAACCGGTGATTGCGATTGTGATTGATGATGCCGGGCTTGATCAGCCGCGCACCGCCAAGACCGTCGATCTGCCGGGGCCGATCACAATTTCCTATCTGCCCTATGCCCGTGATTTGCAGGCACAGGTCAATGCCGCGCGCAAGGCCGGTCATGAAGTGATGCTGCATATGCCGATGGAACCATCGTCGGCTGCGGTCGATCCGGGGCCGCATGCGTTGCTGGCAAGCTATGACCGCCAGACCATCCTCAATGAGATGTTCTGGATGCTGGATCGGTTTGATGGCTATGTCGGTGTGAACAATCACATGGGCAGCAAATTTACCGCCGATTCCGAACGCATGCGTGTTGTCATGGAAGTCATGAAGTCACGCGGCCTGATGTTCCTCGATAGCCGGACCAGCGCAGACTCGGTCGGCTATTCCACGGCAAGCAGCTTTGGCGTCCCGGCAATCACACGTGATATTTTTATTGATGATGCCGATGATGCGGCCAAGATCGCCGATATGTTGGCCCGCACAGAAAATGTCGCCCGCAAGCAAGGCTTTGCCATTGCGATTGGTCATCCGCGCGATCTGACGATCGGGGCGCTTCACAAATGGATCCCCGAAATTCAGGCCAAGGGCTTTGTGCTGGTGCCGATTACAGATGTGCTGCGCCGATCCATGCAAAGTGTGACCGGCTAGTAGGTTTATCTGACGAAAATGAAAAAGGGCTGCAGTTATCCTACAGCCCTTTTTGTTTGCGTGATACGAGATCAGGCGAAGCGATGGGCTTCGCGGGCGGCGGCCATGAGGGCACCGGCCTTGTTCTGGCATTCCTTGTGTTCGAGTTCCGGTTTGCTGTCGACGACGACACCGGCACCGGCCTGAATGTGGATTTTCTCGTCCTTGATGACGGCGGTGCGCAGCGCAATGCAGGTATCCATCGAGCCATCGGCCGAGATATAGCCGATACAGCCGGCATAGATGCCACGACGCACCGATTCCAGTTCATCAATGATTTCCATGGCGCGGACCTTGGGCGCGCCTGAAACGGTTCCGGCCGGGAAGCCGGCCTTGAGTGCATCCATCGCGTCGTATTTGGTTTCGTCAATCTGGCCGACCACGTTTGAGACAATATGCATGACGTGGGAATAATATTCGATCTGTTCGCGGTCGGTGACGCGCACGGTGCCCGGTTTGGAAACGCGCCCGACATCATTGCGCCCGAGATCGAGCAACATCAGATGTTCTGAGCGTTCCTTGGGATCATCGAGCAGGTCCTGGGCCATGACTTTGTCGTCATCGGGCGTTTTGCCGCGCCGACGGGTTCCGGCAATCGGGCGAATGGTGACTTCGCCATCGCGGAGCCGCACCAGGATTTCCGGGCTGGCACCGACGACCTGAAATCCGCCGATATCGAGATAGAACATGAAGGGCGACGGATTGATCCGACGAAGTGCGCGGTAAAAGGCAAAGGGCGGGAGCTGATAGGGTAGCGTGTAGCGTTGCGACAGCACGACCTGAAAGATATCGCCCGCACGGATATAATCCTTGGCCTTTTCGACCATGTCGTGGAACCCGGCCTCGGTGACGCTGACCTTTGGGTCGGGCAGGGTGTCTGGCACGGATTTGGAGCGGCGGTCGATAAACAGATTGCGCTGGAACTGCTGCACGACGTCATTAAGCCGCGCACAGGCCAGATCATAGGCCGCATCAGCCGAAATGCCTTTTTCCGGGCGCACCGGGGTTACGACGGTCACCGTGTCTTCGATGGTGTCAAAACTTGCCGTCACGGTCGGGCGGATGAAGATGCCGTCGGGCACATCAAGCTCGTCCTTGTTGCTGTCGGGCAGCTTTTCCATCAGACGCACAGTGTCATAGCCCATATAGCCAACCAGACCGGCACTCATGGGGGGCAGGTTGTCGGGCAGTTCGATATGGCTTTCGGCGATCAGTTTCTTGAGGCTGTCAAGCGGGGCTTCGGATTCCGCCACAAAGGCATCGGCATCGGCCATCACACGGCGATTGAGTTCGGCCTTGTTGCCAAAGCAGCGCCAGATCAGGTCGGGTTTAAGACCGAGGAAGGAATAACGCCCGCGGACCGATCCGCCTTCAACAGATTCAAGCAAATAGGTGTTTGGCATGCCTTCGGCGATCTTGAGAAAGGCCGAGACCGGCGTATCAAGATCGGCGGTCAGCGCGGTCCAGAGAACCTGCGAAATGCCGTTGTCGTAGTTTTGCTTGAAACTGGTGAAATCCGGTTTGATTTCCATGATCTGTCCGCTGGTTGGGCTTGGTCGGTTTGGCGACGGCGTCTTTGAGATAGAAAAAGGGCGACCGGATTTTCCGGTCGCCCCTGGATGTGTATCAGTTTGCAGCGGTCGGCTGATAAAGCTCGTTGATCACGCTGTTATTGACGCTGACCGAGATTTCCTCGTTCAGGTAGTTGAGATACTGCGCAAGGATGTCCTCGTTAAGGGCTTCCTTGAGCTCGTCATTTACCGGTGCGGCATCGGCGGTGTTGATGTCTGCGGCCTGAATTTCATCAAGCTTGACGATCATGACGTCTTCGCCGGTCTGGACGGCTTTGGCCTTGCCGTCTTCAAGGGTGAAGAGAGCCGCGGCAACCGCCGGGTTGACGTCATCTGCAAGGCCACGGCCGGTACGACGGGTCAGGCCGGTTTCACGAACGTCTGCGCCGTCTTCGGAGGCGAGGGTCGCGAGATCAGCACCGGACGTGTTGATGTTGCCAGCCAGTTCTTCGGCTTTTTCCATCATCAGGCGTTGGCGTTCTTCGGCGGTCCAGGCGGCGACAACTTCGTTGCGAACTTCGTCAAACGGACGCAGGGCCGACGGGGTTACGTTTTCAACACGAACGACATAACGCGTGCCCGAAGCGGTTTCTTCAAGGAAGCTTTCCTCGCCGTTTTCGAGCTCGAAGATTTTGGCGTTGATTTCGTCTGCGCCGTCAACGTTCTGACCTGCAAGGCCTTCGCCACGGACGATGCCGTCAAGCTTGTAGGTCTTTGCGCCAACATCGCGTGCGGCGTCTTCGATCGGGGTGCCAGCACCGAGTTCCTCGTCAAAGGTGGCCGCCAGATCATAGATGGCGTCCTCGGCTTTGAACTGTTTGAGGCCGTCAACAATGATGTCTCGGACTTCATCAAGGCTTTGGGTGCTGCCCGGGGTGATCGACGGAACACGGATGATGTGCCAGCCAAGGGCGGTTTCGACCGGCTCGGAGATGCCGCCTTCGTCAAGCGAGAAGGTCGCATCGCGGAGATCGGGCAGGATGTCATTTGCGGTGAACTGGCCAAGTTTGACCATGGCTTCGTCCATGTTCGCGTCTTCTTTGGCGACCGTCATGAAGTCGGCACCTTCCGTCAGGCGCTTATAGGCTTCACGGGCGGTCTGTTCTTCGTTCGGCGAAAACAGGATTTGTTCGACGGTGCGTTTTTCCGGGGTCTGGAATTCCGGTTCACGCTGCGCATAGGCGTCGGAAATTTCTTCGTCGGTTACGGTGACGGTCGAAATCAGGTCAGCGGCACTTAGCGTTGCAAGGGTGACATTGCGGCTTTCCGGTGCGGTGAACTGGGCGGCGTTTTCTTCGTGATAGGCACGAAGGGTCGCGTCATCAGCCGGTTCGATGTCAGCAAACGCATCCTTGTTCAGCGTAAAGAACGAACCGCTGCGCTGTTCGTTGCGGTATGCGACGATCTGACGCGCCATGATGTCTGGCACCGTTGCCGGGTTGGTCAGGCTGCTGACAACCTGCTGGCTCATCATGTCGCCACGGACACCGTTGATGAATTCGTTTTCGGTGTAGCCAGCCTGATACAGGGCCTGCAGGAAGCGATCACGGCTGAACTGGCCTGTGGTCGGGTCCTTGAAGCTGTCAGACGAGAAGATCTGATCACGGACGGCTTCGTCGCTGATGCCGATACCGATGTTTTTGGCATCTTCACGCAGGATCTTCTGGGATACGAGCGACTGCACCGTATTGTTCAGAAGGCCCATCTGAATGGCCTGCTGCTGGTTGAAGTTCGGTCCGAACATGTTTTGCATATTCTGCACGCTACGCTGGAAGGCGCGATCCAGTTCGACCGGGGTGATTTTCTGGCTGCCGATTTCGGCAACTTCACGCGAGGTGCCCAGATTGAGCATCGATGCGTTCAGGCCCCAGATCACGAAGCTCAGTGCAATCACGCCAAAGATAATCTTGGCGAAGATTGATTTCGAAAATGTGCGAATGCCAGCAAGCATATGATAAGCCTAACAATCCGTGGTTTGACGCCAAAATCAGGCTTTGACGTCGTTTCATTGTGGTCGCCCGGACGACACGATAGACGAAAAGGCCCGAGCAAATTTGCCGCGCATCTTAATGGCGAGTGTTATCAGCGGCAACAGGCGATTGTATAGAAGATGACTGCAATCACATCCTAAATACGTGATCAGGCGTTTTCGGGTACTTGGCCCCGCTGGCATGGCATGCTAAAACCCGCGTCGAAACAGGTCCTGTAACAAATCGTATCAACCGCAAACCGGTTGTTATGGTCTTGAAACAAGGACACTACACAGACAAAATGTGAACCTGATCAGCACGAGGTAGCTCCCATGACCCAACGCCGTCCCCTGATTGCCGGAAACTGGAAAATGAACTGTTTGCGTGCAGACGGTCTTGCGCTGGCATCAAGCCTGGCGGCAAAGGCGTCTGAAAAAGGGGCGCTTGGTTGCGATATTCTTGTCTGTCCGCCGGCAACGCTTTTGTCCGAGGCAGTTGGTGTGACGAAGGGAAGTGCGGTTGCCGTCGGTGGGCAGGATTGCCATGCGGCGATTTCAGGCGCGCATACCGGAGATCTGGCCGCCCCGATGCTGGCCGATGTTGGCGCACAATATGTTCTGGTTGGTCATTCCGAACGCCGTGCCGATCACGGGGAAAGTTCGACCGACATTCGCAAAAAGGCGATTGCGGCCCATGATGCCGGTCTGATCGCGGTGGTTTGCGTTGGCGAGACCGAGGAAGAACGCGATCTTGGCGCGACGTTGCCGGTGGTGAACGGGCAGGTGGCGGTATCGCTTCCCGATGGGGCGACAGCCAAAAACACGGTTGTTGCCTATGAGCCGGTCTGGGCGATTGGCACGGGCCGTACTGCCAGTGTCGAAGAAGTTGCCGAAGTGCATGCTGCGATCCGTGCAGGTCTGATGGCACGGTTTGAGGATGGTGATCAGTTCCGAATTCTGTATGGTGGTTCGGTCAAGCCGTCGAATGCCAAGGAATTGATGGCTGTCGAAGATGTCGATGGTGCACTTGTCGGCGGGGCCAGCCTTAAGGTTGAAGATTTCTGGCAGATTATTGAATCTTGTGCCTGACCGACTGCGGTGCAGATTTTGTTTAATATGGTCTAGCCAACAGCCATAAAACGCGTTAAATACGCATCAAATTTATGCCCGATCCGGGCCGAATTGCGTTTGGATCGGTTGATTAGGACAAGAGTTTCGACACCATGCAAACAGTCATTCTGGTAATCCACCTTCTTCTTGCGCTCGGCCTGATCGCTGTGATTCTCGTGCAGCGCAGCGAGGGCGGTGGGCTTGGTATCGGCGGTAACAGCGGCGGCGGAGGCGGCGGCGGTGGTTTCGGCGTGATGAGCTCACGCGGCGCTGCGAACCTGCTGACCCGCACTACTGCTATTCTGGCAGGCGCATTCATGATCACCAGCATCATTCTTGCCCTTCAGTCGAATACCCACACCCAGCCGGCTTCGATCCTTGATCAAGCGCCGGAACCGGCCCCTGCGGTCACCGAGCCTGCCGAGGACACCGGTCCCGCGGCCCCGACCCGCTAAACAAATTAACCGACGACCCGAGGCGGCAAACTTGCCGCCTCAATTTTTGATTGTTGAATTCCCCGGTTCGTGGTGCACTGCACGGAACCGAGGCTTTGTGCTTTGAGATGAGGCCAAGATAATGACTCGTTTTATCTTTATTACCGGTGGCGTGGTTTCCTCGCTGGGCAAAGGTCTGGCTTCCGCTGCTTTGGGGGCATCCCTGCAGGCACGCGGCTTTACAGTTCGTCTGCGTAAACTTGATCCGTATATCAACGTCGATCCGGGCACCATGAGCCCGTACCAGCATGGCGAATGCTATGTGACCGAAGACGGGGCCGAGACCGACCTTGATCTTGGCCACTATGAACGTTTCACCGGCGTATCATCGCGCCGGTCCGATAACGTCACCACGGGTCGTATCTATTCCAACGTGATCGCGCGGGAACGTCGCGGCGATTACCTTGGCGGGACTGTGCAGGTCATTCCGCACATCACCGATGCGATCAAGGAATTCGTGATGTCGGATGCGACCGAGGATTTCGTCCTGGTCGAGATCGGCGGCACGGTTGGTGATATCGAAAGTCTTCCGTTCCTTGAAGCCATCCGTCAGATGGGCAATGACCTTGGCGATGGCCGGGCACTGTTCATGCACCTGACCCTTGTGCCGTATATTTCTTCGGCCGGTGAGCTTAAGACCAAACCGACCCAGCATTCCGTCAAGGAATTGCAGAGTGTCGGTATTCAGCCAGACATTCTTCTGTGCCGTTGTGATCGCGAAATTCCGATCAATGAACGCCGCAAGATTGCGCGTTTCTGTAACGTCCGTGAAGCGGCGGTTATTCCGGCCTATGACGTTGACAATATCTATCAGGTGCCGATCAGCTATCACCAGTATGGTCTGGATAACGAAGTGCTTTATCACTTCGGCCTGCAGGCGCAGGAACCGGATCTTCAGCCGTGGGAAGATATCTGCAACACCATCCGCAATCCGGAAGGTGAGGTCACCATCGGCATCGTTGGCAAATACATCCAGCTTCCCGATGCCTATAAGTCGCTGACCGAAGCACTGACTCATGGCGGTATTGCCAACAAGGTGCGCGTCAAACTGGAATGGATTGCGTCTGACGAGCTAGAAAAAGAAGGCAACGTCAACGAAATCCTGTCCAAGCTTGATGCGATCATGGTGCCGGGCGGCTTTGGCGAACGTGGCACCGAAGGCAAGATTGCCGCGGCCCGCTATGCGCGTGAAAACAAGGTGCCGTATTTCGGGATTTGCTTTGGCATGCAGATGGCGGTTCTGGAAGCTGCGCGTAACCTTGCCGGGCTTAAGGATGCTTCCTCGTCCGAATTTGGCCCGACCAAGACGCCGCTTGTCGGTCTGATGACCGAATGGGCGAAAGATGGTGGCTCGGTCGAACGTCGTTCTGATGACGATGACCTTGGCGGCACCATGCGTCTGGGTAATTACGAGTGCAAACTTGTTGATGGCACCCGTGCGCGCGAGATTTATGGCAGCGAAACCGTTCTGGAACGTCACCGCCATCGTTATGAGGTGAACGTCAACTTCATGGGCCAGCTTGAAGAGAAGGGCCTGAAGTTCTCGGGCCTCTCGCCGGATGGTCGTTTGCCGGAGATCGTCGAATATCCGGATCATCCGTGGTTCATCGGTGTTCAGTTCCACCCGGAACTGCGTTCGCGTCCGCTGGATCCGCATCCGCTGTTTGTTTCCTATATCAAGGCCGCCAAAGAGCGCAGCCGTCTGGTATAAGCCTGGTATCTGATTGCCAGAACAAATAGCCACAAGTGATCGACAGAAAGTCAGTGCAATGACCGAAATTAAAACCGTCAAAGTCGGCAATATCGAAATCGCCAACGACAAGCCGTTTGCCGTTCTGGCAGGCCCGTGTGCGATCGAAAGCCGTCAGCACGCCCTTGAAATGGCCACAGCCCTTAAGGAACTGTCCGAAGGGCTTGGCATCGGGCTTGTTTATAAAAGCTCGTTTGACAAGGCCAACCGGACCAGCACCACGTCCAAACGCGGTGTTGGCCTTAAGGAAGGTCTCGATATCCTGGCTGAGGTCAAGGACGTCACCGGGCTTCCGATTGTGACCGACGTGCATTTGCCCGATCAGTGTGCGGCGGTGGCCGAGGTTGCCGATATCCTGCAGATCCCGGCATTCCTGTGCCGTCAGGCCGATCTGTTGCAGGCGGCCGGCAAAACGGGCCGTGCGGTCAATGTCAAAAAGGGTCAGTTCCTGGCCCCTTGGGACATGGTCAATGTGGCCAATAACCTGGCTGCGACCGGCAATGAAAACATCATGCTCTGTGACCGTGGGACCAGCTTTGGCTATAACACGCTTGTCACGGACTTCCGTGGACTTCCCACCATGGCCCGTCAG
This sequence comes from Thalassospira sp. ER-Se-21-Dark, assembly GCF_017922435.1. Classification (NCBI taxonomy): domain Bacteria; kingdom Pseudomonadati; phylum Pseudomonadota; class Alphaproteobacteria; order Rhodospirillales; family Thalassospiraceae; genus Thalassospira; species Thalassospira sp. ER-Se-21-Dark. The sequence continues at coordinate 872,919 of NZ_VDEZ01000002.1, read as the reverse complement.
GGCTATCCGGTTGTCTTCGATGCCACCCATTCGGTTCAGCAGCCGGGCGGACAGGGCACCTCGTCAGGTGGCCAGCGCGAATTCGCGCCAGTTCTTGCCCGTGCGGCCGTTGCGGTTGGTATCGCGGCACTGTTTATCGAAACCCACGATAACCCGGCGACGGCCATTTCCGATGGCCCGAACCAAATCCCGTTGAACAAGCTTCCCGAAGTTCTTTCGGTTCTGATGGAACTGGACAAGGTGGCAAAAGCCAATCCGGTTCGTCTGGATATGTTTGACGCGTAAATAACAAATGCCGCCAGCACGTGATTGGCGGCATTCTTTTTTGCTGTAACCTGCATGCCTGATGGTCAGGTATGGTTCCTACCAGTGAGGAGAACGTTTCTGTCATGACCGCTATTATCGATATTCGCGGCCGCGAAATCCTTGACAGCCGTGGTAACCCGACGGTCGAAGTTGATGTCACCCTGGAAAATGGCGCCTTTGGTCGTGCTGCCGTTCCTTCGGGCGCATCCACCGGTGCACACGAAGCCGTCGAACTGCGCGACAAGGAAGACCGTTACCTTGGCAAAGGTGTGACCAAGGCGGTTGCATCCGTAAACGGTGAAATCTTTGAAGCGCTGGCTGGCATGGATGCCGAAGACCAGCTTGCCGTTGACAATGTCATGATCGACCTTGATGGCACCGAAAACAAAGGCCGTCTCGGCGCAAACGCCATTCTGGGCGTATCGCTGGCGACTGCGAAGGCTGCTGCCGAAGACGCCGGTCTTCCGCTTTATCGTTATGTCGGTGGATCGTTTGCCCGCACGTTGCCGGTGCCGATGATGAACATCATCAATGGTGGCGAGCATGCCGATAACCCGATCGACGTTCAGGAATTCATGATCATGCCGGTATCGGCCGAGACGTGCTCGGACGCGATCCGCATGGGTGCGGAAATCTTCCACAACCTGAAAAAGGCGTTGTCGGCAGATGGCCTGAACACCAACGTGGGTGACGAGGGTGGCTTTGCGCCGAACATCGCATCGACCGAGGCTGCCATCAGCTATGTCATGAAGTCGATCGAAGCTGCTGGCTATCGCCCGGAAGAAGACGTTGTGCTGGCGCTTGACGCGGCATCGACCGAGTTCTTCAAGGACGGAAAATATGTTCTGGCCGGCGAGGGCAAATCCCTTGACCCGAGCCAGATGGTCAAATACTGGGCCGACCTTGTTGGCAAATACCCGATCTTCTCCATCGAAGACGGCATGGCCGAAGACGATTGGGATGGTTGGGCAGAACTGACAGCCGCCATTGGTGCCAAGACCCAGCTTGTTGGGGACGACCTGTTTGTCACCAACCCGAAACGTCTGGCGGATGGCATCAAGAAGGGCGTTGCCAACTCGATCCTCGTCAAGGTCAACCAGATCGGCACGCTTTCGGAAACGCTGGAAGCGGTTGAGATGGCACACCGTGCCGGTTACACGGCTGTGATGTCGCACCGTTCGGGCGAAACCGAAGATGCAACCATTGCCGATCTGGCGGTTGCCACCAACTGTGGTCAGATCAAAACCGGTTCGCTGTCACGTTCCGACCGTATGGCAAAATACAATCAGCTGATCCGCATCGAGGAACTTCTTGATGCTGGTGCACACTTCCCGGGTCGTTCGATCCTGAAGTAACGGCTGCTGATATTTTGACTGCGTAACAGGCCGCTTCCCGATCTGGAGGCGGCCTGTTTTGTATGGGCGCCAAGTGATAAAGTCGAATATCAGGATTAGTGAATTGAGCGTAATCGCGCAGCTTTGCGCAGATTGCTTAACTCTATTTTTACCCGAATATGCGCATGGTTGCGGGTAATCTTGCCGGTTTTCCCAGCTTGTCCGATGGTAAATCATTGTCAGACAAGCGAAATAACGTATGTGGTTTTTACGTTATGAGACCGGAACGAGATATTTGGTCATCACGTCGCACAGATGTGCAAGGGGCATAAGGTAAATGTCGTCCAGTTCACCGGTCATTCTTCGCCTGAAACAGGCTGTCGCACCGGTAATCGCATTTACCGTGATGGCGTATTTCATCTTTCACAGTGTTGAAGGCGAACGCGGGCTTTTGAATTACTGGTCGATGCAAGACCGCGTCAGCCAGATCACCCAGGTTCTTGAAGAAACGACCGAGCGCCGCAAGTTGCTTGAACAGCATGTGCTTTCGCTGCGTGCCAGCCACCTTGATCCGGATCTGCTTGATGAGCGGGCGCGTGCGATGCTGAATGCCGCCCATCCCGACGATGTGATCATCTTCCACCATGATGGCTATAGCGATGTCATCACGGCGGCAGCCGCAACCGACGCCAACTGAGCCTGATGCCTGATGCCCGACGCCTGCCTTTACGTGGGCGAGGGATTTGGTGCGAAAGAATCCGCTGGCGGCACAATCGTATTTCTCTGCGTAAAATGGCTCTGTACTGTTGACCAGATCACAGTTTGACAGAAATTTTGGGTTGTGAATTGTGTTCAGCAATAATCGCAAACAGGTAAGTCGTTGTTTAAACTGACTTCTGGTTTAGGGCGCTATTCTGCCAAACCAAGTAGAGGTCATTGATATACAATGCATTCTTTCGGTTGTTTTCCGTTTTGCGCTGCTATGCGGTATTATCCCCGCGAAAGCATAGCATTTGTGACGCAGGGGAATGAACGAGTTTTAAAGCAGGCGTCCAAGGTGCTGAAAATCCTGCAACTCTGTAAAAACGCGTAAACTCAAAGATTAACTGAAATCAGGTTTATTTGTGATTGTGCGTTGCAAAACAACAGTTTAATCGAGGTTAGATTGCTTGCCCTTGTGGTCTGTTTTCGGTAGTCATTTCGGTGGTCCAGTACCGAATTAAGCACTCATACATGATGCTTAAGCGATAGCCATCCACCGGGAGGAAACATGGCGACCACACCAAAACGCAAACGCGGCACGACGCGCGCCGACAATCAGGCGAGCAGTGACGATCTCCTCAAATATTACCGTGAAATGCTTCTGATCCGTCGCTTTGAAGAAAAAGCCGGTCAGCTGTATGGCATGGGTCTCATTGGCGGTTTCTGCCACCTTTATATCGGGCAGGAAGCTGTTGTTGTCGGCATGCAGGCCGCCGCATCGAACGAAGATGGTGTTATCACCAGTTATCGCGATCACGGGCATATGCTTGCAACTGGCATGGATGCCGCCGGTGTGATGGCCGAACTGACGGGCCGCGAAGGCGGGTATTCCCGCGGTAAAGGCGGCTCGATGCACATGTTCTCCAAGGAAAAGAATTTCTATGGTGGTCATGGTATCGTAGGTGCGCAGGTTCCGCTCGGAACCGGTATTGCCTTTAGCTACAAATACCGTGGCGAAAACAAGGTTTGCATGACCTATCTTGGTGACGGTGCCGTCAACCAGGGCCAGGTCTATGAAGCCTTCAACATGGCAGCCCTTTGGCAGCTTCCGGTGATTTATTGCATCGAGAACAACCAGTATGCGATGGGCACTTCGACCCAGCGTCACTCGTCGAGCCCTGATCTGTATGAACGCGGTAAGGCCTATGGCATTCCCGGTGAGCAGGTTGATGGCATGGACGTTCTGGCGGTCAAGGCTGCTGGTGAACGCGCCGTGGAACATTGCCGTTCAGGCAAGGGGCCTTATATCCTTGAGCTGAAAACCTATCGCTATCGCGGGCATTCGATGTCCGACCCGGCGAAATACCGTACCAAGGACGAGCTCGACAAAATGCGTAAAGAGCACGATCCGATTGATATGGTCAAAAAACTCCTGATCGACGGCGACATCATTGATGAATCCGGTCTGAAAGACATCGACAAGGAAGTTAAAGCCGAAGTCGCAAAAGCGGCCGAGTTCGCGCAGAACAGCCCGGAACCGGATGTTTCCGAACTGTTTACCGACATTCTGATCGACGCGTGATCGCAAGCTCTGCGAACCGCTTTTGAACGATATTTCCCGGGAGAGAGGGAACAATGCCGATTGAAGTTTTGATGCCGGCCCTGTCGCCGACCATGACCGAAGGCACACTTGCCAAATGGAACGTCAAGGAAGGCGACACTGTCGCATCCGGTGACGTGATCGCAGAAATCGAAACCGACAAAGCCACGATGGAAGTCGAGGCCGTAGACGAGGGCACCATTGGTAAGCTCGTTATCGAAGCCGGTACCGAGAATGTCGCGGTCAACCAGGTGATTGCCTATATCCTTGAAGAAGACGAAGACGCGTCAGCACTTGATAACGTTTCTGCGTCCTCTGAACCCAAAAAAGACGCCGCACCGGCAAAAGAAGAAGAGTCTTCCAAGGAAGAATCATCTGACAAAGCCCCGGCATCTTCGAATGCCGCACCGGTTTCTGCCAGCGGTGCGATTGAACGTTCTGACGCTGAGCCGCGCGCAATGAGCGTGATGAACGCGACCCAGGACGAAAAGACCTATACCAGCTTTAAAACCCAGACCGTTCGTGAAGCCCTGCGCGATGCAATGGCCGAAGAAATGCGTTCTGACGAAAACGTCTTCGTCATGGGTGAAGAAGTTGCGCAGTATCAGGGGGCCTACAAGGTTACCCAGGGTCTTTTGGATGAATTCGGTGACAAGCGCGTGATCGATACCCCGATCACCGAGCACGGTTTCACCGGCCTTGCAACCGGTTCGGCCTTTATGGGCCTTAAGCCGGTTCTGGAATTCATGACCTTTAACTTCGCAATGCAGGCGATTGACCAGATCATCAACTCTGCTGCGAAGACGCTGTACATGTCCGGTGGCCAGCTTGGCTGCCCGATCGTGTTCCGTGGCCCGAACGGTGCGGCATCGCGCGTCGGTGCCCAGCACTCGCAGTGCTATGCATCCTGGTATGCCCATTGCCCGGGTCTTAAGGTTGTTGCACCGTGGTCGGCCGCAGACGCCAAAGGCCTTCTGAAGGCGGCTATTCGCGACCCGAACCCGATTGTCTTCCTTGAAAACGAAATCATGTACGGTCAGAGCTTCGAAGTGCCTGACGACGAAGATTTCGTCCTGCCGATTGGTCAGGCCAAGATCGAACGCGAAGGGACCGATGTCACCATCGTTGCTTTCTCGATCATGGTGGGCAAGGCGCTTAAGGCGGCCGAGCAACTGGCAGAGCAGGGCATCTCGGCAGAGGTCATCAACCTGCGCACCATCCGTCCGCTGGATGTGAACACCATCGTGCGTTCGGTCATGAAGACCAACCGTCTGGTGACTGTTGAGGAAGGCTGGCACTTCTCGGGTATTGGTGCGGAAATCGCGTCTGTTGCGATGGAACATGCATTTGATTACCTCGATGCACCGGTTGCCCGTGTAACCGGCGAAGACGTTCCGATGCCGTATGCTGCCAACCTGGAGGCGCTTGCGCTTCCGCAGGACAGCCACATCGTCGCCGCGGCCAAGGCCGTTTGCTATCGCTAAGTAAGACGGACAGGGGCTGGTCGCGGGTTACTCCGCGCCGCCCCGTTACCGGGAGAATGCGTTCATGCCTGTAAAAGTATTGATGCCGGCCTTGTCGCCGACCATGACCGAAGGCACCTTGGCGAAATGGCACGTCAAGGAAGGCGACACCGTTGAATCGGGTGACGTCATCGCCGAAATCGAAACCGACAAAGCCACGATGGAAGTCGAAGCCGTCGACGAAGGCAAGATCGGTAAAATCCTTGTTTCTGAAGGCAGCGAAAACGTTGCGGTAAACGAAGTTATCGCGTTGCTGCTTGAGGAAGACGAAGACGAAAGCGCGCTTGAGGGCGCGGACACGTCTGCGGCCAGCACGTCTGGTGGCGGTGAAAGTGCGCCGGCCAAGGACGACGCCAAAGAGGAAAAAGCACCAGCAGCAGCCGAAAAATCGGCTTCTGGTGACGATAAGCCGGCACCGGCCGCCCCGGTTTCCGGTGGCAAGCGCATCAAGGCAAGCCCGCTTGCGCGGCGAATTGCCGCCAACGAAGGTGTCGAGCTTTCCGATGTTTCCGGTTCGGGCCCGCGTGGTCGTATCGTGAAACGCGACATCGAAGCGGCTCTGTCGTCGAAACCGGCCGAAAAATCCGCCGCATCCGAAGACAAGAAATCTGCAGATGCACCGGCAGCAGCAAGTGCACCGGCCGCATCTGGCTGGAACCCGGATCTTACCGGTCTGCCGGAATACGAAGAAATTCCGAACAGCGGCATGCGCAAAACCATCGCGCGTCGCCTGACCGAATCCAAGCAGCAGGTTCCGCACTTCTACCTGACGGTGGATTGCGAACTCGACAATCTGTTGGCCACCCGCAAGCAGCTGAATGAAAAGGCGGGCGAGGGTGTCAAGATTTCGGTCAATGATTTCGTCATCCGTGCGGTTTCGCTGGCGCTGAAAAAGGTTCCGGCTGCGAACTCCATCTGGACCGACAAGGCGACCCTGCAGTGCAAGAAACAGGATATCTCGGTGGCGGTTGCCATCGAAGGTGGCCTGATCACGCCGGTTGTTCGTGATGCCGGTTCGAAAGGCCTTGCTGAAATCTCAGGCGAGATGAAGGCACTGGCTGGCAAGGCACGTGACGGCAAACTGAAGCCGGAAGATTATCAGGGCGGGACTTTCTCGGTCTCCAACCTTGGCATGTTCGGCATCAAGGACTTCTCGGCGATTATCAATCCGCCGCAGGGCTGCATCCTTGCAGTTGGTGCGGGTGAACAGCGCCCGGTCGTCAAGGACGGTGCACTGGCAATCGCCACTGTCATGACCTGCACCCTTTCTGTTGACCATCGCGCGGTCGATGGCGCAGTCGGTGCGGAATTCATGGCCGAATTCAAAAAGCTTATTGAAGATCCGCTGAGCATGTTGCTCTAGGGTCCAAAGTTGCGCGGGGGCTTTAACAAGTCCCCGCAAGCATTTGAATTTAAAAGACCTGTAACCATTATTGGGCAGGCGAAGGAGATCCTACGATGGCGGATAACAATTTCGACGTAATCGTGATTGGCGCAGGCCCGGGTGGTTATGTAACCGCAATCCGTGCGGCCCAGCTTGGCCTGAAAACGGCTGTTGTCGAACGTGAACATGTTGGCGGTATTTGCCTGAACTGGGGCTGCATCCCGACCAAGGCGCTGCTGCGTTCGGCCGAAGTTTATCGCAACATGCACCACGCAAAGGATTATGGTCTTTCATGTGAAAAGCCGTCCTTTGATCTGGATGCAGTGATTCAGCGTTCGCGCGGTGTTTCCAAGCAGCTTGCCGGTGGTGTTGGTCATTTGCTGAAAAAGAACAAGGTGACCGTGATCAACGGTGAAGCCAAGTTCGACGGCCCGAAAAAGATCGTGGTCGAAGGCAAGGACAAGGGCACCTATACCGCGAAGAATTATATCATCGCGACCGGTGCGCGCGCCCGTTCACTGCCGGGTCTTGAGGCCGACGGCAAGGTTGTCTGGGACTACAAAAAGGCGATGACGCCTGACAAGATGCCCAAAAGCCTTGTTGTAGTGGGGTCCGGTGCCATCGGGATCGAGTTTGCCAGCTTCTATCACACCATGGGTGCGGATGTGACCGTGGTGGAAATCATGCCGCAGATCATGCCGGTTGAAGACAAGGAAGTCGCTGGCCTGGCGCAGAAGATGATGACCAAGGACGGGATGAAAATCCTGACCGAAGCCAAGGTCGCGAACCTTAAGCGCAATTCCGATAACGTTGTTGTCACGGTGGAAACCAAGGACGGCAAGAAACAGGAATTGACCGTTGATCGTGTAATTTCGGCCGTTGGTGTGATCGGCAATACAGAAGGTCTTGGTCTTGAAACCACCAAGGTCAAGGTTGATCGCAATGTGATTGATACCGACGAATATTCGGCAACTGCAGAACCGGGCATCTATGCCATTGGTGACGTTGCCGGTCCGCCGATGCTCGCCCACAAGGCCGAGCACGAAGGTGTTATCTGCATTGAAAAGATTGCCGGTGTCAAAGGCGTTCATCCGCTTGATCCGCGCAAGATTCCGGGGTGCACCTATTGCCATCCGCAGGTCGCAAGTGTCGGCCTGACCGAAGCCAAGGCCAAAGAGGCCGGTTATGAAGTCAAGGTCGGCAAGTTCCCGTTCATTGGCAATGGCAAGGCGGTTGCCCTTGGCGAGGCCGAAGGTCTGGTCAAGACCGTGTTTGATGCCAAGACCGGCGAGTTGCTTGGCGCGCACATGGTCGGTGCGGAAGTGACCGAACTGATCCAGGGCTTTGTGGTTGCGATGGGTCTTGAAACGACCGAGGAAGATCTGATGCATACGGTCTTCCCGCATCCGACGCTTTCGGAAATGATGCATGAGTCGGTCCTTGACGCCTATGGCCGTGCGATCCACTTCTAGAGCTTGAGATATTGTGTCGTGCCGGGCGGACATGCCCGGTATGATCACCTTTTACGAATGTCGGTTTGACAAATGCGCGGCGTGGCGGCAAATTGCCGCCCGTCCAATCCTTCGGAGGTAACTCTATGTCGACGGCGCCCAGCGAACAGAAACCCGTTCGTCACCCGGAAAAACAGAAACGGCCAGATCGCCCATCGGGGCGCAAACCGTCCTGGATCAGGGTCAAGGCTCCGACCTCCAAGGGGTATCAGGAAACCCGCGACCTTGCGCGTGGTCTGAACCTTCATACCGTGTGTGAAGAAGCCGCATGCCCGAATATCGGCGAATGCTGGCAGAAGAAACACGCATCCTTCATGATCATGGGCGATACCTGTACGCGTGCATGTTCGTTCTGTAACGTCAAAACCGGTATGCCGAACGCGCTTGACCCGTTCGAGCCGGAAAACCTGGCGATGGCGGTTGCCGACATGCAGCTTAAGCATGTTGTGATCACGTCTGTTGACCGTGATGATCTGGCCGATGGCGGGGCAGCGCATTTTGCCCGCGTGATCGAAGCGATCCGTCACAAGTCGCCGGAAACCACGATTGAAATCCTGACCCCGGACTTCCGTGACAAGCCGGGTGCGGTTGAAATCGTTGCCAAGGCCCGTCCGGACGTGTTCAACCACAATCTTGAAACCGTGCCGCGGCTTTATACCAATATCCGTCCGGGTGCGCGCTATTACCAGTCGCTGCGTATTCTTGATCGCGTCAAACAGATTGACCCGACGATCTTTACCAAATCCGGCCTGATGGTTGGTCTGGGTGAGGAACGCAAGGAACTGGCACAGGTGATGGATGACCTGCGCGTGGCCGATGTCGACTTCCTGACGATTGGCCAGTATCTGCAGCCGACCCTTAAGCACGAGCCGGTCCACAAGTTTGTGACACCTGATGAATTCAACGAATATGCATCGATGGCACGTGGCAAGGGCTTCTTGATGGTGTCAGCAACGCCGCTAACACGGTCGAGCTATCACGCGGACCGCGATTTCGAGCAGCTTCGTGAAGCGCGCGAGAAGAAGCTGGCAGCTGCCGATGCGGCCAAAGCCAAGGCGGAACAGACCGTAACGGCGGCACAGTAATCCTTTCACCCGTTTAGCCACAGACCACGACGATCAAGGGAGATATCGCGTGCCGACGCATGCAGAGCGCAGGAAACTGCCCTATACGCCGGAACAACTCTTTGATCTCGTTGCGGATATCGATTCCTATTCGGAGTTCCTTCCGTGGTGTGTCGCATCGCGGGTGCGCAAGCGTGAAGGCAATGTGCTTAAGGCGGATCTTGTGATCGGCTTTAAGATGTTTCGCGAAAAATACACATCGAAAGTCACCCTGCAGCGCCCGGACCGGGTCGATGTTGAATATCTGCAGGGGCCGTTCAAGTATCTCAACAATCACTGGGTGTTTGAAGAGGATGAGGACGGCGGTACGTCGCTTGATTTCTTTGTCGATTTCGAGTTTCGATCAGCCCTGTTGCAGAAAATGATCGGCGTTGTGTTTAACGAAGCCGTCAAAATGATGGTGGGGGCGTTTGAAACCCGTGCGCGCGAAGTGTATGGTGAGCCGAACTTGCCGACATCGGAAAATCAGGCCTGATTTCTAGTCCAAGCGATCCAGCATTTCTTCGATCAGGGCAAAGGCCTTGAGGACTGTTGCCCTGCGCACCATATGGCGATCGCCGGGAAAGACCGTGTGGGTCGTGATGGTATCGCGCCCCTTGGCCGCACAGCCAAAATGAACAAGCCCGACCGGTTTGGTGTCCGTGCCACCCCCCGGACCGGCGATGCCGGTAACCGAAACCGCGATGGTGGCATTGGGCGCACGATCAAGCGCCCCTTCGCACATGGCGCGAGCAACCTGTTCCGAGACAGCACCATGTTCGGCGAGCAAGTCATTGCCAACGCCGATCAGGCTGTGTTTGGCTTCGTTCGAATAGGTGACAAAGCCGCAATCGACCACCGATGAGCTGCCATCAACGCCGGTCAGGGTGCCGGTGATCAGACCACCGGTACAGGATTCTGCCGTGGCGATCATTTCGCCCTTTGCCTTGCAGCGCGCGATCAGGGCACTTGCCGCATTTAGAAGATCAGGGTCATTCATCATCACGATCATCCGTCAATCAGGTGTGCTCGTCAGGAGCCTGTCAGGTCGCCAGTCAGGTAAACAACGCCGACAAGCGCAATCATGGCAAAAACGCCGGCCAGGACATCATCAAACATGATGCCAAACCCGCCGCCCACGCGCCGGTCAACCCAGCGTATCGGCCAAGGCTTGATGACGTCAAATATGCGGAATGCCAAGAAGGCAATCAACAGCCACGCAACATCCATCCAGACCGCGCCAAGCGGCACGACAAGCAGACACATCCATTGGCCGACCACTTCATCAATGACGATCTCGCCGGCGTCATGGATGCCCAGCATGTTGCTGTAAAGATGGGCGACCCAGATACCGATGGCAAAAACGGCGATGCTGGCGATGATCAATGCCGTGTTCCCGCCATAGGCCCAGATCAGCCAGCCAAAGGGCAGGGCGGCGAACGATCCGGCCGTGCCGGGTGCCTTCGGGCTTTTGCCGCTATAAAACCAGGTTGCGGCAAAGGTGATCATAAATCGGGAAAACGCCATTCTCAGCAAACGCATATGATGTGGAAGATGGCCATAGGTAACACAGCATATGAGCAGAAGGTGAAAATTTTGCGATTAAGGATGTGTTAACGGGCTTGCTTGCAGGCCGAGTTACAGGTAGCGTAAAGAAAAGGCGAAAATGTCTCAGGCGGGGTCAAAGAAACTCTGCATAACCGGGGTAACCGGACATGCATACGGGCAACTAGGGGTTAGACACTGAATATGTCGGCGTTTGAACGCATTCGTCGGTTGGTGGATAAATGGTTTCCGGATCGGCAGTTGCTTATCCGTTCCAATGATTCCGTTTACCAGCTTCGGCTTGGAAAATACGCGCAGGTCGCACTGGCCTCATTCGGGGCAGCAGCCATAACCTGGACGGTCGGCGTTACAGGTTATAGCTGGTACCTAGATCAGCGCCTTACAATGCGTGAAGAGCAGCTTTTCAGAAGCGAGCTGTCGTACAACCGTCTGATCGCCCGGGTTACCGAAAGTCAGCGCCGTTTTGGCGAGATTACATCCCAGATGGAAGATACCCATCGTAATCTGTTGTCGATGGCTGAAAAGAACCTGCAGCTTCAGGCGCGGGTACAGGATTATACCTCCAAGCTTGCTGATAGCGAGAAGGAGAAAGTCCGGATTTCATCGCTTCGCACGTCGATGGATAACCAGATGAATGCGTTGCAGGGCCAGATTGACGGGATCACCAACCGCAACCTTGCACTGCGCGACGAGTTGGAAACGGTTGAAACCGTCATGTCGCGTGTGATGCGTGAACGTGATCAGGCTTTGCAGCGGTCCAAAAAGCTTCAGGGTGAACTGAGCGAAGCGCGTCAGCGTATTGCTGATCTGCACTCGATCCAGCAACAAGCCATGCAGCGGGTGGCCCAGACGGCAGATACCACCATTCTCGAGCTTGAGAATGTGCTTGAAATGACCGGCCTGCAGCCGGAAACATTTGTTCTGCCGCCGATGAAGCCGCAGCAGCCCGGTGTTGGTGGTCCGTTCGTGGCGTTCGAGCCTGAACACCCGCAGGACGAGGAATTTGTCAATACGGCGTTGGCGCTGAATGATCGTATGGATCACCTTGCCAACCTGCATGACAGGATCAAGAAGACGCCAATCGGGGAACCGGCGGCGAAATACTATCTATCGAGCTCGTTCGGTAAACGAAAAGACCCGATCAATGGTCGCTGGGCTTTTCATTCCGGTGTTGATCTTGCCGGACCGATCAAGACACCAATTCTTGCAACCGCACCGGGCAAAGTGGTGCATGCGGGATGGAGTGGCAAATACGGGAAGATGGTCGAAGTTGATCACGGAAACGGTATTCGAACCCGTTATGGCCACCTATACAAGGTCCTCGTAAAGAAGGGCGACGAAGTGCAGTACCAGGACCATATCGCCTTGATGGGAAGCACGGGCCGCAGTACCGGTAGCCATGTGCATTATGAAGTTCTGGTCAATAATAAGCCGGTCAATCCTGTAAAATTTATTGAGGCGGGACGTTATGTTTTCAAAAGCGAGCAAGACGACACAAACAACGAATAAAAGTGGTTCACACGGCGCCGAGAAAAAGGGTGGCCTGTCGGTCATCAATGCCGATCTTCGTGTGACGGGTGATCTGATTTCGGAATCCGATGTTCAGGTTGATGGTTCGGTCAATGGCGATATTCGCACACGGACCCTGACCATCGGTCAAAGCGGCGAAGTCCGCGGCGAAATCGTTGCCGATAAAATCCGCATTTGCGGCACCGTTATCGGTCAGGTCCGGGCAAAGGATGTTTCCCTTTCCGATACCGCCCGCATGATCGGTGACATTCTTCATGAAAGCCTTTCCATCGAGCCGGGTGCCCATATCGAAGGCCATTGCCGTCGCATCGAAAGTGCTGCCGACGAAGGCGGCCTGACGGTGATCCAGGCGGGGCAGGTGGTTGCGGCCAACGTAAAGAAAGAAAACAAATAATCACTTAAGTGATTTGTGTTGCGGTTTTTAGGTGGCGGGTCCGGCCATAGCAAAAACCGACAGAGAAACCAAAAAAGGCAGGCACCGATTTCGGGCCTGCCTTTTTCATGTTTAGGCGTCATTGGAGCTGCCGAGCGTTATGCTTTTTGCGGTTCGCCAACCAGTGGCAGCAACTCGTCAAGGCCGTTCAGCACCACATCGGCGGTATGCGACAGGCGTTCGGCCGGGCTGTGCGCGCGATTGATCCAGGCGGTGCGGAACCCGAAATGCCCGGCCCCGGCAATATCCCAGCCGTTTGACGACTGGAATGAAATCTCGGCCGGTTCGACTTCAAGCTTGTCGACGGCAAGCTGATAGACATCCGGATGCGGTTTGTAGGTTTTAAGATCATCGACACAGATGATCTGATCAAACAGCGACAGAATGCCCGACGATTTGGCCGCCGAGATCAGCATATGCTTGGCACCATTGGACAGGATCGCAAGCTTGTGGCCCTGACTTTTCAGCGTTTTCAGCGTTTCGACCACTTCGGGGAAGGTATCAAGCGACAGATAGGTTTCCATCAGCTTGGCGCGCAGCACCGGATCCTTTTTGCCAATCTGATCAAGTGCGTAATCGAGCGCATCGCCGGTCACGGTCCAGAAATCGGCAAAGTCCCCCATCAGACTGCGCAACCAGGTGTATTCAAGTTGCTTTTGTCGCCAAAGCGTTGAAAGGCGATCTGCCTCGTCGCCGACGCTGTCGCGCAATTTGGCGACGGCGGAACCGACATCAAACAGGGTGCCATAGGCATCGAAAACAAAAGCACGGCAGGAAGACAGTGCGTTATCGGACATATTGCTGACCTCTTCTGACAAGCAGTGTTGATCAAATATGGGGCAATTGCGCGCAGGCGCAAATCAGGACAGGCGGAAGAGACCCCGACTGTCCTTATTCGGTATCCTGTGCTGCGTCGCTTTGGCCCATTGCTATCTCGTCCCGGGCAAAACGCCGGCGATAGACATAAGTTCCTTCCATCACACGCTGAACGTAATTTCGGGTTTCGCTGTAGGGGATCATTTCGATCCAGTCGACCAGATCGACATCCGGGTCACGCGGATCGCCATATTCGTTGATCCATTGGCGCACACGGGTCGGCCCGGCATTGTAGCTGGCAATCGTCAGGACTTCCTGACCATCCCAACGATCAAGAAGGCGGCTTAGATACGCACGGCCAACGGCGATGTTGAAGGACGGGTCCTCGATCAGGCGATCGGTGTCGTAATCAAGCTTGAGCGACTGCGCCATGCGCTTTGCCGTGGCCGGCATCAACTGCATCAATCCGCGTGCGCCAGCAGACGAAACCGCCTGCGGGTTAAACAGGCTTTCCTGACGCATGATGGCATGGACCAGCGCCGGATCCGGGGCACGGCCCAGCGGAACCTGTTCATGGATCGGGTAGGCGGCATCAAGATAGCCACTGCCAGTGCGGATGCTGCGTTTGGCAGCCAGAATGCCCAGATCGGTGCGACCATATTCGCGCGCCAGATCGGTCGCCATGGCGAGGTATTCCGGTTCATCATGTTCGTAAACCAAGGCCATGATGAAAGGACGGATGATATTGCCAAGGCCCATCGCGCCAAGCTTGCGAACAACCTGGGTCAGTTCCTGTGCTTCGAATTCGGCGCGTTGTTCGGCGGTCGGGACCGGTTGTTCAACCGAATAGGATGGCTTGCTGCCCAGTTTGTCGATGGCGAGCTGCCCATAGAAGGTATGGGCATGTTCGGCCGCGATTGCGTACCATTCCTTGGCGCGTTTCTGATCGCCAAGTGCCTCGTTGGCGCGTCCGGCCCAGTAAGAGCCGCGCGACAGGCTGATCGGGTATTGAACGACATCATAAAGGTTCTGGAAATGAGTCAGCGCGATGTCGGCATCGCCCAAAAATTCAAGCGCGATCCAGCCGGCATACCATTCGGCTTCGGCGATATCGCCGGGATCAACCTGCCCATGGTTGGCGACCAGCCGATAGGCATCGGTGATATGGCCCTTTTGCAGGGCGCGGCGGGCCAGAATGGCCTTTTCCAGCCACCAGTATTGCGGCCGGATCGAGATATAGGCGAGATCATTGGCCTGCGAGAGCAGAAGATCACGCGCATCCTGATCGCGGTCCTTCTTGCGGCGCCAGCGCACACGTTCGTAAATCAGGCCGGGATCATCGCGGTATTTTTCCGGAACGCGATTGATCGCACCGTCAACACCGCCACTCATGGCGCGAAGGGCAGCGCGGGCCTCGGCCAGGCGGCGGTAATCGTCGCTGACATATTTCATCATGCGCGCGGCAGTCGTCAGACGGCCTTCCCATAACAGGCGATCAAGGCGCTGCTGATGGGTTTCCTGATCAATGTATTGGCCGTAGCGATCAAGGAAGCGGCGTTCCTGGCCGCTGCCGAAATTCTCGTTAATCCAGCTGTGGCGGACCAGTGCGATGGCCGCCGATTCTTGTCCGGCACCCAGCAACGCCTTGATCTGGCGGGTTGCGCCATCAGCGGTCACCGGCGCGGATCGTTTGAACCAGGCCAGGATTTCGTCATCGGGCACGGCATCGGTCATGGCTTCTTCGGCGCGCTGTCGCAGCAGCGCCTGATTGGGCCATTTCGGATGGGCATCGATGAAGGCGGTGATTTCTTCGAAGCTGTGCCCGGAATTGGGGGCAGTCAGCAGCATCCATTCCGCAGCCTTTTGCAGCAGGGGATCGTCAAAATTGGTCAGGAGTTGTTCGAAAATGTCGGTCTTGCCATCTTCAACCGCGTCCAGAAAGGCGTTTAGGCGCGCCCGGCTGACAGCAGAATACAGCGGCGAGGGCGGCTGCGTCTGAAGAACGTTGTCTTCATTCGTTGCGGCCTGCACCTGATAACTGCCTGGTATCAAGATCGAAAAGCCCAGTGCCAATGCGCAGATCGAAATCTTGCGGAAAGACGCTTGCGCCATGTGATGTTCCCCTTGTGCCTTGCGGCAACGAATGCTCTCTCGAGCCGGGCATTATGGCAGCGAAATTGATAAAAGCCAAACAGTCCTGACGGGAATTTTCAGAGCCGATCCCGGATCGCCCGGATTATTGGATACAGTGCTTGCGGGAAACCCCAACAGCGGCTATTTTCGCGACCGCTTTCAATATATCCCGAATTTGGAGATCTCTATGTTTAAGGGTTCAATCACAGCTTTGATCACACCATTCACGCAAGATGGTGCGATTGATGAAAAGGCGTTCCAGTCTTTTGTGGATTGGCAGCTTAAACAGGGCACGACAGGTGTTGTGCCTGTCGGAACCACCGGTGAATCTCCGACCCTTAGCCATGCCGAGCATCATCGCGTTGTCGAACTGGCACTTGAAGTTGCCAAAGGCCGCGGTCCTGTGATTGCGGGAACGGGTTCGAATTCGACCGCAGAAGCGGTGTCGCTGACCCGTCATGCGCAGAATGCCGGTGCGGATGCCGCACTTGTGGTAACGCCGTATTACAACAAGCCGACCCAGAAAGGCCTGTATGCGCATTACAAGGCAATTCATGACGCGACCGATATCCCGATTGTGATTTACAACATTCCGGGCCGTTCGATCGTTGATATGCATGTTGATACCATGGCGCAGTTGGCCAAATTGCCGCGCATTGTTGGTGTTAAGGATGCGACCAGCGATCTGGAACGTCCGGCATTGACCCGTCTGGCAGCGGGTGCCGATTTCTGCCAGCTGTCGGGTGAAGACGGTACGATTGTACCGTTCCTGGCACAGGGTGGTCATGGCTGCATTTCTGTGACGTCGAACATCGCGCCGAAATTGTGTGCCGATCTGCATACGGCCTGGGCTGCGGGGAACATTTCGAAAGTTCAGGAGTTGAACTATCGACTGATGCCGGTTCACAAGGCGATGTTCTGTGAATCCAGCCCCGGACCGGTGAAATACGCAGCAGAGCTTCTTGGCCTGTGTGGCAGCCATATGCGTTTGCCGATGGTCGAGATTGCCGAAGAATCCAAACGCAAGGTCGAAGCCGCACTTAAGAATGCTGGTATTCTCGGCCAGTAAGCGATAACAAGCGTCTTATGGCACCCAAGAAAGAAACAAGTAACAACAAGATTGTCGCGCAGAACCGGCGGGCCCGCTTTGACTTTTTCCTGACGGAAACGTTTGAAGCCGGCATCGCCCTGCGCGGTACCGAAGTTAAATCGCTGCGCGATGGCAAAGGGAATATTCAGGAATCCTATGCCGAAGCGAAGAACGGCGAAGTGTGGCTGATCAACGCTTATATCCCTGAATATCAAAGCAAAATGCCGTTCGGCCACGAAGAGCGCCGACCGCGCAAGCTGCTTTTGCATAAGCGTGAAATCACCAAGATGCATGATGCCCTGAACAAGAAGGGTTTCACCCTTGTTCCGGTCAAACTGTATTTCAATGAGCGCGGTATTGCGAAACTTGAACTCGCCATCGCTGAGGGCAAGAAAAAGGCCGACAAGCGTGAGGCGGTCAAAGAGCGTGACTGGCAGCGCGACAAGGCGCGTTTGATGCGCGACTTTGGCTGATTGAAAGATCGGTCGCGGGCATGTGACTTGCCGTGGCCCTGTGAAAAGAGATTAAATGGCGCTGACATGGTGAACGTGTTGGCGCCATTTTTCGTATGTCGATCATCAACCAAGGAATATCCAGTGACCGAGAGCTTTTCAGGCAAGATCAAAGACAAACTGATCGCGGCCAAGCGCAAGTGGGCCGAAGACGGGCGCTTGATGACCGGCGCACCGGATACTGAGCGTGCGAACCGTTTGCCGCCGGGCCAGCGCCTTGTCACGGATTGGCCGGTTCTGGATCTTGGTATCACGCCGCATGTGTTAGCGGATGACTATCAGCTTGAAATCAACGGGCAGGTCAGAAAACCGACGACATTGAGCTTTTCCGATCTGCTTGATTTGCCACATGTGACGGCCAAAAACGACATTCACTGTGTGACCAGTTGGTCGCGATACGAAAATCATTGGCAGGGCGTGTTGGCCAAAACGCTGGCAGAGCTTGTTGATCCATTACCCGTTGCGCGTCACGTCCTGTTTACCGCCCATGACGGCTATACGACCAATGTTCGGATCGAGCAGTTTCTGGATGATGATGTGCTGTTGGCCCATCACTGGGAAGGCGAGCCGCTGAGTGAAGAGCATGGCGGGCCGCTGCGTGTTGTGATCCCGAAGCTTTATTTCTGGAAAAGTGCCAAATGGGTGAAAAAGATCACCTTTGCCCGCGACGACAAGCCGGGCTTCTGGGAAGAACGCGGTTATCACAATAATGCCGACCCATGGACGGAGGAGCGCTATGAATAGGCGGCAATTCGTTGTATTCTTTGTCTTTACTATTGTTGTCGTGAGTTTGTCCTGGAGGGAGACAATGGCATCGGATGATGCGCCATCTGCATACGACTTTTCTTTCCCGGCGATTGATGCCGGTGAAATCCATCTTTCAGAGTATAACGACAAAGTCGTTTTGCTGGTAAATACCGCCTCGATGTGCGGGTTTACGCCACAATATACCGGCCTGCAGAAACTGTGGGAAGATTACCGTGACGAGGGGCTTGTTGTCCTTGGCGTCCCGTCGGCCGATTTTGGCGGACAGGAATATAGCGAGGATGCCGATATCCTTGATTTCTGTGAGGTCAATTTTGATGTCGACTTCCCGCTGACATCAAAAACCACGGTCAAAGGCCCGGATGCGCACCCGTTCTATAAGTGGGCGGAGCAGGAATTGGGTGCTGAAAACGCCCCGCAATGGAATTTCCACAAATATCTGATTGGCCGCGATGGCAAGCTTATTCAAAGCTTTGACAGTCGGACCAAGCCGGAAGACGAGGAAATTGTCAGCGCCATTCGCGCAAGCCTTTAGGGCAAAACTGCCAAAAGATGATTTGATGACGGGACGGCGGATTACCGCCGTCCGTCCATGACATCAAGAAATGCCAATCCATACTGATCAAGCTTTTTGACGCCGACACCGTTGATGGATGCCATATCTTCAAGGGTGCGGGGCTTGAAACGCACCATTTCCCATAGTGTCCGGTCACTGAAGATCACATAGGGCGGCACATTCTGGCTGGTGGCCAGTTCGCGACGCAGCGTGCGCAAACGTTCCCAAAGATCGCGGTCTTCCTCGTTTTCGAACTCTGTATCAAAATCGCGCAGACGCTTGGTCATGGCGCGTTTGCTTTCGCCGGGGTCCTTGCGCATTTCGACGACTTTTTCGCCGCGCAGCACCGGTCGGGACTCCTCGGTCAAATAGACGCCACCGTGTCCTTCGACATCGACTTCGAGATATCCCATGGCAAGGAGCTGTCGGAAGACCGAGCGCCATTGTGGCTGCGCAATGTCCTTGCCAATGGCATAGACCGAAAGCTTGTCATGGCCGTTTTGGCGGATTTTTTCGGTCTTGCGACCCATCAGGACTTCGATCACATGTGCCGGGCCAAAGCGTTGGCCGGTGCGATACACCGCCGACAGCGCCTTGCGAGAGGCCTGGGTTGCATCCCAGGTGTCAACCGGTTCAAGGCAGGTGTCGCAGTTGCCGCACGGCTCGTGCCGATCTTCACCAAAATAGGACAGGATCACCTGACGGCGGCAACGGGTCGTTTCCGCAAGACCAACCAGCGCATCGAGTTTACGCGACTCAATGCGTTTCTGGGCTTCGGGGGCGTCGGATCCGGCCACCATGCTTCGGATCGAAACGATATCGGACAGATCGTAATTCATCCACGCATTGGCCGGCAGTCCGTCACGCCCGGCACGCCCGGTTTCCTGATAATAGGCTTCCATGCTTTTGGGCAGATTGAGATGGGCGACAAAGCGGACATTGGGTTTGTCGATCCCCATGCCAAAGGCCACAGTGGCACAGATGATCAGCCCGTCTTCACGCAGGAAGCGGTCCTGATGAAGTTGGCGTGTTTCCTGTGCCAGACCAGCGTGATACGGCAGGGCCGGTCGACCATTTTCCGAAAGCCATTGCGCGACGTCTTCGGTTTTGCGTCGTGACAGGCAATAGACAATCCCAGCATCCTTTGCATGTTCGCGATTAAGGAACGACAGCAGGCGTTGCTTGGCATTGCCCTTGGTTTCAATGCGATAGGTGATGTTCGGGCGGTCAAAGCCGGTGATAAAGCACTGTGCATCGGTCAGATGCAGGTTTTCGGCAATGTCTTTGCGGGTCGGTGTATCGGCCGTTGCCGTCAGCGCAATGCGCGGCACATGGGCAAAGCGGGTTGGCAGCAAATCAAGCCGGCGATATTCCGGGCGGAAATCATGGCCCCATTGCGACACGCAGTGGGCTTCATCAATTGCAAACAATGAAATGCTGATCCGGTCGAGCAGGTTCAAGAACCGGTCAGAGGCAAAACGTTCCGGCGCCACATAGAGAAGATCGATATCACCATCGACGGCACGCGTTTCAATTTCGCGCGCGGCATCGGGGGCAAGGGTCGAATTGATAAAGGCGGCCTTGACGCCCAGCTGATTAAGGGCATCAACCTGATCCTTCATAAGCGCGATCAGTGGGGATACGACAACCGCCGTTCCCGGGCGGCACAGGGCTGGCACCTGATAGCAAAGCGACTTGCCGCCGCCAGTCGGCATCAGGACGAGTGCATCATTTCCAGCGATGACATGATCAATGATTTCAGCCTGTTGGCCACGAAAGCTGTCATAGCCGAACACTTCTTGCAGAACGTCAATCGGCTGACGTTGTACAGGTCGGTCGAGAAGGTCGGGCATGGGCAATGTATCGGGCAAATTAACCGTCCAGATGTGCGCGAATTCCGGCAAAGACGTTTTCAAACATCTCTGGCGTCAGGCGATAGGTCTGGGTGTTGTAGCGCGAACAGTGATAGCTATCAAACAATGTGATGCCATTTTCCATTTTATGCGACGCGCCATGGCCAAATTTCAGCGATGAAAGCTTGAGCCCGAAGGTGCGCAGCATCGCCTGATGGGCGACCTGCCCAAGGCAAAGAATGGCCGACAGGTTCTTCATGGCATCAAATTCGCTGATCAGGAACGGGCGGCATGTATTGGCCTCTGGCCCGGTGGGTTTGTTTTCCGGGGGAACGCATTTCACCGCGTTGGTGATGCGGCAATCAACCAGTTCAAGGCCGTCATCCGGGCGTTTGTCATAGGTGCCCTTGGCAAAGCCGAATTTTTTAAGCGTGTCGTACAAAAGATCACCCGCATAGTCGCCGGTGAAAGGGCGGCCAGTGGCATTAGCCCCCTTGAGCCCGGGGGCAAGACCAACGATCAGAAGACGCGCATCAAGCGGTCCGAACGGACGGACAGGACCGTTGTAGAATTCTGGAAATTTTTCCTGATTCTTGCGGCGGAATTCAACAAGGCGCGGGCAAAGCTGACAATCGATATCGGGTTGCTGATAGGCGGTCATGGCAAGTCTGACGTTTTGCCGGTTACAGTGCGGGCTGTAACCGGTGGTGATCAGGGCAGGGTGACGGGCGACGCAGTGTCGCGATCAATCGTAATCGAATTCTTCGAGATCGGGATGTTCAGGATGATCGTCGATATCGGGATGATCGTCGTCGCGGCGTTGCTGAACCTTGCGCGCAATCGTGCCTTCAAGGGCGGTCAGTTCGATAAAGTTATCGGCCTGACGGCGCAATTCGTCGGCAACCATTGGCGGGTTTGATTTGACGGTCGAAACAACAGTGACGCGCACACCTTTGCGCTGCACGGCGTCAACCAGACGGCGGAAATCACCATCGCCCGAGAAAATAACAACATGATCAAGGTGTTGCGCCATTTCCATGACGTCAATTGCCAACTCGATATCCATGTTGCCCTTGATCTTGCGGCGACCGGCGGCGTCGGTGAACTCCTTGGTCGGTTTGGTGACCATGGTGTAGCCGTTATAGTCCAGCCAATCGACAAGCGGGCGGATCGGGGAATATTCCTGATCTTCAATCAGGGCGGTGTAGTAGAAGGCCCGGATCAGCTGACCTTTCTGGGCAAAAAGGTCCAAAAGACGTTTATAATCAATGTCAAAACCAAGGGCACGGGCAGCGGCATAAAGATTGGAGCCGTCGATAAATAACCCGATGCGTTCTTGCGGGTAAAAAATCATCGTTAAATTCCTCAAACATCAAATTTAATTATTAGAGTTCCTAAAATACGGAACTTTCAAATACAGACCTTTCATGTTTACCGTGGGTGCAGGGACAAAGAAAGGCGAAAATATCGTGGACAGAGCAGGGTGGCTCCCTTAGATATGCCGTCTTCCCGAACCTTGTCATACGCCCAATCACCGAACCGAAGGTCTTCTTTGTGCGCAATTCTTCACCGTCAGACACCAGCATGATCGCGGATGACGCTATCCTGATTGCTTTCGGTGCAAATTTGCCTACCGAAGAATATGGTGCGCCTGCACAAACATTGAAAGCCGCACTGCGTCGATTGGCCGAAAATGGCGACATTTCGATTGATCAGGTGTCATCGTTTTATGAAACCGCACCGGTGCCGATTTCCGATCAGCCCTGGTACGTGAACGGTGTTGCACGCATTTCGACGGGCTTGTCAGCGCATGATCTGCTTGAACGTTTGCATGACGTTGAGGCCGAATTCGGGCGTGTCCGGCGGGAACGCAATGCCGCGCGCGTCATTGACCTTGACCTGATTGCCTATGGCCGGGAATTGGTGCGTGAGGACGGCGGCATTCATGTGCCGCACCCGCGCATGGCCGAGCGGGCGTTTGTCTTGCTGCCCTTGCGGGATGTGGTTGCCGACTGGGTTCACCCGGTTTTGAACCGCACAGTAGACGATCTGATTTCGGATCTGCCGGCCGATCAGCAGATTCGCAAACAAACGAATGGCTGATAAAGCATGCGAAAACCTGATCGAAAGAGTGGTTTCGCTGTTGCAACACACGTGATCCGACGCTATAAAGCTCGGTCTGGACACCCCAAAAGTATTTCTGGAGACATTTATGGCGCGCGTTACCGTCGAAGATTGCGTTGACAAGATTCCGAACCGCTTTGAGCTTGTAATGCTCGCAGCTCAGCGTGCACGCAACATCTCGGCCGGTGCAGAACTGACCATTGATCGTGACAACGACAAGAACCCGGTTGTTGCGCTGCGTGAAATTGCCGAAGTAACGGTTGATTTTGACGATCTGCGCAATGGCATGGTGCAGGGTCTGCAGCGGCATGTTGAAGCCGATGAGCCGGAAGAAACCGAAGACGATTTCGGTCCGAAGCTGGTTGCTGAAGCTGTTGAAGATGCTTCCGCTGGCGTTGTTGCTCCGTCGGAAGAAGAATAAGGTCAGACTGGTTTTGATCTGAACCTTTCCAAAAGAAGAGCCACGGTGTTTATCTTCCGTGGCTTTTTTTTGTCCAGATCGTACTATCTTATGAAAGGGGACGAACTATATCCCCTTGGGAAAATTGCGGAGATGCCCCTGAATGATGCGCCAATACGAACTTGTTGAACGGGTTAAGGCATACGACCCCGATGCGTGCGAAACCACGCTGAACCGGGCCTATGTCTATGCGACCCAGAAACACGGTTCGCAAAAGCGCGCATCCGGTGACCCGTATTTTTCCCATCCGATTGAAGTCGCAGGCATTCTGACCAATTACAAGCTTGATTGCGACACGATCATCACGGCCCTTCTGCACGACACCATCGAAGATACCGATGCGACGCCTGAAGAGATCACCAAGCTTTTCGGGACCAACATCATGAAGCTGGTCGATGGTGTGACCAAGCTGACCCAGATCGAGCTGAAGTCCGCTGATTCCAAGCAGGCGGAAAACTTCCGCAAACTGCTTTTGGCGATGTCCGAAGACATTCGCGTGTTGCTGGTCAAACTTGCCGACCGACTGCACAACATGCGGACGTTGCATTATATCTCCAAGCCGGAAAAGCGCGTGCGGATCGCTGCTGAAACGCTTGAGATTTATGCCCCGCTTGCCGAGCGCATCGGTATGCATGACATCAAGGAAGAGCTTGAAGATCTGGCCTTCCAGCATATCAATCCCGAAGCACGTGATTCGATCCTCGCACGTCTGGAATTCCTGCGCGAGAAGGACGACAACGTCGTCAGCCGGATTGTTTCCGAACTGACCGAAGTCATTTCGCGCCAGGGGCTTAAGGTCGACATTTACGGGCGCGAAAAGCGGCCCTATTCGATCTGGCAGAAGATGCAGCGCAAGAACATCACCTTTGGTGAGCTGTCTGACATCATGGCGTTTCGCGTGCTGGTCGATGACATGCCCAATTGCTACGAAGTGCTGGGATATCTGCACGCCAATTACAAAGTGGTTCCGGGACGGTTCAAGGATTATATTTCGACCCCGAAACCTAACGGATATCGTTCGATCCATACCACGGTGCTGGGCCCGGAAAATCACCGGATCGAGGTTCAGATCCGTACCCGCCAGATGCACGAGGTCAACGAAAACGGTGTGGCAGCACACTGGGCCTATAAACAGGAAGCACCGACCGGTCAGCAGAAGGAAGGGGTGCAGTATCGTTGGCTGCGTGACCTCCTTGATATTCTGGAACACGCGTCCGAACCGGAAGAATTCCTTGAACATACCAAGCTTGCGATGTTCCAGGATCAGGTGTTCTGCTTTAGCCCGAAGGGCGATGTGATTGCGCTTCCGGCCCGCGCAACCCCGGTCGATTTCGCCTATATGATCCACACCC
Organism: Thalassospira sp. ER-Se-21-Dark; assembly: GCF_017922435.1. NCBI lineage: Bacteria > Pseudomonadati > Pseudomonadota > Alphaproteobacteria > Rhodospirillales > Thalassospiraceae > Thalassospira > Thalassospira sp. ER-Se-21-Dark. The sequence continues at coordinate 848,266 of NZ_VDEZ01000002.1, read as the reverse complement.
ACATCGGCGATACCTGTGTCGGGGCCAAGGTCAATGGCGCGATGGTGCCGTTGCGCACGGTGCTCAATAACGGTGACCAAGTCGAAATCGTAACATCGAAGGCGCAGACGCCGAATCCGACCTGGGAACGGTTTGTTGTTACCGGCAAGGCGCGGGCGCGAATTCGCCGCTTTATCCGCCAGCAGCAGGAAGACCAGTACAAGGATCTTGGCAAGGCGATCCTGCAAAAGGCGTTCCGTCAGGAAGGTTATGATTATTCCGACAAGGCGCTTGAAGGGGTTCTTAAAATCTTCAAGCAGCCGTCGGTTGATGCGCTTTTGACCCTTGTCGGGGCCGGGCATCACACCGGGCGTGAAGTTGTTCATGCCGTGTTCCCGGGCACCAAGGACAAGGAAACGGCGCGCAAGGTTGTGCCACTTGATAAGGTGCGCGCCCGCAAACATGATCACGCCATCCCGATCAAGGGCCTTATTCCCGGTATGGCCGTGCATTATGCCGGCTGTTGCCACCCGCTGCCGGGGGACCGCATTGTCGGGATTGTTACAACCGGCAAGGGGGTGACAATCCATACGATTGACTGCGATACGCTTGAAACCTTTACCGAGCAGCCGGAACGCTGGCTTGATGTCGGGTGGGATAACGAGGGCGAACCGGAACATTTCATCGGCCGCCTTGGATTGACCGTCGGCCACGAGCAGGGCGCGCTTAGTTCAATCACCAGCGTGATTGCCAAGAACCATGGCAATATCACCAATCTGCGCTTTACCAATCGCACAACAGACTTCTTTGAAATGCTGATTGATATCGATGTGGTCGATGTCAAACACCTGACCAATATCATTGCCGCATTGCGTGCCACACCGGTGGTCAATGCCGTTGAACGCGCGCGCGGGTGACGGCGAACTGTAAACGCCTTCACCTTTTAGGCGAATTTGGCGCAAAAGCCTTGCCAATCGCGCAGTCAGCACTTACGCATATGCTTCAAGATTTTAGCATTACGTGATTAGATCCAGAACTGACCCCGCATGTTTCGGCGCCGCAGCAAACCTTCATCCTTTCAGCGTGTACGCAACGTGGTATGGCCGCGCGGCGGATGGCGTCGTTCGTCACAGTATTTTGCCCATCGCGTCGCCCGTTTGCCCGGGTCGCCCTATAGCATCGCATCGGGTTTTGCGATCGGGGCGGCGGTGTCTTTCACGCCGTTTATCGGGTTCCACTTTGTCATCTCGACACTGCTGAGCCTTTTAACGCGCAGTAACGTGGTGGCGTCGCTTTTGGGCACAGTGGTTGGCAATCCCTGGACGTTTCCGTTTATCTGGTTGTGGCTTTATACCTGTGGTAACTGGATCCTTGGCGCGCATTCGGCAAGTTCGACAGTGCATTTCGATATGGCGGTGCTGTGGGAGTTCGTTGTCCTTGGCCTGAACTATGTCGGTGGCGGGCTTATTTTCGGCAATTGGGATGTCAGCGATCAGCAGGCACTGGGGCAACTTTGGGCCAGCATTGTTGATATCATCTGGCCGATGGTGGTTGGCTGCATTCCGACCACGATTGTTATCTGGATGCTGTTTTACTTCCCGATCCGCCGTGCGGTTGTGATTTATCGCCATAACCGCATCTTGCGCCGGATGAAAAAGACCGAGCGCCATGGCCTTGGCCCGATGCTTGAAAGTGCCAAGGAAAAGATCGGAACTGCCGCAAAGCACGCCACCAAAAAGCAGGATGAAACATCATGAATGCGAAGCTGCGCCTCGGGGTCAATATTGACCATGTTGCGACCATTCGAAACGCCCGCGGCGGCGATTTGCCCGATCCGGTGCGGGCAGCCGCCCTTGCAAAGGCGGCCGGTGCGGATGGTATCACGGCACATTTGCGCGAAGACCGTCGCCATATCCGTGATGCGGATATGCAGCGCCTGCGCGAAGAAGTTGATTTGCCGCTTAATTTCGAGATGGCGGCAACCGATGAAATGCTGGCCATCGCAATTCAGACCAAGCCGCATGCGGTGTGCCTGGTGCCGGAAAAACGCGAAGAACGCACGACCGAAGGCGGACTGGATGTTGCCGGTGGGCATAATCATCTTAAACGGTTTGTCTCGGACCTTGGTGATGCCGGCATTCGCGTTTCATTGTTTATCGAGGCATCCGAAGCACAGCTTGATGCCGCCAAAAGCCTTGGTGCGCCCGTGGTGGAGATCCATACCGGGGCCTATTGCGATGCGAAGACCGACGAAGAACGCGCCCGTGAACTGGACCGTATCCGCCATGCTGTGCAATATGGGGCAGGGATCGGACTTGAAATTCATGCCGGTCACGGTTTGAATTTTGAAACCGTCAAGCCGATTGCCGCCATGCCGGAAATTGCCGAGCTTAATATCGGGCATTTCCTGATTGGTGAGGCGGTGTTTGTCGGGCTTGAAGCGGCGATTGCCGAAATGCGCCGTTTGATGGATGAAGCACGCACGCAGGCAGGTTATGCGTAAATGATCATTGGGATTGGCACAGATTTATGCGATATCCGTCGGATAGAGGCTACTCTTGAACGCCATGGTGAGCGTTTCATGAAGCGTGTCTTTACCGATATCGAGATTGCGCGTGCCAAACGCAAGCCGCACCGGACTGCTTCGTCGCTGGCCATGGCGTTTGCCGCCAAGGAAGCCTGTTCAAAGGCGCTTGGGACCGGTTTTCGTCGCGGTGTTTATCATAACACCATGGGTGTGGTACATCAGCCCAGCGGCAAGCCCGATATGGTTTTGATTGAAGGTGCGCAAGCACGACTTGAAGAATTGACCCCGGATGGGAAAACTGCCTCTGTGTATGTGACCCTGACGGACGAATATCCGATGGCCAATGCGGTCGTTGTGATTTCGGCAGATTGACAAAAATTGATTGGTTGAACACGGAATGGAAAAGCTTGTGCATAAGAAGAAAACGGGTGGTTTGCTCGACACCTTGAAGACCGTTTTCTGGGCCATTGTCATTGCACTTATGGTTCGGACCTTTGCTTTCGAACCGTTCAATATTCCGTCTGGCTCGATGATCCCGACCTTGCTGGTGGGGGATTACCTGTTTGTGTCGAAATTCTCTTATGGGTATTCGAAGCACAGCATGCCGTTCAGCCTGCCGATCATTCCGGGCCGTGTGTTTGAAAGCGAGCCGGAACGTGGCGATGTGGTTGTCTTCAAACTGCCGTCTGATACCTCGCAGGATTACATCAAGCGTGTGATCGGCCTGCCGGGCGATACGGTTCAGGTCAAGGAAGGCCGCCTTTACATCAACAACAAGATGATCGAGCGCGAGCGCATCGAGGATTACATCCTGACCGATGGTGGCGGGCGATCAGCCGCAGTGCCGCAATATATCGAAACCCTGCCCAATGGCCGCGTGCATCGCATTCTCGAGATGTTTGGCGATCAGGGACCGAGCGACAACACCGAAGCTTTCACCGTTCCCGAAGGTCATTTCTTCATGATGGGTGATAACCGCGACAATTCGGCAGACAGCCGTGCCTTCCCGTCGCGCTTCCGGTTTGTCCCGATTGAAAACCTGGTTGGTCGTGCTGAATTCCTGTTCTATTCCAAGGACAGCTCCCAGCCGGTTTATGACCTTGGCAGCATCCGCTTTGATCGCCTGTTCCAGGGGGTTAACTGATGAGCGACGGCCTGCCAGTGATCGCCGAGATTGATCACGGTTTTTCCAATCCCGATCTTTTGCGTGTGGCACTGACCCATCGCAGTGCCGCCAAGGGCAAGGATATGCTAAGCGGCGGCAACGAGCGCCTTGAGTTTCTTGGCGATCGTGTGCTGGGCCTTGTCGTGGCGGAAATGCTTTATACCCGGTTCGGGCGCGAGCGCGAAGGTGCCATGGCCAAACGGTTTGTCGCACTGGTGCGCCGCGAGACTTTGGCGCGCGTGGCAGAACAGATCAAACTGGGTGAACACATCCAGATGGCCAAGGGTGAACGCGCAGCAGGGGCCGATACCAATCCGGCGATTTTATCTGATTGCATGGAGGCGGTGATTGCCGCACTCTATCTTGATGGTGGTCTTGAACCGGCACGGCGTTTTATTGAAAAGCTGTGGACACCGCTTTTGGATGAAGCCAACAAGCCGCCGCAGGATGCCAAAACGCAATTGCAGGAATGGCTGCAAGGGCGGGGCAAGCCGTTACCGAAATACGAGATGGTCGGGCGTGAAGGCCCGGCCCACGCGCCGTTATTTACCATCGAACTGACGACCGGCGACGGTGACAGTGTCAGTGCCGAAGGCAAATCGAAACGCGAAGCGGAACAACTCGCCGCAAAATTGATGTTGGATAAACTTAGTGATGAATGAGGTTCCCACACCGGTGGCCGAAGACAGATTACCTTATCAGCAACGTTGTGGCTTTGTGGCCCTCGTTGGTGCGCCGAATGCTGGCAAATCGACACTTTTGAACCAGTTGGTTGGCACGAAAGTGTCCATCGTCTCGCCGAAGGTCCAGACGACACGAACGCGCGTGCGCGGTATTGTCATGACCGAAGACGCGCAGATTGTTTTCATTGATACGCCGGGCATCTTTGCGCCCAAACGCCGTCTTGACCGCGCGATGGTCAAGGCCGCCTGGAATGGTGCGGATGACGCGGACCTTGTTGTTCTGGTGATTGATGCCGGAAGCGGCATCACGGACGAGGACCTGGCCATCATCAAGACGCTTAAGGAACAGAACCGCAAGGCGATCCTGGCGTTGAACAAGGTCGACAAGGTGTCGGACAAGGAAAAGCTTCTGCGTTTGTCGCAGGACCTGTTTGCCCACGAAGTCTTTACCGACGTCTTTATGATTTCGGCCAAGAAGGGTGCGGGTACGCAGGATCTGGTGAATTTCCTTGCCGCCAAGATGCCGGACGGTCCGTGGATGTTCCCGGAAGACGATGTTTCGGATATGCCGCTGCGACTGCTTGCGGCTGAAATTACCCGTGAAAAGCTTTATTACCAGCTTCAGCAGGAACTTCCTTATTCGGCAACGGTAGAGACCGAGCTTTGGGAAGAGCGCAAAGATGGATCGGTCAAGCTTGAACAGACCATCTTTGTCGAGCGTGAGGGCCAGAAGGCGATCATCCTTGGCAAGGGCGGTAAACGTATCAAGGCGCTTGGCAGCGATGCGCGCAAGGAGCTTGAAGCCATTTTCGAACGCCGGGTACATTTGTTCCTGTTTGTGAAGGTGCGTGAAAACTGGGGAGATGATCCCAACCGCTTTGCCATGTGGGGGCTTGATCACAACGCCTGATCGCGTTGACTGGTCCCATATCGAGTGACCACAAATTGCCGGGTAAGTAATGGAAATCGGGTCCGTCTGGGGAATTGTCATGATCATTGTTGGCGCTGCTGCCGCAATGATTGTTGCGCGCGTCGCCAGACGTCCGTTCCGTAACCGCAATTCCAGTGCGTCTGTGCAACGTGAAAAATCGTTCCTGCACAAACCGCTTAACCTGATTGCACTTCTGATCGCGATCGCCGTCTTTGTGCTGGGCCTGTTCTGGCGCATGACGGGTGGAGGCCCGACCTAATGCGTAATGACTCATCTGATCCGCTGTCTGATGCCATCGAAGAAATCCCGAACCGCCCGATCCTGCGCAAGGTTGTGTTCGGTTTGGCGTTGTTCAGTTTGGCGTCCTGTCTGCTTGGGTTCTTTTTCCTAGTAACTCGCCTAATTGTGCCCAGCGGATTTTTTTAGGGTACGCTGATGGATTGGCGGGATGACGGTATCGTTCTTTCGACACGCAAGCTGGGTGAAAATTCAGTCCGTCTTTCTGTCCTGACCCGTGATTATGGCCGCCATGCCGGTCTGGTACGCGGCGCGACCAGCAAATCCATGCGTGGCACCCTTGAACCCGGTAATGAAATCCGGGTGGGATGGTCCGCCCGGTTGGCCGAGCATCTTGGGCAATTTCGCTGTGAATTGACCGGGGCGCATGCCGCAGACCTTTTGTTGCATGCTGGCCCCTTGATGGCGATGAGTTCGGCCTGTGCGATGCTTGATGCAACACTTCCGGAACGCGAGGCCCATCCGGATCTGTATTGCGGGACCGTCGCGTTGATTTCGGCACTCAAGTCCGAGCAATGGTTGCCTGCCTATATCCGTTGGGAAGTCGGGTTACTGGAAGAGCTTGGTTATGGCTTGGCACTGGATCGATGTGCCGCGACCAACGAGGCCGAAAACCTTGCCTTTGTATCCCCCAAAAGCGGCCGTGCGGTTGGCGAGGCATCAGGGCAGGCGTATCGTGACCGGATGTTGCCATTGCCAGCCTTTCTTGCTTCTGGTCGGGCGTCTCAATCGCGCAAGGAAATGTCTTTATCAGAACAGTTGCGCGATGGTCTGAAACTGACCGGCTTTTTCATCCATCGTGATATTTTCGAGGCAAAAGGCATCAAACCTGTTGCCGCGCGCGACCGTCTTGTCAGCCATGTCTGGCGCACGGATATCGGAGCAGAAAAATAAATTCGGCAATTTGCGCGCCATATGTTGACCAAGACCATGCCCGGCGTAGTATGTTGCCAATAACGTAAGGTGTTCGGGTCCGAACGCACTTGCACATGTCCATTTTGACAAGCAACAAGAAAAATCGTTCATGAGCACCAAGACTTTCGATCCGGCCAGTGCCGGACAAATCCGGGAAACCCGGCTTGCAGACGCGCTGAGCGAACGATATCTCGCCTATGCGATGTCGACAATCATGTCGCGTTCCCTGCCTGATGTGCGTGATGGCCTCAAGCCAGTGCATCGTCGTCTTCTTTACGCCATGCGTCAGCTTAAACTGAACCCGGAACAGGGGTTCAAGAAATGTGCGCGTGTTGTCGGTGACGTGATCGGTAAATATCACCCGCATGGTGATCAGTCGGTCTATGACGCGCTGGTACGTCTGGCACAGGATTTTGCGGTTCGTTATCCGCTTGTTGATGGTCAGGGCAACTTCGGCAACATTGACGGCGATAATGCTGCGGCAATGCGTTACACCGAGGCCCGCATGACAGCGGTTGCCGCGGCGTTGATGGATGGCCTTGACGAAGATGCTGTTGATTTTCGACCGACCTATGACGGCGAAGAAAAAGAACCGGTTGTGATGCCGGCTGCTTTCCCGAACCTTTTGGCCAATGGGGCCTCGGGCATTGCCGTGGGTATGGCGACGAACATTCCGCCGCACAATGCCGGCGAGCTTTGCACGGCCCTGATCAAGCTGATTGATGATCCGGAAACCTCGATTGCGCAGCTTGTGCGTTGCGTGCCGGGTCCGGATTTCCCGACCGGTGGTGTTCTGGTCGAGCCGCGTGAAAACATTCTGGAAGCCTATGCGACCGGGCGTGGTTCATTCCGCCTGCGTGCGAAATGGGAAGTCGAGAAGCTTAGCCACGGTCTTTATCAGGTGGTGATTACCGAAATTCCCTATCAGGTTCAGAAAGCCAAGCTGGTTGAACGGATCGCCGATCTGATGGTGGCAAAGAAATTGCCGCTTTTGAACGATGTGCGCGATGAGTCGACCGATATCATTCGTCTGGTTCTGGAGCCGCGTACCCGTGCGGTTGAGCCGGAACACCTGATGGAAATGCTGTTCAAGAATACCGAGCTGGAAATCCGGTTTGGCTTGAACATGAACGTTCTGGACGGCGACAACACGCCACGTGTGATGAACCTGCGCGAAGTTCTGCGCGCATTCCTGGCGCATCGTCAGGATGTTCTGATCCGTCGTTCCAACCATCGCTTGGCCAAGATCAATCATCGTCTTGAGGTGTTGGAAGGCTATCTTGTTGCCTATCTGAACCTTGATGAAGTGATCCGGATCATCCGTTATGAGGATGAGCCGAAAAACGCCCTGATGAAGGCGTTTGACCTGACCGAAGTGCAGGCCGATGCGATCCTTAACATGCGTCTGCGGTCTTTGCGCAAGCTCGAAGAGATGGAAATCAAGAACGAGCATGCCAAACTGACCGAGGAAAAGCAGGGCCTTGAAGCACTTCTGGCCAGCGAAAGCCTGCGTTGGGAGAAAATCCGCGACGAGATTGAAGTGATGCGTGAAAACTTTGGCAAGAAAACTGCCATTGGCAAGCGCCGCACCGAGATTGGCGATGCACCGGAAGAAATCGAAGTTCCGCTGGAAGCATTGATCGAACGTGAACCGATTACGGTGATCTGTTCGAAAATGGGCTGGGTGCGTGCGCTTAAGGGTCATGTTGCGGATATCAGCGACCTGAAGTTCAAGGATGGTGACGAGCATCGCTTTGCGCTTAAGGCATTCACCACCGACAAGCTTCTGATCCTGTCGACGGCCGGGCGTTGCTACACCATGTCGTGTGACAAACTGCCGGGCGGGCGTGGTCATGGGGAGCCGATCCGTCTGTCCATCGACCTGCCGCAGGAACATGACATTGTTTCGATGGTGGTGCACAAGGAAGGCCGTAACCTTCTGGTGGCAAGTTCCGGTGGACGTGGCTTCCTGGTGGCCGAGAAAGAAGTGGTTGCGCAGACCAAAAACGGCAAACAGGTGCTTAACCTTGGAACTGGTGAAGTTGCCAAGATCTTCCTGCCGGTTGAGCAAGACCATGTTGCCGTTCTGGGCGATAATCGCAAATTGCTGATTTATCCGGTTTCGGAAATTCCGGAAATGACGCGTGGCCGCGGTGTGATCCTGCAGAAATATCGCCAAGGCGGGCTTTCCGACCTTATCTTGTTTAACCTTGAAGAAGGTCTTAGCTGGACGATGGGTGGCAGCGAAGGTCGTACCCGGACTGTGACCGAATTGGCCGAATGGATTGGCAAACGGGCGGGGGCAGGGCGCCTGCCGCCAAATGGCTTCCCGCGGTCCAACAAGTTTGAATAACGGGTGTTAAAACGCCTTGATAAAAGCCGGATGGTGCCAAGCCATCCGGCTTTTTCTTTGCCTGAATGACGAAAATTGATGCACTGCCTGTGATTTGTTGCATTTCCCGGCAGAAATGGCCGAAATTCGGTGCAAAAGATATAGCGTTTTCGGTGGTTAATCTGTAACTTCCCAACCTGTTTAACAGGAAGCCCGCAATTTTCCTGTGAGATTCAAAAAAGGGCTTGGGAGTGAAAAGTGAGATTTCTGGGAAATTTCGTCCGCGCCGTCGACAGTCTTAATGACTGGATCGGACGCGGAGTAGCCTGGCTGGTGATCCCCATGGTGGTGATCACATTTTTGGTGGCAACGTTGCGTTATGGCTTTGCGGTCGGCTGGGTGTCGATGCAGGAAAGCTATATGTGGCTTTACGGCATCATGTTCATGGTCGGCGCGGGTTACACGCTGCTGCATGGGGGGCATGTGCGTGTTGACGTTTTCTATCGTCCGGCATCTGCGCGCTACAAGGCATGGGTAGACCTTTTTGGTTCGCTGTTCCTGCTTGCGCCCGTTGTCATCATGATCCTGATGTACAGCTATCCTTACGTTGTCACGAGCTGGCACCGCCTGGAAGGATCGCATGAAACCGGCGGGCTTCCGGGATTGTTCCTGTATAAGTCTGTGATTTTGGTCTTTGGTGTCCTGATGCTGCTGCAGGGGCTGTCTTTGGCAGCGCGCAGTGTTCTGGTCCTGACCGGTCACAAAGAATTTGAAATCAAAGAAGAAGAGCACGAGGGCGTCTGATGACGGGGGAAATTCTTAGCCTGGTGATGTTCGCCGTAGCTTGCGGCGTGCTTCTTCTTGGTTTTCCGGTTGCTTTCTCACTTGCGGGCACCGGTCTTGCTTTTGCGCTTATTGGCAACGCCATGGGCACATTCGATATGCCGCTTCTGGGCTCTTTGCCGTCACGCTATTTCGGTGTGATGACCAACGAGCTTTATGTTGCGATCCCGTTGTTCGTGTTCATGGGCGTCATGCTTGAACGCGCACGGATCGCCGAGAAGCTTCTGACCACCATGGGCATGCTGTTTGGCACCATGCGTGGCGGCCTTGGCATTTCGGTCGTGATCGTTGGTATGTTGCTGGCGGCATCGACCGGTATTGTCGGTGCGACGGTTGTGACCATGGGCTTGCTCAGCCTGCCGGCGATGCAAAAAGCCGGTTATGATCCGAAACTGTCGACCGGTGTGATCTGTGCATCGGGTACGCTGGGTCAGATCATTCCGCCGTCGATTGTTCTGGTTCTGCTGGGTGATATCCTGCAGGGGGCTTATGCCGAAGCGCAGCGTGCGCTGGGCAACTGGGCACCGGAACCGATTTCGGTGATGGATCTGTTTGCCGGTGCCTTCATTCCGGGAATTATGCTGGTTGGGCTTTATATCGGCTGGATCATCATCAAATCCCTGATTGATCCGGAATCAGCACCGGCACTGGTCGAGGGCAAACGCCCGGCAGGCCTTTGGGGTGAAGTACTGCGTGCATTGCTGCCGCCGGCATTGCTGATTGTGGCGGTTCTGGGCTCCATCCTGACCGGGATTGCAACGCCGACGGAATCCGCGGCATTTGGCTCGGTCGGTGCGACCATTCTGGCTGCATTCTATCGCCGCCTTGATATGCCTGTGCTGCGCCATGTGGTGCGCCAGACGGTTCAGGTCAGCGCGATGGTGTTTGTCATCCTTCTGGGTGCGTCGGTGTTCTCGCTGGTGTTCCGTGGTCTGGGTGGTGATCATCTGGTTGAAGAACTGCTGCACAACCTTCCGGGTGGTGTGTTCAGTGCGATGCTGGTCGTGATGTTGCTGATGTTCGTCATGGGCTTCTTCCTCGACTTCATCGAGATCGTGTTCGTTGTGATTCCGATTGTCGGTCCGATCCTGCTTAAGCTTGATGTCGATCCGGTCTGGCTGGGTGTGATGATTGCGATCAACCTTCAGACCAGCTTCCTGACACCGCCATTCGGCTTTGCGCTGTTCTATCTGCGTGGTGTGGCCCCGGCGGCGATCAAGACGTGGGATATCTATCGCGGGATTGTACCGTTCGTGGTTATCCAGATGCTTGGTCTGTGCCTTGTGGCTGCCTTCCCGTGGTTGGCAACCTGGCTTCCGAGCGTTCTGTTCTAAGAACGACGGCGATATATCATCAAAGAAAAAGGCACCCGTGATGGGTGCCTTTTTTGTTTCAGTGGCCGGCTCTGACAAGTTTGGAGCAGGCCAAATAAAAAGGGCTGGCAATTGCCAGCCCTTTGTCGTTTTCCGAATTCGGAGAACTTAGTATTTGAACGGCAGAACACGTGCCTGTGCGAATGCCGCTTCCGAGAATTTCGACCATGCGATCGACTGGGTACGGAAGGCGATAAGGCTTTCGAAGACTTCCTGCGACAGCGGGTTCGACGAAACCAGGTCACGCAGAACTTCGCCCGACAGTTTGCCAAGGCCGGTCAGAATGTCGTCAGAGAACGGACGAACATCAACGCCGTGCTTGTTACGCAGGGTGTCGAGTGCCTGAACGTTACGCGCGGTGAATTCGGACAGAACCATCTGGTTCACAGCACGGTTTGCCTGCTCGACAATGGCTTTGAGATCATCCGGGAGTGCATTCCATGCATCCAGGTTGATGAAGTTGTCGAGAACGGTCGCCGGCTCGTGCCAGCCCGGATAGTAGTAGTATTTGGCCGATTTATAGAGACCAAAGGCCAGATCGTTGTACGGACCAACCCATTCGGTTGCGTCAATCGCGCCCGACTGCAGTGCAGGCGGAATTTCGCCGCCCGGAAGGTTCACAACGTTGGCACCAGCGGCTTTGACAACTTCGCCACCAAGGCCCGGAATACGCATTTTCAGACCTTTATAGTCGTCAATGGTGTTCATTTCCTTGTTGAACCAGCCACCCATCTGGGTGCCGGTGTTGCCCGACGGGAAGAACTTACAGTTCAGTTCCGCATAGACCTTATCAGCCAGTTCCTGACCGCCACCCCACTGGAACCAGGCATTCTGTTCCTGTGCGTTCAGTCCGAACGGCATTGCTGCGATATACTGGGTCGCGTCGACTTTGCCTTTCCAGTAGTAAGGCGCGCCGTGGCCCATTTCGACGGTGCCGTTGCCAACAGCGTCGATGGCTTCGAATGCTGGAACAATTTCACCTGCGCCAAAAACGGTAACTTTCAGGCGACCTTCGGATGCCTTGGTGATGTATTCAGCAAGAAGGTTTGCGCCGGTGCCAAGGCCCGGAAAGTTTTTCGGCCAGGTGGTGACCATCCGCCATTCGCGGACGTCCTGGGCAATTGCCGGTTTGGCGAAAGTTGACGCGGCAGCAGCAGTCGCACCTGCTACGGCAGCGCCGGAAAGAAATTGGCGACGTTTCATTGGTTACAACCTCCCAAAGATGCAAGCTCATGATTTATCTGTAAAAGCTGGATGATCAGCTTTGAGACGAAGCTTATATGCGTCTTTACGGGCAGGCAACCGAGGATCGAGTTGTTGTATGGTACTTTAGTCTAATTGGGGAAAGTGGTTCGCGCAATTGGTGCAGAACGGGAACTTTTACAGCTTAGTCGGCGTCGCTATCAGCGTCTTCCATCGAGACCCACTGGCCATCGCGGAAGCCTTCAAGGGGCTGGAAGCGCATCTTATAGGACATCTTGCGGCAATCGCCGATCCAGTAGCCGAGATAGACATGCGGAAGGGAGAGCATTCTGGCTTCGTCGATCAGATCAAGCACGATGTAAGTGCCCAGTCCGCGACGGTCTTCTTCCGGGTCAAAGAAGCTGTAAACAGCAGACAGTCCGTCGGCCAGAATATCAACCAGTGCGACAGCAATCAGGCTGTCATCATCCCGGCGATATTCGAAGATCGAGGTTTCCACAGTGCTGTCTTCGATCATTGCGCGGTAATCACGGGCATCCATGCGCGCCATGTCACCATTGCCATGTCGGGCATCCTGATAGGTGCTAAACAGCTGATATTGTTCTTGGGTCGCGGACGGTGGCATTACCTTGCGGACAAGATCGCTGTTTCTGTTCTTGATGCGGCGGAAGGACCGGCTGGGTTCGAACCCGTCACAGCGGACGCGAACCGGAATACAGGCATTGCAATCACTGCAGGCCGGCAGATAGGCAATGGAGTGGCTGCGGCGAAAGCCTGCACGCGACAAAAGATCATGGACGTTGTTGGCCTCGGGCCCGCGCAGTTCGGTGACCAGTTTACGTTCGAACCGGCCGGGCAGGTATGGGCACGGCATCGGTGCGGTCATAAAATAGTGCTGGGTCAAGCGCCGCTGATTAACTGTCATTTGATCCGATCAGTCCCGGTCACATCAAAGAGAACTATTCTATGAGATTAGGTGTTGTTTATGACAGTTTAAAGGCCTGACGGTCAAAAGGGCACCGATTTCTGTTGCCGGATTTCAAATCACCGTTGTGACGGAACAGAGAAGGTCGGGCGGCGCTGGTTTTCACCCTGTGCCGGTTGTTGTGTCGGCGATGGTGCCGGGCCAGCGGGTGCTGCACCTGTCGGTGCAGTTTGTCCGTTTTGGCCAGCTTCGCCGGTGCCTTCAAGCTCGGAACGTTCGCCGGTACCACGCAGCAAGGTGATGCTGATGCGGCGGTTGCTTTCATTTTCCGGTGCCTCGGGCAGGAGCGGGTCGGTATCCGACAGACCGGCAACCTTGGCAAAGCGTCCGGTTTCAAGCCCCATTTCTTCAAGCGCACGACGGGTGGCCAGCGCACGATCGGCTGACAGTTCCCAGTTGGAATATCCGTCCGTGCGGTTGAACGGAACGGCATCGGTATGGCCTTCGATCGAGACATCCTGTGGCATATTTTCAATCACACCTGCGACCTGTTGCAGCAGAAGGCGGGTATGATCGGCCATGGCGGCACTGCCGCTCGGGAACATGGCGGTGCCATCTTCGTCAAGGATCTGGATGCGAAGCCCTTCATCGGTGTTTTCGATGCGGATGTTCTTTTCAAGGCCCTGAAGTTCCTCGTTGGCTTCGATTGCCTTAAGGAGTTCTTCCTGGGCCTCGTTGAATTCCTGTTCTTCCATCTGGGCCACACGGATGGCTTCGCGTTCTTCCGGTGTTTCGACCGGCGGGATTTCCATGCTGATGGATGGCGATCCGAATTCAGAACGTAGCGCACCTTCTTCGGCAAGGCTGGTGCCGCCCAGCAAACCGCCGGAACCCGATTCATTTTGCGAGATGGTTTCGGGCGTGAAATACATCGACACGCCTTGCAGCTGTTCCTCGGTCGCGCTTGAAAGCAGCCACAGCAACAGGAAGAATGCCATCATCGCCGTCACAAAGTCGGCATAGGCAACTTTCCAGGCACCACCATGATGCCCGTGCCCACCTTTTTTGATCTTTTTTATGACGATATCGGGCATTTGCTGCGTTGTCCTCTAAACCAGATCTTTTATCGCAAAATCAAGCCGTGGGCGCGTCTTGCAGCGCTTCGTCAAGCTCTTTGAAGCTGGGTCGAAGATTATGCGGGAGGGTTTTACGTGCGAACTCCACCGAGACCTGCGGGGCATATCCCTGCATGTGACCAACCAGGGCGGCTTTGATGCAGCTGTAATATTTGCCGTCAGCGTCCACAGTGTTTTTGATGATAGATGCGGTCGGGCCGACAAAGCCATAGGCACCGAGAATACCAAGGAAGGTACCGACAAGGGCCGCCGCAATCAGGCCACCAAGAATTTCAGGCGGTTCTGTCACCGAGCTCATGGTAACGATAACGCCAAGAACAGCGGCAACAATGCCAAGTGCCGGAAGGCCGTCACCAGCCGTTTGCACAGCAGATGCAACTGCGTGTTCTTCTTCGTGATGGGTTTCGAGTTCCTGATCCATCACCGCTTCAAGTTCATAGGCGTTGGTCGTGCCAAGGGTAAGCAAGCGCAGATAGTCACACATGAATTCCATCGCATGATGATCTTTCATCAGCATCGGGAAATTGGAAAACAGACTGGAGCTTTCCGGGTTTTCAACGTGGCTTTCAAGCGCAAGATCGCCTTTGGATTTCGCAAGGCGGAAGATCGCATAAAGGCAGATCAGAAGTTCCAGATAGGCGGCCTTTTTCTTTGGACCCTTCATGGCGCGAATGGTGTAGGTGAAGGATTTCTTCACGATGCCAAGCGGGTTGGCAGTCAAATAGGCACCAAACGCAGCCCCGAAAATGATCAGAACTTCAAGCGGTTGTACAAGAATGCCAAAGTCGCCATGCGGCAGATAGCCACCCAAGACAGAGCCGACTACGACGATATAACCAATGATCAAGAACATTCTTTTTTCTTCTCCGCTACCCCAAGCCAGATACCTGAACGATCAACCCCGAGTTCATCGAAACATCTGCCTTCTGCGGCAGTGCAGAACGTGTTTCTGATATCTATATGCTCTTATTAAGTTTTAATCTTATTAACATCGCGTTTAAATTAGCTGCGAGTTAGGTTTGACAGCGCGGTGAATAGACGCCATTTTCCCCAAGCTCCATTCGGGACGCGTCACCCATCCATATTGGTATACGAGAGCTTCCTTCAATATGTCTTTCTCTGCGCGCGATTTTCGCGATTGCCTTGGTCAATTCACAACCGGTGTTGCCGTTGTAACCACCCGTGCCCAAGACGGTGCAAAAGCGGGAATTACCATCAACAGCTTTGCCTCGGTGTCGCTTGATCCTGCGCTGGTATTATTTTCGGTTGATCATCGTGCGGCGACTCATGCGCTGTTCACGGGGGATGCCAAACGATTTTGCATCAATATCCTGAGCCAGAGCCAAAAGCAGGTGTCCGAGCTGTTTTCAGCCCCCGGGCAGGATGGTTGGGACAAGGTTGCATATGAAGATGACAGCCTTGGCATGCCGCGTCTTAAAGGCAGTGTTGCGGCCCTGACCTGCGAACGTCACGCCCTTCATGAAGGCGGTGATCACAGCATCATCGTTGGTCATGTTCAGGAACTGGTGATGGGCGAAACCGGTGCGCCGTTGCTGTATTACGGTGGGCGGTATCGCACGCTGGGTGACTGATGTTGTTGCTTGCGATGTGATGTAGTTCACACAAGAAAAGGGCCGTGGTGAAACACCAACGGCCCTTTGTCATTTTTAGATGCAAGGGTTCCTAGTCGAGGGACGTGTTGCCAAGCAGGCGACCACCGAATCCTTCCTTGATCAAGCGGTCGATTACCTGTTGCCCGTGCCGGGTGTCGCGCACTTCAAGCACCATGTCGACATCGGTCTGTTTTGCCGGGACGTCATAGAAGTGGCGCTGGTGATAGACTTCAATGATGTTGGCGTCTTCTTCGCCGATCAAGGCACTGATCGTTGAAAGTGCGCCCGGGACATCCGGAATTTCGATCCGGACACGAACAAGGCGGCCTTCACGGGCCATGCCGCGCATCAGAACCTGTGCCAGCAGGCGGGTATCGATGTTGCCGCCGCTGATAATCAGGCAGACTTTCTTGCCCTTGAAGCGATCCGGGTGATCAAGCAGGGCGGCGAGCGGGGCCGCACCGGCACCTTCGACAACGCTTTTTTCGATCTCGATCATCATCTGGATGGAGCGTTCGATTGAGCTTTCTTCGACCAGAACGACGTCATCGAGCTTTTCCTTGCAGATTTCAAGCGTCAGGCCGCCGGGTTGTTTGACAGCAATGCCTTCGGCGATTGTAACGCCACCGCCGGTGAATTCTTTGCTGTGTATGCCTTCATACATGGAGGGGTAAAGCTTGGTCTCAACCCCGATCACTTCGATGTCAGGGCGGCGCGACTTGATCGCGGTGACAACGCCCGATGCCAGACCACCACCGCCAATCGGCACGACAACCGTGTCGATGTCTTTGTTTTCATCAAGGATTTCGAGCCCGACGGTGCCCTGGCCTGCGATGATATGCGGATCATCAAACGGATGGACGAAGGTCAGACCGCGTTCTTGCTGGATGCGGTCGGCAGCCTCAAGGCTTTCAGCAAACACGTTGCCGGTCAGAACGACTTCGGCACCATGTGAGCGCGTATGGTGGACCTTGGTGTAGGGGGTGTTTTTGGGCATCACGATCGTGGCCGGAATGCCAAGACGTTTGGCGTTATAGGCAACACCCTGCGCGTGGTTGCCAGCCGAGACGGCGATAACACCTTTTTCGCGTTCTTTGGGAGTCAGGCTTGCCAGTTTGACATAGGCGCCACGTTCCTTGAACGACGCGGTATATTGCTGATTTTCAAGTTTCAGATAAACATCCGCCTGGCAAATGGTTGAAAGCGTTAATGATTTTACCAGTGGTGTTTTCGCAACAATGCCTTCGAGCAAGCCCGAGGCGCGAACAATATCGTGATAGGAAACAGTCATGATTTCCGTACTCCTGCGGCCATCCGCAATCTGATGCGATGGCTATAGTAATATTTTATGGCGTGAATAGCGGTATTAAACCGGTCCTGTCATCCGCAGATGACAGGGATCACATTCGCAGGTCGGAAATACCCATAATCATGGCGATCACACCGGCACGAAGAGGCGGGCAAGAGTGTGATGCGAGGATGTCAGTAGCTGCAGACATAGCCATGTACTTTCCGGGTTTCGATGTGTTTGAGAAACGCACCTTTGCGGATTGCGCGCGCAAGGTCAAGCATCGGAAAAGAAAAACCGGGTTGCGTCACGTGCAACCCGGTTTCTTGAGGCCAATCGTGTCAATCGACAGACACGTTATTCCATATTGAGGATAATGGTCTTCTTGTAGGTGAAGTGTTCGAGCATGCTTTCAAGCGATGCTTCCTTGCCAAGACCGGAAAGCTTGATCCCGCCATAAGACAGGTTCGGCTGGACAACAAGGTTCTGGTTGACCTGGACAAAACCGGCTTCGAGGCGCTTGGTGGCGACAAGGGCGGTTTTAAGATCCGTCGTCCAGACAGTCGCAGCCAGACCAAAGTCGCTGTCATTGGCAAGTTCAAGGGCCTCTTCAAAGGTTTTGAACTTGAACACACAGGCAACAGGGCCAAAGATTTCCTCACGGGCAATCCGCGCATTCGGATCGACATTGGTGAAGATCACCGGACGGACAAACAGGCCATCGGAAAGGGCGCTGTCGGTGGGAAGGGCGCTTAGTTCGTTTTTGGTTGCGCCTTCTTTTTCACCGACTTCGATATAGCCACAAACCTTGTCGAACTGTTTGCGGTTGATGATCGTGCCGATGTCGGTTTCTTCATCCAGCGGATCACCCATTTTAAGGGTGTTGACCTTATCAATCAGGCGTTTGACGAATTCGTCATGCAGGCTTTCATGCACCAGCATGCGCGACGCCGCCGTGCAGCTTTGTCCCTGACGGGTGAAACGCATGCCGCCAATCGCACCGGCAATCGCCTTATCAAGGTCGGCATCACCCATGACGATCATCGGGGATTTGCCACCCAGTTCAAGGGTGACCGGAATGAGTTTTTCGGCAGCGGCGCGATACACCGTGCGGCCGGTTTCAACTGATCCGGTGAAGGAAACCTTTTTGACATCCTTGTGTTCAACCAGCGGGCCGCCGCAAGACGGGCCAAAGCCCGACAGAATGTTAAAGACGCCAGCCGGAAGGACTTCCTGCATGATCTGACAAACGCGCAGAACGGCAAGCGGGGTGTCTTCGGCGGATTTGACGACGACTGCGTTGCCGGCAACCAGTGCCGGGGCGACCTTGATCGCCATCAGCATCATCGGAACGTTCCACGGAATGATCGCACCGACGACGCCCACGGCCTCACGGGTGGTCAGGGTCATCATGTTCGGGTTAAACGGAACCGTTTCACCTTTAAGCTCGGACGCAAGTCCGCCGAAAAAGACGAACATATCGGCCAGAACCGATGCCTCAACCCGGCTTTCGGTGCGCAGGGCCTTGCCCGATTCAAGGGCGACCAGACGCCCCAATTCCTCAGCATGGGACATCAGGATACGACCGCATTCGGCCAACAGTTTGCCGCGTTCACGCGCCGGGCGTTCGGCCCAGTCCTTCTGGGCGGCCTTGGCGGCGGCAACTGCAATCGCGACGTCATCGGCGTCACCGTCCGCTGCCTGACCGATGACCTTGCCCGTGGCAGGATTAAGAACATCAAAGGTCTTGCCGTTTTTCGGGGCGACAAGTTTACCGTTGATCAGATGATAACCGGACAGCTCCTTGGCCAGAACGGATGGATCAAGGATCGGATCAATGGGCATTTCAGGCTCCCTGTGGGTTGGCGTGCATCTGCGGTAAACCGCGTGGGGCGCACGATATTGGTTATTTGGTATTGGTTTACCAAATTATCGACAGGGCGATGCAATATCAAGCGCAATTAGTACCCTAATCGGTGTCGTGCACATGCAAGTCGCATGACAGGCGGCAAAAGGGCTGCTACCCTTGGCAGGCTAAAAGGCCAGCCCGGCGGCGGTACGTGTCTGGGCGCCTGATATTGGTAAACGATGGAGTATATTGTGCCACGTCATTTCGATACGACGTTCGATGTTGTTAAGGAACTCAAGCCTTCCTATCCGGTGTATTGCCTTAGACCCAATATTCTTCGAGAAACAGCGCAGCGCTTTGTCGAAATGTTCCCGGGAGACGTCCTGTATGCGGTGAAATGCAATCCGCATCCGGAGGTCATGCGATATCTTCATGAAGGCGGGGTGCGTCATTTTGACACGGCTTCGCCTGAGGAAATCTCGATCGTGCGGCGGCAATTCCCGGGGATGAAGGCGTATTTCATGCATCCGGTCAAAAGCCGAGATGCCATCCGCAATGCCTATCGGGTGTTCGGAATTGATCACTATGTGATTGATACCGCCGAGGAGCTTGAGAAAATTCGCGAGGAAACCGAGGGCGACACGAACCTGGTAATCCATGTGCGGCTTGCCACACCGCCTGCCGGTGCGACCTATAACCTGTCAGCCAAGTTTGGTGCGCGCCCGATGGTGGCGGCCGAGCTTCTGAAGAAGGTTGATGAATACGGTTACCATGCGGGCTTGTGTTTCCATGTCGGGTCGCAATGCACGACACCGACCGGGTATCGGATCGCGGTCGAGCTTATCCGTCAGGTCGTTGATTTTTCCGGTGTGAAGGTCAAGCATATCGACGTTGGTGGCGGTTTCCCCGGCCAGTATATGAACCAGCGTGGTGCCAGCCTTGAAGAGTTCATGGACGAGATCAAGGATTGTATCCGCTGGCTTGATATGCCTGATACCACCTATATGTGCGAACCGGGAAGGGCGCTGGTATCGAGCGGTATTTCCCTGATCACGCAGGTGCATCTGCGCAAGGAAGATACGCTGTTTATCAATGACGGTGTTTACGGCAGTCTGTCGGAAACCGTGACCGGGCAATTGCGTTATCCGGTGCGACCGTTGCGCATTGAAGGTGATTTCGATCCGGAAGAGACACTGGAATTTACCATCTATGGGCCGACCTGCGACAATATGGATGTCTTGCCGGCGACTGTGACCTTGCCTGCCGATATCCGGGAAGGCGACTGGATCGAGTTTGGTCACATCGGGGCGTATAGCAATGCGTTGGCCACCCATTTCAACGGTTTCCACCCCGAGGTACAGGTAACGGTCAGTGAAGCGTTCCCGTACATCGACGGTGAGTTTCCGTCGGTTGCACTGGACTAGCCTGACAAGGCCAACACGGTCTGACTGACAGACAAAATCGATCATTGCGGTAAAAAGGTACTTGTTTACCAATAATGGTTGGTTGCACTATGCTGCCCGCAGAAAAGACCGGCAGGGCAAACCTGCCGGTCAAAACGAATTCTCGGGGAAGCAGTACAGTGACCAACAGCCTTTTTATGCGCATACGCGACCGGTTTCCGGCCGATCTGTCATCAGTTCTGATTGAGACGCCAGATGGCAAGACCTATAGCTATGGCGATGCGGACACAGCATCGGCACAGATCGCCGGACTTCTGACGTCGCTTGGTGCGAAGAAAGGCGACAGGGTTGCCGTTCAGGTCGATAAATCCCCCGAGGCACTGTTTCTTTATCTTGGCTGCATCCGTGCGGGCCTTGTTTATTTGCCGCTGAATACCGCGTATCAGGCGGGTGAGCTTGCCTATTTCATGGATAACGCGTCGCCGGTGATCTTTGTTTGTCAGCCCCATCGCGAAGATGAGGTCAAGGCTATCGCGGACCAGCAGGGTGTTGCGCATGTTCTGACATTGGGCATGCAGTCTGAGGGCAGCCTGATGGACGGGGCGGCATCGCAACCCTCTGACTTTGCGCCGGTCGCGTGCGACGACGATGAATTGGCGGCCATACTTTATACCTCGGGCACAACGGGCAAGCCCAAGGGTGCGATGATGAGCCAGATGAACCTTTGGTCGAACGCATCAACGCTTGAAAAGCTTTGGGGCTTTAAGGCCGACGACACCCTGCTGCATGCCCTGCCGATCTTCCATACCCACGGGCTTTTCATTGCGTGCCATTGTGTGATGCTGTCGGGATCGAAGATGTTCTTCCTGCCGAAGTTTGATCGTGACCAGGTGATGGCGCTTTTGCCGCGCAGTACGGTGATGATGGGGGTTCCGACGTTTTATGTGCGTCTGTTGTCTGGTGATGATTTTACCAAGGATGTCACCGCAAACATGCGTCTGTTCATTTCCGGATCCGCACCGCTTCTGCCAGAGACCTTTACCGCATTCAAGGAGCGGACGGGCAAGGCGCTTTTGGAGCGCTATGGCATGACGGAAATGGGCATGGCGACGTCCAATCCGCTGGGTGGCGAGCGCATCGTTCATACCGTTGGCCCGGCACTGCCAGATGTCGAAGTGCGCGTGTGTGATGAAGACGGCAATGTTCTTGGTACGGATGAGATTGGCGTGCTGGAAGCACGGGGCCCGAACGTTTTTGCCGGTTACTGGCAGATGCCCGAAAAAACCGCCGAGGAATTCCGCAAAGACGGGTTCTTCATAACTGGTGATATCGCCAAGATCGACGCCAAGGGCTATGTCCATATTGTCGGGCGCGCCAAGGATCTGGTCATTTCCGGCGGGTTTAACGTTTATCCCAAGGAAATCGAAACCCTGATCGACAAAATGGAGGGCGTTGTTGAAAGTGCGGTGATCGGCGTTCAGCATCCCGATTTTGGCGAGGCGGTTGTTGCCGTGATCGTGCCGGAAGAAAAAGACGGCTTAAGCGAAGAGGGCGTGATTGCGGCGATTAAATCCGAGCTTGCCAACTTCAAGGTGCCCAAGCGCGTGTTCTTTGTCGATGAATTGCCGCGTAATGCGATGGGCAAGGTGCAAAAGAATGTCCTGCGTGAAGAGCACAAGGCGTTGTTTGCCAACTAAGACGATGCAGGCAAAGCGGATCTTTTAGCGGCAATCCCAAAATTCGGACAAAGAAAAACCCCGACAGATGCTCTGTCGGGGTCTTCCTCATGGACGCTACGGTCGTGGCTTAGCGACCGAAAGCAACACGGTGTGCTACATCGTCGATCATGTCGCGGTTCAAACCGATGTCTGCCAGTTCGCGCGTATCAAGTTTACGCAGCGCATTCTGGGTCTGGTACTGAACGCGCAGAGCGCGAAGGAAAGCAAAAATCTTGGTTACGATCATTTCATCACCTATTTCAAACCGGCCGATTATTCGGCGTCTGTTCAGTTAACCGGCATGTTCTCACCGAGATATTCCGCACAGGAATAGTTAGCTGGTTTGACGTGTCGGTTTGCATGGGATGTATCGAATGATCAACTGCTTGGTGGCGCATTCATCAGTCGATACGTCCTATTCATTTCGTGAGGACAATCTAAGGGGGATTGCGGATATAATCCAATGCGTTTTTTGCATGTCTGCGGATTGAAAAGCGCAGAAATCCCTGAAATCTCTCGTTAACTGTTCTAAACTGAATAGCTGATGCAGATTTGATGCTTTTTATTGCCATGCGTGTGGTGCATGGGTAATGAACTTGCGTGATGTGTTCTGGTTGATTATCCGCGTTTGTGGTGTTGCGAATAATTTTGGGTGTAATTAACGCGCTAATCGGTTTGAATACGCCAGAATTTTAATAACGTGCCGTTCGTGTGGGAGAAATGACGATGAGTGCCAATCGGTTGCAACTGGATTTTGCGCAGGCCCTGGATGCCTATTTGCGCTATGCACCGCGTTTGCCACAGGTCACACCCGATGCCGTTCCGGCAGCAACCGATTATGTCGATAATCTTTTGGCGATTGCCGAGCAGTTTGATCTGATCGTGTTTGATGCCTTTGGTGTGCTAAATAGCGGGCAAAGTGCCATTCCCGGTGCGGTCAAGACAGTCGCGACCTTGCAGGAAATGGGCAAGAAGATTGCGGTTGTCACCAATGATGCCTCAAGCTCGGCCGAGGCGATTCTGGCGCGTCATCGCAAACGCGGCTTTGATTTTGACAATAACAGCCTGATCAGCAGCCAGCAGTTTGTCGCCCCGCTGATGGGCGAATATTCCGACATCACCCATTGGGGGGCAATGGCGCCGACCGACTGGCCGTTTGATATTCTGCCCGGTCGGGTCGAGCCGCTTGGCAGTGACAGCGCGCTTTACGATGCGGTTGGCGGGTTCCTGTTGATTGACTCCGATAGTTGGACCGATACCCAGCAAGCCCTTCTGGAACAGAGCCTTAAGGATAATCCGCGGCCAGTTCTGGTCGGTAACCCCGACATTTGTGCGCCGATGGGCGATTTCCTGTCGGTTGAGTCGGGGTACTTCGCGCATCTGGCGGGCGATGCATCCGGTGTCATGCCGCAATGCGTTGGCAAACCGTATCACCATGTTTTCGAGGAAGTCCTGAAACGCCATCCCGGTGTTGACCGCAGCCGTGTGCTGATGGTGGGCGATACGGTGCATACCGATGTGCTGGGTGGATTGGCGTCGGGCATCAAGACCCTTTTGGTCCATCAGGGCGGGTTCCTTGATGGGCAGGATATCGAAGGTGTGTTTGCCCGATCCGGACTGCGTCCGCATTTCTGTGCGCGGGCGATTGGCTATGGCATTGAAGATGATGCGGATGGCATTGCGGCAAAGTCCGCATGATTTGATGTTCGCATCCCAAAGCAAAAGGGCCTCGATTGAGGCCCTTTTTTATTACTTGCCGTGGCGGCGGTGAAATCAGCCTTCCAGTGCCTCGGCGACTTCAATCGCGCTATAGGTCAGAACACCGGATGCCCCGGCGCGCTTGAAGCAGGACAGGGTTTCAATCGCACAGCCGATATAATCAAGCCAGCCATTCTGACCGGCCGCACGCATCATCGCGTATTCGCCCGAGACCTGATAGGCAAAGACCGGCACGCCGAATTCCTGTTTGACGCGATAAAGCACATCAAGATAGGGCAGGCCCGGTTTGACGATGACCGAGTCTGCACCTTCATCAAGGTCATAGGCGACTTCGCGCATGGCTTCATCGCTGTTGGCCGGATCCAACTGATAGGTTTTCTTGTCAGCCTTGCCAAGCGCACTGGCCGAGCCAATCGCATCACGGAACGGGCCATAGAAGGCGGATGCGTACTTGGCCGAATAGGCCATGATCTGAACATTTTTGAGGCTCGATTCTTCAAGGACCTTGCGGATCGCACCGATGCGGCCATCCATCATGTCCGATGGTGCAACCACGTCACAGCCTGCCTGCGCCTGAACAAGGGCCTGACGGACAAGGGCCTCGGTCGTTTCGTCATTGAGGATCTGACCATCGACAACAATGCCATCCTGGCCGTCGGCATTAAATGGATCAAGTGCGACATCGGTGATGACGCCCAGATTGGGGCAGGCATCCTTGATGGCCTTGACCGCGCGGCACACGACGTTGTCGGGGTTATAGGCTTCGCGGGCGTCCTTGGTTTTCAGGCTGGCATCGATATAGGGGAACAGGGCAATGGCCGGTATGCCAAGCTTTTCGGCGTGTTTGGCAGTTTCGACCAAAATATCGACCGACTGGCGTTCAACGCCGGGCATGGACGGGATCGGGGTGCGTTCGTTTTTGCCGTCGATCACAAAGACAGGCAGGATCAGATCGTGGGAGGTCAACCGCGTTTCCGCGACCATGCGGCGCGACCAGTCGGTCATGCGGTTGCGGCGCTGCCGGGTGCTGGGGAAGGTGCCATAGGCGAATTTGTTGACCATGATCTGTTCTCTATACTGTGAGGCTGGGCAATTTATGGGACAGATTGCGCCGTTGATCAACCATTGGCCGCAATTTGCAAACGCCTGCGCATGGTTAACAGGTAAACCGGGATAATCATGGCAAGGAATGCGGATGTCAGTGCAAAGGCTGTGACCAGTCCGAGGGCCTCACCAATGGCACCGATCACCGGTGGCCCGGCCATGATCGCGGAATAGCCGGTTGCGGCAATAATCGAAACAACCGCACCACCACCTTTGCCCGTTGTCTGGGATGCCGCAGACAGCAACAGCGGCAGGATCACCGCAAGCCCCATGCCGGCAATCCCGCAGCCGATCCAGGCGACAACGATATTGGGAGACAGGGTTAAGGCAAGGGTGCCAAGGGATGCCAGTACCGAACTTGTCAGCAATACCGGCACGCGACCATACCGGCTCACCAGTGCATCACCGGACAGGCGGGTCGCGGCCATGGCAAAGGAATAGATGGCAAAGCCGACCGCAGCCAATGTCGGCCCGGATGACAGTTCGGAATTCATGAATACCGTTGCCCAGTCGGTCAGGACACCTTCACCGAATTGGCCGATAAAGGCGCAGACCCCGAATGGCAACAGCATCAGGAACAGATTGCGATCCTTGGTCTTTGCGGTCGTGGTTTGGCTGGCATCCTGTGGGCCAGACAGATGTTCTGATGCCGCCTGATCCGAAAGAAGTCCCGCTTGTGCGATGATGTGCGCGATCAGGAAAAGAGAAAGCACGATTGGCAGATGGAATTCATTGCCAATTGGCAGGGCGAACCAGGCGGCGGCAATCCCTGCGCCGACAAAGCCACCGAGACTCCAAAAACCATGTAACCCCGACATGATGCTGCGGCCCTTGACGCGTTCAACCTGCAGGCCATTGGCATTCATCGCGACATCCAGAAAGGCACCGGAAAAGCCCAGTGCAAACATCGCGATCGAAATGCTGAGATAATCGGGCATGAAGGCCGGCACGCCAACCGCAATGAAATAGAACAGCCCCGAATAACGCACCACGCGTTCGCTGCCAAACCGGTCTGCCAGTCTTCCGGCGACCGGCATCACGGCAAGCACACCGATGGCCGCCGCCAGCAAAATGCCGCCAAGTTCGTCATGGCCAAGGCCAAGGCGTTCCTGCACCAGCGGGATATGCGGCACCCAACTTGAAAAAGCGGCACCATGCAAAAAGAAGATGGCGCGCACCCGGTTATGGGCAGTGGCGTGGGTTTGCATTTAACGAGTTTCTCCGCAAGGCGAGGGCAGGCGATCAGGCCTGAATGACGTTCAAGCCACGCCGGGTGTAATTGGCAAGATAGCCGTTTGAAAGTTTGCGACCGGTGACCAGATGGGAAATCGCATCAATGTCGCAGACCCGGTGCGGCAGACTGGTTTCAAGTTTGTCGGCGGTGGTGATGGCAATGACTTCGGCCGATTGGGCGATCATGGCCGCCTTGGTCGCGCGTTCTTCGGTGCTGCTGGTCGACAGGCCTGCCTCGGGGTGAAGCGCACAGGTGCCAAGGAGTGCGATATCGGCATTAAAGCTTCTGAGTTGATCAAGGGTCGTCGGGCCGCATACCACCATATCTGTTTTGCGAAGCGTGCCACCCAACATGATGACCTCGGCATTCGGATGATTGGCGAGTTCGACTGCGATCATCGGGTTGACGGTAATCACCGTGCCGCGAAAGGATGGTTTGAGGTTGCGTGCAACTTCACACACGGTGGTGCCGCTATCGAAAAACGCCACGCAATCATCGGGGATCAGTTCGCGTGCGGCCTTTTGGGCAATCGCGGTGCGTTCGGGTTGTAGTTCCTGTGCGCGTTCCGCGTAACTTTCCTGTGCCAAATTGGGCAGGACTGCCCCACCGTGAATACGGCGCAAATAACCATCTTCCTCCATCTGGCGCAGGTCGCGGCGGATGGTATCAAGGGATGCGTGAAACAGGGCGGCCAGATCGTGGATATGAACCGTGCCCTTACTGCGCAGCAGTTTCTGGATTTCGTCCTGACGGTTTGAAACGCTCGACATTTATATGCCTGTTTTGCATGTTGTGCATGTATTGCCGATATTGGTTAGCCCGGACATGCAAAAGCGTCAATAGAAAAACCGGCCAGACGAAGGTCTGACCGGTTTTGCAGCAAAGCAGTCTTTGGCGGTTTATCAGGCTTTATCAAGTGCCTGGGTCAAATCCGCCAGAATGTCATCAATATGTTCTATGCCAATCGACAGGCGGACATAGCCATCAGTCACACCCGATGACAGACGATCTTCCTCTGAGAGCTGGCTGTGAGTCGTGGTGGCCGGGTGAATGGCAAGCGACCGCGTGTCACCGATATTGGCCACGTGGTAGAGCAGCTCCAGCGCGTTGATGAATTTCTCGCCGGCATCTTTGCCACCTGCCAGTTCAAAGCCCATCAAAGAGCCCAAACCACCCTTGAGGTACTTATCCGCGCGACGGCGGGCTTCGCCATCCTGTTTGCTGGGATGGATGACCTTGGTGACCTTCGGGTGAGATGCCAGGAAGTCGGTAACCTTGAGCGCGTTTTCGCAATGGCGTTCCATCCGAAGCGGCAAGGTTTCCATGCCCTGAATGGTCTGGAAGGAATTGAACGGCGATGCCGCGGCACCAACGTCGCGCAGCAACGTGCAGCGCAGTTTGATCGCGTAAGCCACCGGGCCAATCGGTTTGACGGCCTCGGTCCAAACCGCACCGTGATAGCTGGGGTCCGGTTCATTGAGAAGCGGGAAGCGTTTGGCGTGTTTCTCCCAATCAAACTTGCCCGAATCAACCACGATGCCGCCAACAGACGTGCCGTGACCGGCAATGAATTTGGTGGTGGAATACATCACGATGCTGGCACCATGATCAATCGGTTTACAGATCACCGGGGCGGCGGTGTTATCAACGATCAACGGAATGCCCAAATCATCCCCGATATCGGCAACTTCGCGGATCGGGAAGACTTGCAGTTTCGGGTTGGGCAGGGTTTCGGCATAGAACGCGCGCGTTTTGTCATCGGCAAGGCGACGGAAGTTTTCCGGATCGGCCGGATCGGCAAAACGGACTTCGATGCCCATTTGCTTGAAGGTGTTGGCAAACAGGTTCCAGGTGCCACCATAAAGGTCGGTTGAGCTGACAATGTTGTCACCCGCCTGTGCGATGTTCAGCACCGCAAAGGTCGATGCCGCCTGGCCCGATGCCAGTGCAACCGCCGCAGCGCCGCCATCAAGGGCCGCCACGCGCTGTTCAAGCACATCATTGGTCGGGTTCATCAGGCGGGTATAGATGTTGCCCAGTTCCTTAAGCGCAAAAAGGTCTGCGGCATGCTGGGTGTCGCGGAACTGATAACTGGTGGTTTGATAGAGCGGGACGGCGACAGAACCGGTTGTCGGTTCGGCGCGATAGCCTGCATGAAGGACAATTGTTTCCGGCTTGGTCGAAGACATGATGACTGTTTCCCTGATTTATTGTGATTCCTGAGGCGAGGAGGGTATGCGCAGCAGCCCTGTATTCGCAAGGAAGATTTGGCGAAATGCCAAAGCAACATGCACGCCATAGGCGTTCAGGACGAGAATTGTGATAATTCGGTACGATTATACCGAATGAATTGACAAGCAGCAGATTTCACGTTTACGTAAAGGGAAAATAGAAAATCAAAAGAGGCGGCGATCCAATGGAATTCAACCTGTCTGAAGATCAGCAGGCATTTGCCCAAGCTGCGCGTGATTTCGCGCAGAATGAAATGGCGCCATATGCGGGCGACTGGGATGCGAACCACATCTTCCCCGAGGAAACACTGCGCAAGGCAGCCGAACTTGGTTTTGCCGCGATCTATACCGGCGAGGAACATGGCGGAACGGGACTTGGGCGGCTTGATGCGGCGGTTATTTTTGAAGAACTTGCTGCGGCCTGCCCATCAACAGCGGCATATATTTCGATCCACAATATGGCCTGCTGGATGATCGACACATTTGGCAATGACGCGCAGCGCGCGAAATATCTGCCGAAACTCGTCACCATGGACCATTTCGCGAGTTACTGCCTGACCGAACCGGGGGCCGGATCGGATGCAGGGTCTCTTCGAACCCGGGCTGAACGCGATGGCGACCATTACATCCTTAATGGCGAGAAGGCGTTTATTTCCGGTGGATCGCGCAGCGACATTTATGTCGTCATGGCGCGGACGGGCGATGACAGCCCGAAAGGCATTTCGACCTTTATCGTGCCAAAGGATGCCGAGGGGCTATCATTTGGCAAGCTTGAAGAAAAAATGGGCTGGAACAGTCAGCCGACCGCGGCCGTTATCTTTAGTAATTGCAAGGTGCCGGTCGAAAACCGTCTGGGCGAAGAGGGCGAAGGTTTCAAATTCGCCATGAAGGGCCTTGATGGCGGGCGGTTAAATATCGCGGCCTGTTCGATCGGTGGTGCGCGTGCGGCAATGGAGCATGCCCGCGAACACATGAAAGTCCGCAAACAATTTGGCAAAAGCCTTGATCAGTTTCAGGCATTGCAATTCAAATTTGCTGATATGGTCACCGAACTCGAAGCCGCCCGGCTGATGCTTCATAAAGGGGCATGGAAGCTGGATCACAAGACCGATGATGCCACGCAATTCTGTGCGATGGCCAAACGGTTTGCGACCGATATCGGCTTTAATGTCTGTAACGAAGCGCTGCAGCTTCATGGCGGATATGGTTATATTCGTGAATACCCCATCGAGCGGCTTTTGCGTGACTTGCGCGTGCACCAGATCCTTGAAGGTACCAATGAAATCATGCGTCTGATCATCGCGCGTGCAGCCCTGAAAGACTAGGTTATGAGCATAGTTTCAAATTCGCCGACTGAGACCGCAGACGCACCGGTTCTGTTTTCGCAGGACGGGCCGGTTGGGCGTATCCTGTTGAACCGTCCCAAGGCGCTAAACGCGCTTGATCTGGTGATGGTCGATATGATGATGGCGCAGCTGAAATCCTGGGAACAGGATACTTCGGTGAAGGTCGTCATCATTGAAGGGACCGGCGAAAAGGCATTCTGCGCCGGCGGTGATATCCGCGGCCTTTATGATGCCCGCAAGGTTGATGACGAAGAGATGCTTGATGCGTTCTATCGTCGGGAATATCACCTGAACCACTATATCGCGACCTATCCAAAGCCCTATATCGCACTGATGGACGGGATCACCATGGGCGGTGGTGTCGGGGTTTCCATCCATGGCCGGTTCCGGGTTGTGACCGAACGCACGTTGTTTGCCATGCCCGAGACCGGCATTGGCTTTTTCCCGGATGTTGGCGGGGGATATTTCCTGCCGCGGTGTCCCGGGAAAATCGGGATGTACCTTGGTTTGACCGGAGCGCGGATCAAGGCCGCAGATTGCCTTTATGCCGGACTTGCAACCCATGGGGCGGAAAGTGCGAAACTGGATGCCATCAAGAGTGCACTGGCAAGTGCGGCGTGGGACGGTGATGGCTTTGCCATTGCCGAGGATATCCTCAATAAGCATGAAACGCCGTTCGGTTCAGCGCCACTTTCAGAAATTCGCAGCGAGATTGATCATTGCTTTTCTGGCGACAGTGTCGCGGCGATCTTTGAAGCCTTGCGGAATGCGGCCAGTGCATTTGGCACAGAGACGCTTGAGACGTTGCTGGCCAAATCGCCGACATCCCTTTGCGTCAGTTTCGAGCAAATCCGTCAGGGGGGCGATATGTCGCTGGCAGAGGTCCTGAACATGGAATACCGAATGTCGCAGCGCATGGTGTGCAAGCCGGACCTGTTTGAAGGTGTGCGGGCGGTGATTGTTGATAAGGATCACGCGCCGAAATGGCAGCATGGCGATATCGGTCAGGTCGATCCACGCGAAGTGGCGGAATATTTCGAAAAACTGCCAAAAGACAAAGAGCTTAATCTTTAGAATGCTGGGCAGGGAACATCCCCCTGCCAGATCACCATAAATCAGAACAAAACACCCAGATAGGGTGTCAGAGGAGACTTCAAATGGCGAATATCGGTTTTATCGGTCTGGGCAATATGGGCGGCCCGATGGCGGTCAACCTCGTGAAGGCCGGACATGCGGTCAAGGTCTTTGATCTGTCAGCAGATGCGGTGGCAAAGGCGGTGGAGGCCGGTGCCACAAAGGCGGCATCGGTCGGCGCAGCGGCCAGTGATGTCGAATTTGTTGTCACTGTTTTGCCCGCGGGCAAGCACGTGCTGGGCGTTTATGATGGGCCGGACGGTGTCATTGCACATGCCAAGCCGGGCACGGTTCTGATCGACAGTTCGACAATTGATGTGGACTCGGCCCGCAAGGCAGCCGAGCTGGCCCGTGCGGCGGGTCTTGGTGTGGTTGATGCCCCGATCTCTGGCGGGACGGCTGGTGCGGCGGCGGGTACGCTGACATTCATGGTTGGTGGATCTGAGGCGGACTTTGCCAGTGCACAGCCTATTTTGGCGGGCATGGGCAGCAATATCATCCATGCCGGTGATAGCGGTGCCGGGCAGGCGGCAAAGATCTGCAACAACATGGTGCTTGGTGTCAGCATGATCGCGGTTTCCGAGGCCTTCATGCTGGCAAAGCGCCTTGGCCTGGATGCCCAGAAACTGTTTGAGGTGTCTTCAAAGGCATCGGGTCAGTGCTGGGCCTTGACAAGTTATTGTCCGGTCCCGGGTCCGGTTCCGACGTCCCCGGCCAACCGCGATTATCAGCCGGGCTTTGCGGTAGATATGATGCTGAAAGATTTGAAGCTTGCCCAGCAGGCATCAGCGGCATCTGGTGCAACAACCCCGATGGGGGCGTTGGCCGAAAGCCTGTATGCGCTTTATTCCAATGGCGGCAACGGTGGTATGGACTTTTCAGCCATCGTTAAAATGCTTGATGGCGAGAAATAGAAGTACCCAGAAGCGGTGCCAAACCAGCGGGTCCGGATTTCCGGGCCCGTTTTGTTATATGTTGCGTTGTCTGAAAATGGGAGCACAATAGACAAGTCCATTTTTGATAACAGCAGTGCATCAATGACCTCACGCTATAACACCTCGAACGAGATTTATTTTGAGCTTCGGCAAGTCGGCACCTATCTGCGGTGTACGGCCATTGACGGCAAAACAGGCGTGGAAGTCACTGTTGCCGGACCTGTCAGCCGGAATCCGGAACAACTGAAGCGCGTTGCTGCACAAAAACTTGAATACGTTCTCAAAAAGGGATAATTTATACAATATAAAGCGTGGATGACTTTCGAAGTCAGTGTTTTATGCCAATTTCAAATCCTGTTTTGGTGATTTTCACTAAAATGTCAAAGCGGCTTGCAGGGTTTGAAATCGTGTGTCTAATGTCCTCGCTCTAATCGCGCTCTTTATGTAATGGTCGCAAAAAGAATGACCGGCATAGAGGGTTAAAACCGGGGGTTACCCGATAACAATAAGACGGAGGCTTTGCGGGTTTGCCAGGGGGCTATGGGGAGACAGTGTCTCATCCAATCATTACATCTGTGTGTGAATTGATACCTTCTGCTGATCTGGCGAAGTCCTTGTATGTCTGTGCCAAATCTAAGGTTGTGCAATGGATTGGGCTTATTTCCTACAACAATTGATCAATGGTCTGACGCTGGGGGCCATTTATGGTCTGATCGCCATCGGTTACACGATGGTTTATGGCATTATTGGCATGATCAACTTTGCGCACGGTGAGATCTATATGATCGGTGCGTTCCATTCCCTGATTACCTTCCTGATCTGTCAGGCTGCCGGTATCAGCGGAATTCTACCTCTTACCCTTCTTTTGATGCTGTTCGTTTCAATGGTTCTGACCTCTGTCTATGGTTGGGGCGTGGAACGGGTGGCATATCGGCCGCTGCGCGGCTCATTCCGTCTGGCAGCCCTTATTTCTGCCATCGGTATGTCCATTTTCCTGCAGAACTTCGTTCAGATTTCGCAGGGTGCGCGCGTGAAACCGATGCAGCCGCTTGTTGAGGGCGGCATTACCCTGATGGAAAGCGCGAATTTCGACGTTCAGCTGAGCTATATGCAGATCGTGATTATCGTTCTGACATTCGTGCTGATGGTTGTCTTCTCGCTGCTGATTGCCAAAACGTCCCTGGGCCGCGCACAGCGTGCCTGTGAGCAGGACCGTACGATGGCAGGCCTTCTGGGTGTTAACGTTGACCGCACCATCTCGACCACGTTTGTCATGGGTGCTGCCCTGGCATCGGTCGCGGGGATGATGGTGACGTTGTATTACGGCGTGATCGACTTCTATATCGGCTTCCTTGCCGGTGTTAAGGCGTTCACCGCAGCGGTTCTTGGCGGTATTGGATCTTTGCCGGGCGCAATGCTTGGTGGTCTTCTGATCGGTCTGATCGAGGCTTTCTGGTCGGGGTATCTCACGATTGAATACAAGGATGTCGCAACGTTTGGCATTCTGGTTCTTGTGCTGATCTTCCGTCCGTGGGGTCTGCTCGGCAAGCCGGAGGTGGAGAAAGTCTGATGTCTGCTGCATTTGCTTCTTCTCGTACCAATGGCTCGGAAGTGGTCAAGGAACTTGCGTTCTTTGCCGTGATCGCGCTGTTGATGTCGGTCATGCTCCTTGGTGTCGAGACGGTTGACCGCCCGACCGGTCTGGAACTGGCCGTGCGTTGGGATCTTGTCCTGATTGCAATCGGTGCAACCGTGATCGGGCGTCTTGGCCTGATTTTCCGCCGCGAGAACATTTCACGTCTCGGCCAGGCCGTTCTGATTACGCTTTCTGCCGTTGCCGTTTTTGAAATGTTCGTACGTTTCCGCGAACTTGATGACCGCTGGGTTTCGCCGGTTGTTCTTGATATGGCGTTTGGCAGTGTGGTCAGTACCATCGTTGGTATCGCGTTTGTGGCGATCATTTTTGCCACGGCCTATTTCACGATGAAAGACAAGACCGCGGCTGATGTCGATGAAAGCGCCAAACTGTCGTCCAAAATCCAGTTGGCGTATCGTTCGAACACCAAGAAAATCGGTCTGATCGGGATTATCTTCTTTATCATTTTCCCGTTCATCTTTGGCGAAGACCGTTCCGCGATCGACCTTGCGACCCTTGTGATGATTTACATCATGCTGGGGTGGGGGCTGAATATCGTGGTTGGTCTGGCCGGTCTTCTGGATCTGGGATATGTGGCGTTCTATGCGGTCGGGGCGTACTCCTATGCATTGCTGTCACAGAACTTCGATCTGAGCTTCTGGCTTTGCCTGCCATTGGCCGGTATCTTTGCGGCAAGCTTCGGAATTATCCTTGGCTTCCCGGTTCTGCGTCTGCGCGGTGACTATCTTGCGATCGTGACCCTCGGGTTCGGCGAGATTATCCGCGTTGTTCTGATCAACTGGTATGACCTTACCGGTGGTCCGGACGGGATTTCATCGATTGAACGTCCGAGCTTCTTTGGACTGGCCGATTTTTCGCGGCGTGTTCCGGATGGGGCGATTGGCTTTAACGAGCTGTTCGGCATGGAATACTCGTCCATGCATCGCCTGATCTTCCTGTACTACCTGATCCTTGTGCTGGCACTGGTGACGAACTTCGTGACCCTGCGTCTGCGCAAACTGCCGATCGGTCGTGCATGGGAAGCGCTTCGCGAAGACGAGATCGCCTGCCGTTCGCTTGGCATCAACCCGACCAACACCAAGCTGTCGGCATTTGCCATCGGCGCGATGTTTGGTGGCTTTGCCGGTGCATTCTTTGCAACCCGTCAGGGCTTTATCAGCCCGGAAAGCTTCACCTTCCTTGAATCAGCTGTGATTCTTGCGATTGTGGTTCTGGGCGGCATGGGCAGCCAGATCGGCGTCGTGTTGGCGGCAATTGTGATGATCGGTTTCCCGGAAATGTTCCGTGAACTCGCCGAGTATCGCATGCTGATCTTCGGGGCAGGTATTGTTGCCATCATGCTCTGGCGTCCGCGCGGTCTGTTGTCCTTCCGTGATCCGACCATTCTGCTCAATATGAGCCAGAAAGAAAAAGTTGCCGGAGAAATCAAATGACCGACAACAAACTGCTTGAAGTCGAACATCTGACCATGCGTTTCGGTGGTCTGGTCGCGATTGATGATCTGTCTTTCAATGCCAACAAGCGTGAAATTACAGCCATCATCGGCCCGAACGGGGCAGGGAAAACCACTGTGTTTAACTGCCTGACCGGGTTCTACGTTCCGACCGAGGGTCGCCTGACCCTTCATGCCGACGATGGCCCGCGGTTGCTGGAACGGACCGAAGGGTTCCGCATTCCACGTAACAAAGGTGTTGCCCGCACGTTCCAGAACATCCGCCTGTTTACCGGGATGACGGTTCTGGAAAACCTGATCGTTGCCCAGCATAACCGGTTGATGGAGGCCTCTGCGTTCTCTCTTGCCGGTTTGTTCAACCTTGGCAAATATGCCAAGGCGGAAAAGGAAGCGGTCGAAAAGGCTGAGTTCTGGCTGGAGAAGGTTGGTCTGTATGCGCAGGCTGACTGGAATGCCGGTAACCTGCCATATGGTTCCCAGCGTCGCCTGGAAATCGCACGTGCCATGTGCACCGACCCGTCACTGCTTTGTCTGGACGAACCGGCTGCGGGCCTTAACCCGCGTGAGTCGGCGGAACTGAACGTTCTGTTGCAGAGCATCCGTGATGATCAGGGCGTTGGCTGCCTTCTGATCGAGCATGATATGAGCGTTGTCATGCAGATTTCCGACCATGTGATCGTTCTTGATTACGGTAAAAAGATTGCCGATGGCAATCCAGAAGCCGTCAAGAATGATCCGGCTGTTATCCGCGCCTATCTTGGCGAAGAAGAGGATGACGAGCTTCCGCCGGAAGTTGCTGCCGACCTTCATCTTGATCCGAAAGCGCAGTGAGGGAGTCCATCGATATGTCCATGCTTAAAATCGAAGGTGTTCATACCTTCTATGGCAATATCGAAGCCCTCAAGGGCATTGATATGGAAGTCAATGAAGGTGAAATCGTCACCCTGATCGGTGCCAACGGTGCCGGCAAAACCACGTTGCTTATGACCTGCTGCGGTTCGCCGCAGGCCAGCAAGGGGCGCATTCTGTTTGAAGGCCAGGATATCAGTCGCATGCCAATGCATGAGATCTGCCAGCTTGGTATTCAGCAGTCCCCGGAAGGGCGTCGTATTTTCCCGCGCATGTCGGTTTATGAAAACCTTCAGATGGGCGCAATCACCCAGGATCCGAAATATTTCAATTCGGATATCGAAATGGTGTTTGATTTGTTCCCGCGTCTGAAGGAACGCATCAACCAGCGTGCCGGTACGATGTCTGGTGGTGAACAGCAGATGTTGGCGATTGGCCGTGCGCTTATGGGCCGTCCGCGTCTTCTTCTGCTTGATGAGCCGTCACTTGGTCTGGCGCCACTGATCGTGAAGCAGATTTTCGAAACGGTTGAGAAGATTAACCGCGAGAAAAAGATGACAGTCTTCCTCGTTGAGCAGAACGCATTCCATGCGCTCAAACTGGCTCATCGTGGATATGTGATGGTCAATGGCAATATCACGCTCTCGGGGACGGGTGCGGAACTTCTGGCAAACCCGGAAGTCCGCGCAGCCTACCTCGAGGGTGGCCACTAGGGAGTTCTGAGATGGAAGCGATTACGGGTACCAGCATTGGTGTCACAATCGGAATGACCATCATCCTGATGGGGTTCTGCGGTTTTATGACCGGTCAGGCCATCGCAAACACCTGGCGTCCGGCCTGGCAGCTTGTGCCTTATGCACTGCTGCTTGGCTGCGTTGACCGTTTCATGGTTTTTGCCCTGTTTGAAGGTGAGCTTCTTTCACTTTCCGGCTACATTTTTGATACGGTAATCCTGTTTGCAATCACCTTCGCGGCGTTCCGCCTGACGCAGGTGAACAAGATGCTGTCGCAATATCCGTGGCTGTATGAACGGGTTGGTCCGTTTGCGTATCGCGCCCGGGAAGGTGCTGATGTTCGCTGATATTTGCGGGGACGTAATGCGTCCCCGCATGGTTGCCCGATAACGGGCAATCATCTGGTTTGTACTTATGCGCCCCGAATACGGAGCGCTATGGTGCGAGGGAACTGAAACCGGTAATCGGCGATAAACACGGGCCGGTTTCAGATCCAAAAAGATGATTCTGTCATGGTGATGGAATCAACCTTTGGAACAGGGAGACTTCTCTTATGTCGAAAACCAAGCTCGGCCTTCTTGCCACTGCTTCCGCGCTTGTTCTTTCAATGGGTGTAGCAAAAGCTGACATCGTTGTCGCGACCGTTGGTCCGATGACCGGTCCGTATGCTGCATTTGGCGAACAGATGACCCAGGGTGCAGAGAAAGCAGTTGCTGATATCAACGCAGCTGGTGGCGTGAACGGCGAAATGCTCGTCCTCGAAATCGGCGATGACGCTTGCGATCCGAAACAGGCTGTTGCTGTTGCCAACCAGTTGGTTAGCAAAGACGTTGCACTTGTTGCTGGTCACTTCTGCTCTGGTTCCTCGATCCCGGCTTCGGAAGTTTACTTCGAAGAGGGCATCATCCAGATTTCCCCGGCTTCGACCAACCCGCAGCTGACCGAACGTGACATGGACAACGTGTTCCGTGTTTGCGGTCGTGACGATCAGCAGGGTGAAGTTGCTGGTAAATACCTGGCTGCAAACTATGGCGACAAGAAAATCGCCATCGTTCATGACAAACAGGCTTATTCCAAAGGTCTGGCTGACGAAACCAAGAAAAACCTCAATGCGAACGGCGTAACCGAAGCCCTTTACGAAGCAATCACCCCGGCTGAGAAAGACTACTCGGCTCTGGTGACCAAGCTGAAATCCGAAGGCATCGAAGTTCTGTATTATGGTGGTTACCACACCGAACTCGGTCTGATCGTCCGTCAGATGCGCGCACAGGGCATGGACACCATGGTCATGTCTGGTGACGCGATCAACACCCTTGAATATTGGGCAATTACCGGTGATTCCGGCGAAGGCACCATCTTCACCGCATCGCCTGCAATTGAAACCGATCCGCGCAACGCCGACCTCGTCAAATACTTCGACGAAATCGGTTACAAGCCGGAAGGTTACACCCTGTTCACCTATGGTGCGATCCAGGCTTGGGCACAGGCTGCCAACAAAGCTGGTTCGACCGACTTTGAGCCGGTTGTAGATGCCCTGCATTCCGAGAAATTCGACACCGTTCTTGGCGAAATCTCGTTTGACGCCAAAGGCGACGTCGATGCTCCGGGTTACTGGATCTACACCTGGAAAGACGGTCAGTACACCGACGGTGCTATCCAGAATCCTTAAGTCATCTGCAAACGGTCAGTCCGGCCTAGAGCTGGACTGACCCGACTTTTGCAGTCGGATACGAAAAACGCCGCCCTGAATGAGGGCGGCGTTTTTTCGTTCGGTATTTGACTGGGGAAGGCGTTATTTCGCCTTGCGACCCAAACCGATTTTCTTGGCAAACTGCGAACGCTGCTTGGCGTAATTCGGTGCGACCATCGGGTAATCTGCCGGCAGGCCCCATTTCGCACGGTATTCTTCCGGGGTGAGGTTATAGGTCGTGCGCAGGTGACGTTTGAGCATTTTCAGCTTTTTGCCGTCTTCGAGGCAGACAATATAATCATCGCCAATAGATTTTTTGATCGGAACAGCCGGTTTCAACGGTTCCTGTTCCGGTTCTTTTTCAACACCGTGTATATCATCAAGAGAAGCAAAGAC
Organism: Thalassospira sp. ER-Se-21-Dark; assembly: GCF_017922435.1. NCBI lineage: Bacteria > Pseudomonadati > Pseudomonadota > Alphaproteobacteria > Rhodospirillales > Thalassospiraceae > Thalassospira > Thalassospira sp. ER-Se-21-Dark. Next base: position 809,604 of record NZ_VDEZ01000002.1, on the reverse strand, counting down.
AGTCGAAATCAGTTCCGGAATCTGTGCCGCGGCAAGCGCATTGTTGCTGACATAGGCAGATACAATGTCGACGGTCATCTGTAAAAGTTCGTCGCGATCAAGCACGCTGTTCTCGGTTTCAGCCATAATTGAAGTAATCCTTCATTTGATAAATCACATTAAACTTAATGCACTATTCAGTCGGTATAGTCAAACCACAGAAAAACACAAGGTTATTTGTTTAATAGACCCTATTTTGGTTTATCGGGATGTTATATTAAAGTGTATGCTTTGGCGGCAATGATTAAACCCTCTTAAATTTCAGGTCGCACAGGAAATACAACCAAACAGATTGCGCAATAATACTGTTTATATGGCTGGATCGTACTTTACGGCCATGGCGGCATTCTGATACCTGCATGGACCTTGTTGACGGCGTTAAAGCTGACATATGTGTTCAATATACGGAGCGTTTGAACCATAACGGTTTTACTGCGTCAGTTCTGTTTGGAAAACTTGCTGTTTTGCATGAGCTGCGCGTTGGCAGCCCCGACGCTATATGCTACAAGGCGCTCAAATTTTAACTTTTGCTTTTGAATAAAGGCACGCCTATGACCGTCAAAACCCTTGCGATTGCCTCCGACCATGGTGGTGTGGAACTGAAATCAACCATTGCTGAAACCTTGAAAAAGCGCGGGATTGAAGTGCTTGATCTGGGCACAGATGGTTCGGCTTCGGTTGATTACCCGGATTATGCGCAGGCAGTGGCCAAGGCCCTTATCGATGGCAAGGCCGAGGCGGGTATTCTCGTCTGTGGATCTGGCATCGGTATGAGCATGGCAGCCAACCGGTATCCGCAAATCCGCGCTGCGCTGGTTCATGATCGTCTTTCCACGGAACTTTGCCGTCAACATAACAACGCAAATGTTCTTTGCCTTGGTGCCCGCCTGATTGGTGAAGCCACGGCACTTGATTGCGTTGATACCTTCTTGTCGACCGAATTCGAAGGCGGTCGTCACGAAGGTCGCGTCGCAAAAATGTCCTGCTCCGTCTGATTTTCTCGCCATCTGGCATCAACCGGAACGGGCAAGCGGCCCCCCAAGGGTCGCTCCCCGTCACATCGCATCGAAAGAGGCCCCCGCATGTCGTTCAAAGGCTTTTTCACCACCAGCTTGGCCGAAGCTGATCCGGCACTGTACAAATCTGTCACCGACGAACTTGATCGTCAGCAGAACCAGATCGAGATGATTGCTTCGGAAAACATCGTTTCCAAAGCGGTTATCGAGGCACAGGGCACTGTCCTGACCAACAAATACGCCGAAGGTTATCCTTCGCGCCGTTATTACGGTGGTTGTGAATATGTTGACGTTGCCGAACAGCTGGCAATTGACCGCGCCAAGGAAATCTTCGGCTGCGAATTTGTCAACGTTCAGCCCCATTCCGGTGCGCAGGCAAACGGTGCGGTGATGCTGGCCCTTTGCAAGCCGGGCGATACTATTCTCGGTATGTCGCTGGATGCTGGTGGTCACCTGACCCACGGTGCACGTCCGGCACTGTCGGGCAAATGGTTCAACGCGGTTCAGTATGGCGTTCGTGAAGACGACCTGACCCTTGATTACGATCAGGTTGAGGCCCTTGCGGTTGAGCACAAACCGGCGCTGATCATTGCCGGTGGTTCGGCCATTCCGCGTCAGATCGATTTCAAACGTTTCCGCGAAATCGCTGACAAGGTTGGCGCTTTGCTGATGGTTGATATGGCGCACTTTGCAGGCCTCGTTGCCGGTGGCGTTCATCCGAGCCCGCTTCCTTATGCAGATGTCGTAACCACCACCACGCATAAAACCCTTCGCGGTCCGCGTGGCGGCATGATCCTGTCAAACAACCTCGAGATCGGCAAAAAGATCAATTCCGCCGTCTTCCCGGGTCTGCAGGGTGGTCCGCTGATGCATGTGATTGCGGCCAAGGCTGTTGCCTTTGGCGAAGCACTTCGTCCAGAATTCAAGGCATATGCCCAGCAGGTTGTTGATAACGCCAAGGCACTGGCCGAAGTCCTCGTCAAACGTGGCTTTGACATCGTGACCGGTGGTACCGATACGCACCTGATGCTGGTGGATCTGCGTCCGAAGGGCCTGAAAGGCAACACGGCGGAAGTCGCACTGGAACGTGCAGGCATTACGTGCAACAAAAACGGTATTCCGTTTGACACCGAAAAGCCGACGATTACGTCTGGCGTGCGTCTTGGGACGCCGGCTGGTACCACGCGTGGTTTCGGTGTTGCCGAATTCCAGCAGATCGGTGAACTGATCGGTGACGTTCTGGATGCCATGGTCGGCAACCCGGAAGGCAATGCCGAAGTCGAGGCCGCCGTCCGTGCGAAGGTTGAAGACCTCTGCAAGCGTTTCCCGATCTATTCCTGATCGATTTGAGGCTAAGATAAAAATATGCGTTGCCCGTTTTGCGGACATACCGATACCCAGGTTAAGGACTCCCGTCCGACCGAAGAGCATCATGCCATTCGCCGTCGCCGGTTCTGTCCTGCCTGTGGATCGCGCTTCACGACATTCGAACGTGTCCAGTTGCGTGAATTGATGGTTGTGAAGACAGACGGGCAACGCGAATTGTTCGACCGCGACAAGCTGGCGCGGTCGATCTTTCTTGCGTGTCGCAAACGCCCGATCGAAGACGAACGCGTTGAAAAGGCCCTTAATGGCATTCAACGCCGTCTTGAAAGCAGTGGCGAAAGCGATATTTCCACCGATACCATTGGCGAAATGGTGATGGAGGCGCTGAATGCCCTCGATCAGGTGGCCTATGTACGCTACGCTTCGGTGTACAAGAATTTCCGTGAAGCCCGCGATTTCGAACAATTCGTCGAAAAAATGCATGATGGGGAAGAAGAGGCGGACGCAGAGTAATGACAGCCCCCGCGTTTAGCGAAGACGACCGGCATTTCATGCGGGTCGCATTGAGCCTGTCAAAACGCGGTTTGGGAAATGTCTGGCCGAACCCGTCGGTTGGCTGTGTCCTTGTTTCTTCTGATGGCACCATTGTTGGCCGTGGTCGCACACAACCCGGTGGCCGCCCGCATGCCGAACGTGTTGCCCTTGATGTGGCCGGTCCGTTGGCCCGTGGTGCAACTGCCTATGTCACCCTTGAACCGTGTAGCCATGTTGGCAAAACGCCGCCCTGTGCAACCGGCCTGATTGAAGCCGGGGTGTCGCGCGTTGTCAGCGCGCTGACCGATCCGGATCCGCGTGTGTCGGGCAGGGGGCACAAAATGCTGCGTGATGCAGGCATTCAGGTTGATGTCGGGCTGTATGCCGACGGGGCCCGCCGTGTGAATGAAGGTTTCCTGTCCAAGGCCGAGCGTTCCCGTCCGTTTGTCACCCTTAAACTGGCGTCCACCCTTGATGCACGATCTGCGACAGCCGATGGCGAAAGCCAGTGGATTACGGGTGCTAGCGCGCGCGAAGCAGGTCACATGCTGCGCGCCAACCATGACGCCATTCTGGTCGGTGCCAAGACGGTCATCGCCGATGATCCAAGTTTGACCTGTCGCCTTGCCGGGCGGGAGTATCAATCGCCGGTGCGTGTCATTCTGGACCGTGCAGGTGACGTGCCGGTTACTGCCAAGCTTGTCCAGACGGCCGACGATGTTCCGACATGGCTGGTGACAGCCGACAAGAATTTCGCCGAACTATCGGAAAAATTTGAAAAAACTGCGGTAAAAATGATTTCTGCCGGATGCGCGGGCGATCATCTGGACCTACATGATGTCCTGCGTAAGCTGGCAGATGAAGGTCTGACGCGTGTCCTTGTTGAAAGTGGCGGAAATCTTGCCGCTGGTTTGGTCAGGGCCGGTGTTGTCGATCGTATCATTCATTTTGTCGCGCCATCGCTGATCGGTGGTGACGGCAAGGCAATGATTGCGGATCTTGGTTTGAAACAGCTTGCCGACGCACCGCATTTCAAACGTACTTCAGTTCGTGAAGTGGGTGCGGATATTGCGCTAACCTACGATAAAATAACGGAATAAATGAATGTTCACTGGCATCATCACCGATATCGCAACCGTTCGTGCAATCGAGAAAACCGGCGACACCCGGTTTGAGTTCACCACATCGTTTGATACCTCAAAGATCGTTTTGGGGGCATCAATTGCTTGCAATGGGGCCTGCATGACCGTGATCGAAACCGGTGATGACTGGTTTGCCATCGAGGCATCGGCAGAAAGCCTGTCGCGGACAACGCTGGGTGATCTTGTTGTCGGATCCAAAGTCAACCTCGAACAGGCGACGCGTGTCGGCGATGAGTTGGGTGGTCACATCGTATCCGGGCATGTCGACGGGGTCGCAACGCTGACCAAACGCGTACCCGAAGGCGACTCTTTGCGCCTGACATTTGAAGTGCCCGAAGCCTTTGCGAAATATATCGCATCCAAGGGGTCGGTGACACTTGAAGGTGTGTCATTGACCGTCAATGAGGTTGACGGGAACACATTTGGTATCAATCTGATACCGCATACCCAAAACGAAACCACATTGGGTTCAAAGCAGCCGGGCGACCGGATCAACTTTGAAATTGATATGCTGGCACGCTACGTCGCGCGCATGCTGGGCAAGGATTGATCAACAATGCCGCATAATTATCTTTCGCCAATCGAAGACGTCATCGAAGAGGCCCGCAATGGCCGGATGTTCATTCTTGTCGATGACGAGGACCGCGAAAACGAGGGCGATCTGGTTATTCCGGCCCAGATGGCAACGCCCGATGCCATCAACTTCATGGCAACCCATGGTCGCGGCCTGATTTGTCTGACGCTTGAATCTGAGCGTTGCGACGAGCTTGGCCTGACCATGATGAGTGCGCATAACGGTACGCGCCACGAAACAGCCTTTACCGTATCGATCGAAGCCAAGACTGGTGTTACCACCGGTATTTCTGCCCCGGACCGTGCGCGGACTGTGGCCGTCGCAATTGATCCCAATGCCGGTCGCCACGATATCGTGACACCGGGCCATGTATTCCCGCTTCGCGCGCGTCCGGGTGGGGTTTTGGTGCGTGCTGGTCATACGGAGGCGTCGGTTGATATTGCACGCCTTGCGGGCCTGAACCCGTCGGGTGTCATTTGTGAAATCATGAGTGATTCGGGTGAAATGGCGCGTTTGCCTGAACTGGTTGAGTTCGCCAAGAAGCATGATCTTAAGATCGCACAAATTGCCGATCTGATCCGCTATCGCCGCAAGCATGAAAAGGTGGTTCAGCGTAAGGCCACCACCAAGATCAAAAGTGTGAATGGCGGCGAGTTTGACATGCATCTTTATGTCAACAACGTCACCTATGCCGAACATATTGCACTGGTCAAAGGTGATATTTCTGATGATGTGCCGGTTCTGACCCGTGTGCATGCCTTAAATGTGATAGAAGATGTCTTGGGCGATACCCAAACGGGCCATCAGGGCCAACTTTCCGCTGCCATGCGCCAGATCGGCGAGGAGGGGCGTGGTGTAGTTGTCCTGATTCGTGAACCGCGTCCGAACACGCTGTCTGCATCGATTGCCAAACTGATCGAGATGAATGGCGGTGATGGCGATGCCCTGCGTCAGGAACTGGCGAATGAAAACGGTGATGGCGATTTGCGCGACTATGGTGTCGGTGCGCAAATCTTGCATGATCTTGGCATTCGCGACATGATTCTGCTTTCAAATACCAAACGCCACATTGTAGGACTTGACGGCTTCGGTCTAAATCTGGTTGATCAGCGTCCGCTTGTCGTCTCGGAGGAATAAAATCATGAGCAACGCCCCCCACATTCTGATTGTGGATGCGCCGTATTACACGCATATCGTCGAAGATCTTGTCAAAGGGGCGGCTTCGACGCTGCAAGCTGGTGGCGCGACATGGGACCGTATTTCGGTCGCGGGTGCGTTTGAAGTGCCGATTACCATCCGTTATGCTGTGCAGTCGATGGAAGAACTGGCTACCGGTCCGCGCTATGACGGTTATCTTGCGCTGGGGTGTGTTATTCGTGGCGAAACCACGCATTACGATCACATTTGCGAAGAAGCCAACCGTGCGCTGATGCAGCTTTGCCTTGACTACAACCTGGCAATTGGCAATGGCATCCTGACTGTCGAGAACGAGGCGCAGGCACTTGCACGGGCCAAGGCTGACGAAAAGAACAAGGGTGGCGAGGCTGCCAAAGCTGTTCTGCGTCAGATTGAAGTTCAAAACCACTTTGGAATACATCACAAGTAATGACCGAGAAATCAAAGGCATCAGCCGCACAACGGCGCAGCGCGGCGCGTTTCGCCGCTATTCAGGCGCTTTACCAGGCAGAGCTTTCGCAGCTGCCTGCCGCTGATATCGTGCGCGAATATTCCGACTTCCGCCTTGATGGTGCGGGTGGTCGCGATCTTGATGTGCCAAACGAAGATCTGATCGATCCGGATCGCGGCTTTTTCGCCGATCTGGTTCAGGGGGTTGCCGCGCGCATGGTCGATCTTGATGCGCTGATCAATGGTGCGCTTGAAAAGGGCTGGACCACGCAGCGTCTTGAGACGGTTCTGCGCAGTATCTTGCGTGCGGGCACGTATGAACTGATCGCACGTGAAGACGTGCCGATGCGGGTCGTCATCACGGAATATGTCGACGCAGCACATTCGTTCTTTGACGAGAACGAACCGAAGCTGGTCAATGCCGTGCTGGACCGTATCGGGAAAACCTTGCGTCCCGGTGAAGCCGGACAGAATTGATATGGCAGCGCGATCCGGCGAATTTGAACTGATCGCGCGCCATTTTGCGCCCATCGCGCAAAGTGATCCGGCCGCATTGTCTTTGAAGGATGATGCGGCCGTATTTTCACCACCCGCCGGGCACGAGGTTGTTGTCACAACCGATGCGCTGGTGGCTGATATCCATTTCCGAAGCATTGATGAACCGGAACTGGTCGCGAAGAAAGTTCTGCGGGTGAACCTGTCGGACTTGGCGGCCATGGGCGCCCGACCGGGCGGCGTCGTCTTGAGTTCGGGTTATAATCGCGATCTGTCTGATGACTGGGTTGCAAGGTTTGCCAAGGGTTTTGGCGAAGATTGTGCGGCTTATGATGTTTCCCTTTGGGGCGGAGATACGGTTGCAACGCCGGGACCGACATTCTTCAGTCTGACGGCATTTGGCTATGTTCCAACGGGCAGGGCCCTTCGGCGTGATCTGGCAAAGCCGGGGGATGTTTTGGCCGTCACCGGAACGTTGGGTGATGCGGCCTTGGGGCTGGCAGCGCTGAACGGCGAATTTCCCGATCTTGACCCGGATTTGGCCGCGTTCCTGAAAGACCGTTATTGGTTGCCGCAGCCGCGAATGACCGAAAGTGCGGCCTGTATCGCATCGAAACGACGCCTGGCTGCCATGGATATTTCCGACGGGCTTGCAGGGGATTGCCGCAAGATTTGTTCTGCTTCGGGTGTCGGTCTTTTGATCAACCGCGATGCTGTTCCGTTATCCAAGGCAGCGCGCGCTGTGCTGGATGGAGATGAAGACCAGTGGTCGCGCATTCTTGCGGGCGGTGATGATTACGAACTTCTGATTGTGGGCGCACCCGACGATGTTGCTGCCCTTGGCGATGCTTTCACCGTCATCGGCGGGGTGACGGATGAGGTTGGTATTGTATCACTGATCGGGACGGATGGAAAAATGGCCGAACTCGCAGATGGCGGGTTCGACCATTTTAAATAACGATAGATCTCTATATCGGCTCAGGCGGCTTATTTCTGCTCGCTGAAGCGACCCAGGTTGCCAAAGAGCTGCTGCAGGATGGTGATTTCACGACCAGCAGTTGGTGTAACGCGGTCCGTCGGGATAACCGGCTTGCCGTCTTCGAGGTCATATTCACTCAGGATTTCGACGCGGTTGGCCGCATCGAAGCTAATCAGAATGACTTTCTGCTGGACGGTTTCGGGTTCGAAGAACGCAACGGTCTCGGTCACACTGGAAATATAAAGCCAGACATTTTCGTCAAAGGCGGCAACCGATGATGGCGATCCCAGAATATTGGTGACATCACCCTTGGTCGATTCTCCGACAGAGATCTGTTCAAGCTGTTCTGGGTCCGGCGCGTGGCCGCGGGTCGCAATTCTGGGGCTGCAGGCAGCGACAAAGGCAATAGCCAGCCCTGCCAGCATGATCAGGGGAATGCGGGTAGTTTTGTTATCCATGAAGCTCACCTGAGCGACCCTCTTCTTGAAGCGAAACCGGAATTGCCTTGAGTTTCTGCGCGAGGCGCATGATATTGCCGGGCAATGCATGGGGCAGACATGCCCCAAAGAGATTTACGGCATTCTGCGTGCCACGACAGGAATGTCAACGAAGGAGTGTTACTGTTGTTTGGATGGCTTAAGAAAAAAGACCGCAAGCAAACTGCTGCGTTCGAGCTTTACACGGCAATGGTAACCCAGGCGCGCCAACCGGACTTCTACGCAAAGCTTGGCGTTCCCGATAAGATGGAAGGGCGCTTTGACCTTATTCTCGTTCATGCGTTCATCCTGTTTCGGCGTTTGAAGGCCGATGATGGTGACCGTGATCTCGCACAGCGCATCTTTGATGTGATGTTTTCTGATCTTGATCAGAACATGCGTGAAATGGGGATCGGCGATGTCGGTATCCTGAAACGGATCCGAAAGATGTCTGAATCCTATCATGGGCGCATTGTTGCCTATGAAGAAGGTGTTCAGTCTGGCGCAGCCGAGCTTGCCGCCGCACTGGACCGCAATCTTTACGCTGACTGTAATGTCAGCAATGAACAACTTATGGCGATGGTCGGCTATATCCACGACGCGCTGGCCAGCCTTGAAAATCAACCCATTTTGCAAATGCAGAACGGCGCGGTTCATTTTCCCGATGTCCCGGCTGTTGCTGTATCTGACTCGCACGAGAAAGAACGACCTGATGCCTGATAATTTTACCCCCGAGTTTTCCCGTATTGTCAAAACCGACGAAATGGTTAAAGGCAAAGAGAAACTTGTTATTGAAGCCAACGAACAGGAACGTGCCGAACTGGCCAAACGGTTCGAGCTGGTTTCGATTGATAGCCTGCGCGCCGAGCTCGAAGTTAAAACCGCGTCAAACGGCGAAGTTACCGTGCGTGGGCCGATGAGTGCCGAAATCGTTCAGCGCTGTGTCGCCACACTCGAGCCCGTGCCGGAAACCGTTGAAGATACGGTCGAGGTTCTTTTCTCACCGCATGTTTCCGAAGAAGACATGCCGTCAAACCCGGACGACCTTGAAAATCTGTCAGAAGCCGAATTGATGGCGCTGCTTGAACAGCCCGAGCCGCTTGTCGATGGCATGATTGATCTGGGCGAGGTTGTGGCACAGTTCCTTGCCGTTGCGATGGACCCGTATCCGCGCAAGGATGATGCAGAACTGCCGGACTCGATCCAGACCGAAGAAGAGGCCGACGCCGACAAACCCAACCCGTTTGCGCAGCTTGCAGGCCTTAAAGAACAGCTTGAAAAGAAAAAATAGTGGTCATCCGGGCGGGAACGTCTGATGATTAGGCTTGTTGAATATGCCGGTATTTACCGGCATTTCACGTTTTGACTGCACTATGATCGCGTTCACGCTGTTATGGTGTGGGCAGCCGGAATGTGCTTTACCTTGTATCTGGTGGAGAATTCCGGTAATTACGGGCGTTCCGGCCCATTGATGACAAGCTTTGCCTATTGGCTTGCCTGCCGGATATCCGGTTCAGAGATTTTAGAACAACCATAAGAGAATACGTTGCCTGAACAGGTTTGCATATCACTTGACGCGATGGGAGGAGACCACGCGCCTGAGATGGTTTTGGCTGGTGCCGAAATTGCGCTCAAGCGTTTGCCCCATCTCAAGTTTCTGATGTTTGGTGATGAAGCGAAACTCAAACCGCTTTTGGCCAAATATCCAACACTGGAAGCTGTCAGCGACATCCGCCACGCTTCGCAGGAAGTCATGATGGAAGACAAACCTTCCGTCGCGCTTCGCCAGCGCCGTGATTCCAGCATGCGTCTTGCCATCAACGCCGTCAAAGAGGGCGACGCTCAGGGTGTTGTGTCTGCCGGGAATACCGGTGCGCTGATGGCGATGGCCAAGTTCGTTTTGAAAACTGTCCGCGGCATCGATCGCCCGGCAATCGCCACCTATATGCCGACACAGCGCGGCGAGACGGTGATGCTTGACCTTGGCGCAAACATCGAATGTGACGAACACAACCTTGTACAGTTTGCCCTGATGGGTGAAGTGTTCACACGGATCCTGTTTGGCCTTGAAAAACCGTCTGTCGGTTTGCTCAACGTTGGTATCGAAGAACTCAAGGGGAATGAGTCGGTCAAGAAAGCCGCGGCGATTTTGCGCGACATTGATCTGCCGATCCGTTTTGAGGGCTTTGTTGAAGGGGATGACCTGGCCAAGGGTACGGTCGATGTGATCGTGACTGACGGGTTTACCGGCAACGTTGCGCTGAAAACTGCAGAAGGTACTGCGCGTCTGCTGGTGCATTTCCTGCGCGAAACGTTCAAAAGTTCGTTCTTTGCCAAGATCGGTTATCTTCTTGCCCGTCGTTCGCTTCAGCGTTTCCGTGATCGCATGGATCCGCGCCGTTATAACGGGGCCATGTTGCTTGGCCTTAATGGTATTGCGGTCAAAAGCCATGGCGGCACCGACGCGCTTGGATTTTCCAACGCTATCGGGGTTTGCCACGATCTGATCGTGAACAACCTCAATGACAGCATCAAGCACGAGCTTGCACTATTTGAAGAGGCCATGAGCGGTCTTGAAAATGCGGAGCAAGAAGACGTTGCCGTTCCTGTTGGTCAAGCCAACTGATTAACCCACCAGAAAAACAGAAAACCGGCGGTCCCCAAATCATGACAACTCGTTCTCGCATTATTGGTTGCGGTTCATATTTGCCTGCAAACGTTGTAACCAATGATGATCTGGCCAAGCGCGTTGACACGTCAGATGAATGGATTGTTGCCCGCACGGGCATTCGTCAGCGCCACATCGCAGCCGAAGGTGAAACCACCAGTGATCTTGCCTTTGCTGCTGCCAAAAGCGCGATGGAACATGCCGGTGTCACATCTGATGACATCGATCTGATCATTGTTGCGACCGCGACCCCGGACAACACATTCCCGGCAACAGCCACCAAGGTGCAAAATCGCCTTGGGGTCAAAGGGTTCGCCTTTGACGTGCAGGCAGTTTGCTCTGGCTTTATCTATGCGCTGACGACGGCGGATATGTATATCCGTAACGGTCAGGCCAAAACCGCGCTTGTCATTGGTGCAGAAACCTTTTCGCGTATCCTTGATTGGGAAGACCGCCGGACCTGCGTGCTGTTTGGTGATGGTGCGGGGGCTGTCGTCGTGCAGGCCGTTGAAGGCACGGGCACGATTGAAGACGTGGGTATTCTTGCCAACCGTCTGCATTCCGATGGCAGCAAGTATGAACTTCTTTATGTTGATGGCGGGCCATCTGCGACGCAGACCGTCGGGCATTTGCGTATGGAAGGTCAGGAAGTCTTCCGTCATGCTGTGACCAACCTTGCCAGCGTTATCCGCGAAGTTCTGGCCGATACCGGCCTGGAACCGGGCGATATTGACTGGCTGGTGCCGCATCAGGCCAACCAGCGCATTCTCGATAGTACGGCGCGCAAGTTTGGTATTTCCAAGGATAAGGTGGTTGTGACGGTTGATCGTCACGCCAACACGTCTGCGGCGTCAATTCCATTGGCACTGGCCGAGGCGGTCCATGACGGACGTGTCAAACGCGGTGATATTGTCGTGCTGGAAGCCATGGGCGGCGGTTTTACCTGGGGCGCATCACTAATGCGTTGGTAAAGTCGGACCATTTGTGCGGAATGACACAAATTCACGTGAAATTCTTATTTTTCACAACATTCCGTCAAAAAGCATTGTATCCTGTTGATATTGAGTGATTTCGCTACCAGATATAGCCTTGTAAATTAAGTCCCGTAATTAGGAGGCGGCCTGTCATGTCGGAAACAACGATTACCCGTGCGGATCTCGCGGAAGCCGTTTATCAGGAAGTTGGTCTGTCGCGGAATGAATCCGCCCAGCTGCTTGAAACTGTTCTCGATGAAATTTCATCGGCACTGATCAAGGACGAAGTTGTAAAAATTTCCTCTTTCGGAAGTTTCTCTGTTCGTCAGAAAGGTCAGCGTATCGGACGAAACCCGAAAACGGGTGAAGAAGTACCGATCCTTCCGCGTAAGGTGCTTGTCTTCCGGCCTTCACAGGTCCTGAAAGCCCGAATTAACGCTTAAGAAAAAGAAGTCATGAAAACGAACTTGGGGGCTGCGGCGGGAACTTCCCGCCGGACAGCAAAGTCTGACTCTGCTTTTCGCACAATTAGCGAGGCTGCAAAGGAGCTTGGTCTTCAGCAGCACGTCCTGCGGTTCTGGGAATCCAAGTTTCCCCAGATCCAGCCGATGAAACGGGCAGGGGGCAGACGTTATTATCGTCCAGAAGATATTGATTTCCTTGCCCATATTCGCACGCTGCTGCACGATCAGGGCTTTACGATCAAGGGGGTGCAAAAGCTCCTTGATCAGAACAAGGGCAAGTTGCCATCGGAAATCGCTGTAACCGGCCAGGACGCAGAGACGGGCGCATCGGATATGGCGCCTGGATCCACTGTGTCTGGAATGACCAGTGTCTCCGGTCCGGACAAAACAGCGCTGAAAGCTGTTTTGGGCGAACTCGAAGAACTTCAGGCGATCCTGCGCACAGGCCTGCAGGACGTTAAAAAAAATCCATAAAAACCATTTGCGTCTTTGGCGTGGCGCCGCTATTTATCGAGCCGCGCCAAACGGCGCAACTCTACGGTCGGAGCGTGGCGCAGCCTGGTAGCGCACCTGCATGGGGTGCAGGGGGTCGGAGGTTCGAATCCTCTCGCTCCGACCAATTATCTCCCCTTTGATATTATTGCGAAATTTCGCGTCTTGGGATGTTACGGCATCAGGCGCGCAAGCACTTTTAGTTCCTTGCCATCATCAGACATCCTGAACAGAATGATTTCACCGGACCGCGGGAAAATGTCGGTCAGGGCGGTGATGTTCACCTGATGGGTCACCAGTAACAGCTTTTCATCACCGGGAAGGCTGGCAAGCTTTGCTTTGATTTCGGCGGTCTGTTCGGATTCTGTGCTGCGATTGCGGAAAAAGGAATTCAGTGCGGGCTCCTCAGTCACCGGGCCAAGATCAAGCAACCGTGCGGTATCAACGCATCGGCACCACTGGCTTGTCAGGATTGAGGTTAATTCAATCCCCATTGCGCGGATGCGATCGCCTGTTTGACGTGCTTGTTGGCGGCCGGTGTCGTCCAGATTGCGCTGTGTCGTGCAATCGCCAAGGGTGAAGTTTGCCGGATCACCAGTGCCCGGCGCAATGGCATGGCGCATCAGGGCATGAACACCGTCAGACTGCCAGATCTGCCATGCTTCGTCGGAGGCGGTAGCCGCGTGCGGAAGGCATAGAAAAGCACCCAGAACGGTGACGACGCGGAACATAGTTCGCAGCGATATCGGCATGATCTTTACCCATCTGTTGCCATCAGAAAGATGAGTCTGATACCCGCAATCGTCGGGATCGGATCAGATCGGTCAGGATTTTGCGGGTTTGGCAGGCCAAGGGTATGGGGAGCGTGCGTTAATTGCCTGCGCTGGCGACCCGACGCCCTTCGTCAGTCAGCTTGCAGATCAGCCAATCGGGTTTGACAGGGTTGTCAAACCACGGTGCCGCCCAGCCATGATCAATACAGCTTCGAACCGTTTTTTCGCTGATCTGTTTGCCATTGCCGTCAAAAAGCGGCAATTTGCCACCGGGCTGGCTGAGACCACGGCGCAGCCATTCAAGCTGCACATCGGTCGGTTTCGAATGTTTTTTCCCCGCCATCGGTACTCCTCGCACCGTTATGATATGATTGGTGATACAAACATCGGATGTTAGGTCCTGACCCTGATCAGTGTGACGGATTATCAACCATGGAGCAATCGCAATGACGCCAGAAGAGTTCCAACCAAGTGAGATGTCATTTCTGTATGTTACGGTGCCTGACATGGATATGGCGCGTGTGATTGCGGGTGGTGCTATTCGCGAAAAACTGGCGGCCTGTGCCAATGTCTTGCCTCATATGACGGCGATCTACGAATGGGATGGCGATGTCGAGGAAGAAACCGAGGTGGTGGTTATTCTGAAAACGTCAAAAACCAAGGCGCTCGAATTGGCGCAATGGGTCGAAGATCACCACCCTTATGAGGTCCCCTGTATTCTTGAGCTCCCGTTGGGGCGAGGCAATCATGATTATGTTTCATGGCTGCAAACCCAGTTGGGATCCGGATCACGGCTGATGTGATTGCATCTGGTGGGTATGCCCCCTAGGATGGCGCAAATTTATTCCATGGGATGATACGAGTTAATGAACCAGCTTACCAAAATGGCCCTCGAAATGGGGCCGTTGGTCCTGTTTTTTGCGGTGAATGCAACGACCAACCTGATGACAGCAACGGCAGTGTTTGTCGCCGCCACCGTCGTCGCACTTGCGACGTCATACGCGCTGGCGCGAACCATCCCGGTGATGCCGCTGATCGGTGGGGTGTTTGTCATCGTGTTTGGCGGCCTGACGCTGTATCTCGATGATGAATTGTTCATCAAGATCAAGCCGACCATTGTGAACTTGCTGTTTGCCAGCATCCTGTTTGGCGGACTGGCAGCAAGGAAACTGTTCCTGAAGCTGGTTTTGGAAAGTGCGTTCAAGGCAACCGATGAAGGTTGGCGCATTTTGACCTGGCGTTGGGCGTTCTTCTTTGTGTTTCTGGCCGTGGTCAACGAAATCGTCTGGCGCAATTTCTCGACCGATACCTGGGTGGCCTTCAAGGTCTGGGGCATTATGCCGATCACCATGGTGTTTGGCATGGCGCAGGTGCCGGTGCTGATGAAACACCAGTTGCCAGAAGAAGAGGGCGACAAGGCAGCGTCCTAAGTTTCTGATGCGCGCATATATCCTTGAAATGCAAAAGGGCAGGATTTTGATCCTGCCCTTTGTTTTGTTGGTCTTCTCGGTTGATCAGTTGATCGGAAGGGCAACACTGACGGCCGCCTGAGCCGCAATGCCTTCTTCGCGCCCGGTAAAGCCAAGTCGTTCGGTCGTCGTGGCCTTGACGTTGACGCGGTCTACATCAATTCCCAGAATTTCTGCGACTTTTTGACGCATGGCAGGGGTGTGTGG
The DNA here is from genome assembly GCF_017922435.1 of Thalassospira sp. ER-Se-21-Dark. NCBI lineage: Bacteria > Pseudomonadati > Pseudomonadota > Alphaproteobacteria > Rhodospirillales > Thalassospiraceae > Thalassospira > Thalassospira sp. ER-Se-21-Dark. Next base: position 794,350 of record NZ_VDEZ01000002.1, on the reverse strand, counting down.
CCCGATTTTCGGACGTTCACAGATGAGCGTCACGTCGACATTCACAATCCGCCCGCCACGCTTGCGCACAAGGTCTGCCGCGTGTCTGAGGAAGATGTCAGACGCCGCACCTTTCCATTGCATGTCGCTTGGCGGGAAGTGTTGGCCAATGTCGCCAGCACCAATCGCCCCCAAAATGGCATCGGTCAGGGTATGCAGGCCGACATCGGCATCGGAATGGCCTTCAAGGCGCGCGCTGTGCGGGACTTTTACGCCGCAAAGGATGCAATGATCCCCCGGCGCGAAGCGGTGAACGTCAAATCCGGTGCCAGCCCGATATTCTTCTTGCGACATGTGCGCTGTTTCCTTGTCTGTCGTATTTGCCCAGCTTTGCGCCCGGCCAAAATCATCCCGATGGGTGATCTTGTCATTGTTGGTGGTGCCGGCAACGCAGATCACATCAAGCCCGATGGCCTCAAGCAGAGCTGCATCGTCGGTAAATTCCTGGCCTTCGAATTTCTGATGCGCATCGAAAATCGTTTTGAAATCAAACCCCTGTGGGGTCTGCGCACGTTGCAGGGTTTCGCGTGCAATCGTTTTGGTGATGACGCCATCGCGATCTGCCTGTTTGATGGTATCCGCCACAGGCAGGGTGGGTATCGCCCCTGGATGGGTGCGAAGTGCTGTCATAACCCGATCAATCACGTCATCGGATATTCCCGGGCGTGCTGCGTCGTGGATCAGAACGATATCCGGTCCCTTGGACTCAAGGGCGCGCAATCCGTTCAGAACCGATTGCTGTCGGGTGTCACCACCTGGCACCGGCGCGGGGAGCAATCCGGTTTCATTCAAGGTCGCTGTTGCGCTTTCATACCAGTCCTGATGGGCGGGATTATAGACCACCTGAATAAGGTCGGGATCGGTATGTCGTGCAAAGCATTCGATGCAATGTGCAAGAATGCTTTTGCCGCCAAGCATGTGATATTGTTTTGGTATCGGGTCGCCAAATCTGCTACCGCTGCCGGCAGCGACGATGACAACGCCTGTTTTTTGGGTCATAAACATAAAGCCATGGCTTGTCGTGAGTGCGCCGCAGGCTATCTTTCTGCGGAGGTTTTGCCAAGTCGGCAAATGCAATATCGGGGTCGCGATTGATCCCGGAGACTGAAACGGGTTTCAAGATGCTTGCAGCATATATCCATATCCTTGCCCTGTTGCCCCTGACCGGACAGATCATGCGCCCTGAACCACGGCGTGATATCTGGCTTTATGCATCCATTTGTCTGGCGGCTGTAGGCACGATGGTGTTGCTGGGAGTTGCCGGCGAGGAAGTTCAGTCGCGTGGCTTTGCCGCAGCCCTGCATTGGTCGGAACTGACTGTGATCCTGATCTTTGGTGGTCTGGTAATTTGCAAAGGCCCGCATCAGGTCTGGCGATTGGCCGGGTATATTGGCGGTTATCTGCTTCTTTTCGCGGTTTTGGCGGCGGTCTTCCGGGTATTTGGCAACAACGTTGCTGAAACCGTGGATGGGCCGGCACTTTATTCAGGTTGGCTTTGGGCGCATATCGGCAGTTCACTGATCACCTATGCGCTTGTGACTTTGGCTGCGATTGCGGCGATGGCTTATGTCGTTCAGGAATATGCCCTGAAAAAACGCAAGCCGACCCGCTGGAGCCGACGTCTGCCGCCGCTGCGCGACAGTGAATACATGTTGGTCGGGTTTTTGAAATGGTCGGCCTGGATCCTGATCATCGGGATCATTTCGGGCTTTGCGCTTCGATATGTTGAAGGCCAGAGCCTGTGGGAAATCGACCACAAGATGCTTCTGACCTTGCTGGGTTTTGCGACCATTTGTGTGCTGATCTTTATCCATGAACGCTCTACCTTGCGTGGGCGCATGGCCGTACGCTTTGTTCTTGGCGCCTGGTTGCTTCTGACCTTGGCGTTTCCGGGCGTTCGGTTGGTAACCGGATATATCATCGGCTAGTCCGGAAACAGTGCGACCAGATAGCCCTGCCGGATTGTGGCTTGCTCAATTTTTACGATCATCCTTTTGATGTATGCATAATTGCTAGTCATTATTCAGGGACGGGCGCGCATTCCTGATCGGATGGTTAGTCCCGGCAATGTTGAACTTTCGTCGGATTTTCCTAGAATTTTCAGGTTTGAAACAACGATAATTGCATCAACAGGCTGAGAGTTGTTGCATGTCGTGGCCAGTTTTATTAATCTGCCCAAGTTTTAGGCAATTGGAATTCCTTCATGTCATTGCAGATCGGTTCTGTACATGTGCCAGAGAATGTTGTGCTGGCACCGATGTCAGGTGTGACTGACCTTCCGTTTCGGCAACAGGTCCGCCAATTTGGCGGACATCTTGTTGTGTCCGAAATGATTGCGTCGGATGCTATGACCCGCATCCAGCGGCATGAAAAAGAAGTCCGCAAAATGAACGGCGACTGTGCCGCCGAAAGCCCGCTTTCAGTTCAGCTTGCCGGCACCGAACCCGAAGAAATGGCCGAGGCCGCCAGGATGAACGAAGCCCGCGGGGCGATGATCATCGATATCAATATGGGGTGCCCGGCCAAGAAGGTGACCAAGGGCTATGCCGGCTCGGCACTCATGCGTGATGAAAAGCTGGCTGCCGATATCATCAAGGCGACGGTGGATGCGGTGTCGGTTCCGGTGACGTTGAAAATGCGTCTTGGCTGGGATGATGATAACCGTAATGCTCCGAAGCTTGCCCACATTGCCGAGGATCTGGGTATTGCGATGCTGACCATTCATGGGCGCACGCGCTGCCAGTTCTATAAGGGTGATGCCGACTGGGATGCGATTGCACTGGTCAAGGAAGCGGTTTCCATCCCGGTTCTTGGCAACGGTGATGTAAACACCGAAGAAGATGCCAAGGAACTGCTTGAACGATCGGGTGCAGACGGGGTCATGATCGGACGTGGGGCACAGGGGCGTCCCTGGTTCCTTGCACAGGTGTCACACTATCTTGCGACGGGGAAAAAGCTTCCGGCGCCAACACTTGAAGTTCAGCTCCAGACCATTCTGCGTCACTATGATGCGATGATTGATCATCATGGCCGTCAGGGTGTGCGCATCGCGCGCAAACATCTGGCATGGTATTGCAACAGCCTGAGAAATGCGACGGAATTTCGTCGCGTTGTCAATGTGTTGGATGATCCAGCCGAAGTCAAAAATCAAATCCGGTCGTTCTATGAACCGTTGATCGAAAACGAAATCAAACTGGATCAGGCAGCCGCCTGATTACCTCATAACAATAATATGGCGACGGTCAAAAACTGTTGTCGGGGAAGATATGCATGAGACTGGGATTTGGAAAAGGCAATGGGGTCGACCCGACCGGTGTTCTGAACGCGATTGCGAGTGCTGTTGTCGTGGCCAACCGGGATGGCAAAATCAAGTTTGTCAATCAGGCCACTGAGCAACTGTTTAACACCAGTGCCGCCGTGTTGTGCCGCAGTGACCTGACGGATTTCATCCCACAGGACAGCCCGGTGTTTTCCCTGATCAGACAGGCCGTTGATGAGGCAACTTTGGTTGCAGATCATAATCTTCTGATCGAAAGCCCTAAAATTGGCAAGCACACCGTTAACCTTACCGTCGGGTCCATGCCCGATGACAGCGATTGTGCGGTTTTGACCTTTGAGCCGCGGTCGATTGCGCAAAAGATCGACAACCAGTTGCTGAGTCGAAATTCTGCACGCTCTGTCAGTGCCATGGCGGCCATTCTGGCGCATGAAATCAAGAACCCGCTTTCAGGTATTCGTGGTGCCGCGCAATTGCTTGAGCAAACCAGCAACGAAGATGATCGCGTGCTGACGCGCCTTATTTGTGATGAAGCCGACCGTATTGTTGAGCTTGTTGACCGGATGGAGATTTTCTCTGACAAGCCGCTGGAGCGTGGGGCTGTCAATATCCATACGGTTCTTGAGCATGTGCGTCGTCTGGCGGAAAACGGCTTTGCCAAGAACCTGACTTTCGAAGAAATCTACGATCCGTCCTTGCCGCCGGTATTTGGCAATCGGGATCAGCTTGTTCAGGTGTTTTTGAACCTGATCAAGAATGCCGGTGAGGCAGTCGATCCCAAGGATGGTGTTATTACCATTTCGACCCGCTATCAGCATGGGATCCGCCTTGCCGTGGCCGGTGGTGACGCACGTGTTCACCTGCCGCTGGTGGTGTCGGTACGCGATAACGGGCCGGGTATTCCGCAAGACATGCGTGAAAGCCTGTTTGACCCGTTTGTGACGACAAAACCGACCGGATCAGGACTTGGCCTTGCGCTGGTTGCGAAAATTATCAATGACCATGGCGGTGTGATTGAAGTGAAAGATGTGCCCGGGGGAGGTGCAGAGTTTCAAATCATGCTGCCAATTTACAATCGGGCATTGGCCGAGGGGGCCGCTGATCCGATCATAATCAATAACAGGGAAGAAACCGCATGAGTACGAGCCCTGCGAGAATTCTGGTTGCCGACGATGATCGGGCCATTCGCACTGTCCTGACGCAGGCATTGTCGCGTCAGGGACACGAAGTCCGCAGTACTGGCCATGGCCGCACACTTTGGGACTGGATCGCCGATGGGGATGGCGATCTGGTAATTACCGATGTGATGATGCCTGACGAGAACGGGTTGGATATGGTGCCGCGCATTCGCAAGCTGCGCCCGGACCTTCGCGTTATTGTCATGAGTGCTCAGAATACGCTGATGACGGCGGTGAAGGCCGCCCAGCGCGGCGCGTTTGAATATCTTCCAAAACCGTTTGATCTTAATGAGTTGATGGGGATTGTTGATCGCGCACTTGAGACGCCGCAGGCCAATGAAACCGGTAAGTCCGAGGATGAGGAGGGCGATGATCGCCTGCCACTGATCGGCCGTTCGCCGGCGATGCAGGAAATTTATCGTGCGCTGGCGCGTTTGATGAATACCGACCTGACGGTGATGGTGACCGGTGAAAGCGGTACCGGCAAGGAACTGGTTGCGCGCGCACTGCATGAATATGGTGGACGCCGTCATGGTCCGTTTGTTGCCATCAACATGGCCGCCATTCCGCGCGAATTGATCGAAAGCGAACTGTTCGGCCACGAAAAAGGTGCCTTCACCGGTGCAAATGAACGCAAGGTCGGCCGGTTTGAACAGGCCGAGGGCGGCACGCTGTTTCTTGATGAAATCGGCGACATGCCGCTTGAAGCCCAGACCCGCTTGCTGCGTGTTTTACAGGAAGGTGAGTACACCCGCGTTGGTGGGCGCACGCCCATTCGGGTCAATGTGCGCATTGTTGCTGCCACGCACCGTGATTTGCGCAAGCTGATCCGTGAAGGCACGTTCCGTGAAGATTTGTTCTATCGCCTGAATGTCGTGCCGATCCGTCTGCCGTCGCTGCGTGAACGGCTCGAAGACATTCCGGAACTGGTCAATCACTTCCTGATGCAGGCCAGCGAAGAAGGTCTTCCGCGCAAGACGCTGTCGTCCGAGGCCATGGCGCGCCTAAAAGCGCACCGCTGGCCGGGCAACATCCGCGAACTTGAAAACATGGTGCGTCGCCTGACGGCACTTTATTCGCATGATGTCATCGGTGTCGATGTCATCGAGACCGAGTTTTCCGAGAACAATATCAGCGAAGCCGCACCGACTGCGGAACCACAGTCACTTTCAGAATCCATTGAACGCCATGTTCGCGAATATTTTGATGCCCATGATGACGATCTGCCTGCGAACGGTCTTTATGATCGCATTTTGCGGGAAATGGAGCGTCCGCTTTTGAACGTGACACTTGAAGCAACACGGGGCAATCAGGTCAAGGCCGCAGAGGTTCTTGGCCTTAACCGCAATACGCTGCGCAAGAAAATCCGTGATCTTGGACTGGAAGTCGTCAGGGGCACGAAATGAATAATACCGACCGTTCGATCTCCAACCGGTTCTTGCGGTCGGGCTTTGTACGGTTTCTGGGGCGGCTGGGACAGTCACGGCGTTTTGCGTTTGGATTGGTTACGGCTGCCCTTGTTTCGGTAACGGCGACCTATCTGGCGATGACCGGGACGGCGCCATTTCGGCCTGACCCGCGCCTGATTTTGTTACTGCTAAACATCGACCTTGTCTTGGTGTTGCTATTAGCGACGCTCGTGGCGCGCAAGCTTGTCCAGATCTGGGTGGAACGTCGGCGCGGGGTTGCCGGGGCGAAGCTTCATACCCGTATGGTTCTGATGTTCTCGCTGGTGGCGGTGACACCAGCGATTGTGGTTGCAATATTCTCGGCACTTTTCCTGCATTTCGGTATTCAGGGCTGGTTTAGCGACCGCATCAGAACGGCCGTTGAAGAAAGTATGGTGATTGCCGATGCCTATTTGCGCGAACACCAGGAACTGATCCGCGCGGATGCCTTGGCAACCACCAGTGACTTGCAGCGTTTCGGGGTCAATTTTTCGACCAGTCCGGACCGCATTTCGAACTTTCTGACTGACCAGGCGCTGGCGCGCGGGTTGCCGGAAGTGATGATGGTCGACGGATCCGGTCAGATTATCGCCCAATCCGAATACAGTTTCTCCTACGATGCCAATCAGGTTTCGGTGCCACCGGAAGTCTTTGACGAAGCACGGCAGAAAGACGTCGTGCTAATGATCGGTTCAAGCGATAACCGCATCCGCGCAATCGCCAAGATCCCAAGCTTTATTGATGCTTTCTTGCTGGTTGGTCGGTTTGTCGATCCCAATGTTCTGGATCGCATCGACAAGGCACGGCGTGCTGTTGACGCCTATGAAAGCCTTGAAGGTGAACGTTCGGGGATTGTGATTACCTTTGTCATGATCTTCGTTCTGATCTCCGTGGTGCTGCTTTTGGCGGCTGTGACGTTGGGGCTTATGGTGGCAACCCGTTTGGTCCAGCCTGTGTCGCAGTTGATTACTGGCGCGGAACGCGTGCGCGACGGAGATTTGTCTTTCCGTGTGCCGCTTGACGGGCAGGGGGATGAGCTTGAGGCGCTTAGTCGTGCGTTTAACCGCATGACAGCCCAGCTTGAAACCCAGCGAAATGAACTGATTGCGGCCAACCGGCTGAATGATGAACGGCGGCGCTTTACCGAGGCGATCCTGGGCGGGGTTACCGCCGGTGTGATTGGCCTTGATCCGGCACGCAAGATTGATCTTCCAAACCGCAGTGCATCGGATCTTCTTGGTGTCGATCTTGAGGATTACCTGGCACAGGAACTGACCGACGTTATTCCGGAGTTTCAGCCGCTGTTTGACGATTTTGCCCGCGACGGGGATCGCAGCAAGCCACGCCAGATCGAAATCCGGCGTGATGGGGTTAACCTGACACTGATGGCGCGTGTGACCGCGGAATGGGCCGATGATGGCACGGTGTTTGGCTATGTCGTGACATTTGATGATGTCACCGAACTACAGACCGCACAGCGTATGGCGGCCTGGGCTGATGTCGCGCGCCGTATCGCTCATGAAATCAAAAACCCGCTGACACCGATCCAGCTTTCAGCAGAACGTTTGAAGCGCCGCTATCTGAAACAAATCACCGACGATCAGGAAGTATTTACGACCTGTACCGATACGATTATCCGACAGGTGTCCGATATCGGGCGGATGGTCGACGAGTTTTCCAGCTTTGCCCGCATGCCATCGCCAACCATGCGATTGGAAAATATTGGTGAGCTGGTGAAAAGTGCGGTCTTCCTGCAAAAACAGGCACACAGCAATATCACTTATGATTTTGATCGCAGTGGCATCGAAGATCTGCAAATTTCATGTGATGCGCATCAGGTCAATCAATGCCTGACCAATACGCTCAAGAACGCGGCAGAGGCGATTGAAGGCCGTGAAAAGCCCGAAGAAGGTGAACTGCCACCTGGCAAGATCGAGATTTCAGTCGCGGTGTCGCCCGATAATCAACGTGTTTTCGTTGCTGTGTCGGATAACGGCAAAGGTCTTCCGGCAGAACATCGCGAACGTCTGACCGAGCCCTATGTCACGACCCGATCAAAGGGAACCGGGCTTGGATTGGCGATCGTAAAGAAAATCATGGAAGACCATGGTGGAGAGCTTATACTCTCCGACGGCGTTGAAAGCGGAGCTACGATTACGCTATCTTTCCCAAAGGTTGTAGAAGCCGAAATTGATAGTGTGGCTTCGGACGCACATTCCTCAGGCAATTGATTTAGTTGTCAAAATCGAAACAAGAAAAAGATTGATTTGGTCACGACATGGCGCACGACATTCTTATTGTCGACGATGAAGAAGATATCCGGGCTCTGATATCAGGCATTCTCGAGGACGAGGGGTATACAACCCGTCAGGCAGGATCAAGCCAGGGCGCGCTGTCAGAGGTTGCAGCACGCCGCCCAAGCCTTGTGGTGCTTGATATCTGGATGGATGAAAGCGATCACGATGGCATCGAGACGCTTAAGCTGATCAAGCGCGAGCACAGCGAAGTCCCGGTCGTGATGATTTCCGGTCACGGAAATATTGAAACGGCACTCGAAGCGTCGCGCATCGGCGCATATGATTTTATCGAAAAACCGTTCAATACTGACCGCCTGCTAATGGTGGTCGAACGCGCCATTGACGATGCGCGCCTGCGTCGTGAAAACCGCGAACTGACTTTGCGGGCCGGTGGTGATACCGAACTTGTTGGCAAATCATCGGTTTTGAACAACTTGCGCCAGTCGGCCGAACGGGTTGCGCGTACCGGCAGCCGCATTCTGATCCATGGTCCGGCCGGATCGGGCAAGGAAGTTGTCGCGCGCCTGATCCATCAGAAATCCGCCCGTGCGGAAGCACCGTTTGTCGTGCTGAACTGTGCCAATATTTCGCCCGACACCATGGAAGAATCGCTGTTTGGGGCGGTTGCGACTTCGGATCGTGAGGCGCGTACAGGTGTGCTTGAGCTTGCGCATGGCGGGACCTTGTTGCTTGATGAAGTGGCTGATATGCCGCTTGAAACCCAGGGCAAGATTGTCCGGGTTTTGCAGGATCAGACGTTTGAACGCGTTGGCGGATCTGTGCCGGTCAATGTTGATGTGCGCGTTATCGCAACGACTGCGCGCGATCTTGAACAACGCATCGCCGAGCAGAAATTCCGGCAGGACCTTTATTACCGACTGAATGTTGTGCCGCTTGAAGTGCCATCCTTGCAGCAGCGTCGGGAAGATATTCCGATGTTGGCAGAAATGTTCCTTGATCGTTATGCCGACGCGACCGGTCTTCCGAAACGGAAACTCTCGCCCGAAGCAATGGCAACCCTGCATGCCTATGATTGGCCGGGCAATGTGCGCCAGTTGCGCAATGTCATCGAAAGATTGATGATCATGGCGCCCGATGATGACGACAAGGTTGATCTGATCAGTGGTAAAATGCTGCCATCAGAGCTGTTTTCTGACGTGCCGACGTCGCTAAGTTTTGACAAGACCAGTGAAATCATGGCATTGCCGCTCCGCGAAGCGCGGGAGATGTTTGAAAAAGAATATCTCCAGACACAGATCGACCGTTTTGGCGGGAATATCTCCAAAACGGCAAGCTTTGTCGGCATGGAACGCTCAGCCTTGCATCGCAAGCTGAAAAGCCTTGGTGTGAACGGGCAATAAGCCCAAACTCATCATGGACTGTTGTGAACGGGAGAATTCGAAATGAAGGTCATCATTTGCGGCGCCGGGCAGGTGGGGTTCCACATTGCCAAATATCTGGCTGCGGAAAACAATGATGTAACCGTGATTGACCAGTCCGAAGAACTGGTGCGCAAGATTTCCGACACCCTTGAGGTCAAGGGCATCATTGGTTTTGGCTCGCACCCCGATGTGTTGCAGCAGGCAGGCGCCGAAGAGGCTGACATGCTGATCGCCGTGACCTTTGCAGATGAAGTCAATATGACAGCCTGTCAGGTTGCGCATTCGTTGTTCAACGTGCCAACCAAAATTGCCCGTATCCGCAGCCAGACTTATTTGCAGCCGGAATGGGCCAGCCTGTTTGGCCGTGAAAAGCTTCCGATTGATGTGGTGATTTCGCCCGAGATGGAAGTCGCGCGCGCGGTTGCACGCCGCCTTCAGGCACCCGGTGCGTTCGACATGATCCCGTTTGCCGATGACAAGGTCAAAATCCTTGGCATCCGGTGTAGCGACGATTGCCCGGTGATCAATACACCGTTGCGTCAGCTCCATCAGCTTTTCCCGGATCTCAATATCTCGATCCTTGGCATGATCCGCGGTGACAAGGCGGTCTATCCCAAGGGCGATGACCAGATGCTGGCAGGCGATCTTGTGTATCTTGCCGTATCAAGTGATCAGGTGGATCGCGCAATGTCGGCCTTTGGTCACGAAGACCCTGAAGCACGCCGTATTGTGATCTTTGGTGGCGGGAACATCGCGTTGTTCCTGGCCGAGGAAATCAACAAGAACTTCCCTGGTGTGACCACCCGACTGGTCGAAGCCGATCCGGAACGCGCGCGCTATGTCGCACAGAAACTGCCAAAGAAAAGCGTTGTTCTGCGGGGTGACGTTCTTGATCCTGAACTGCTTGAAGAAGCCAATGTCGGTAATGCCGAGGCAGTTGTTGCACTGACCAATGATGATGAAACCAACATTCTGGCATCACTTTTGGCCAAACGGTATGGCTGCCCGCGTGCGCTGACTCTGATTAACAAAAGCACATATAACTCGCTGGTTTCCGAACTTGGCGTGGATGTGGTGATCAGCCCGCGTATGACGACGGTGTCGACCATCCTGCATCATGTACGCCGTGGTCGTATTCGTGCGGTGCACAGCTTGTCAGAGGGCTTTGGCGAGGTTCTTGAGGCAGAAGCCCTTGAAACTGCACCAATCGTTGGCAAGGCGATCAAGGATATCGCGATGCCGGCGAGCGTGGTGTTTGGGGCCATTTTGCGCGATGGCGAAGTTGTGATGCCGCGCGCCGCCACCGTGATCGAGGCCAACGACCGGATTGTCGTATTTGCCGGTTCGGAACAGATCAAGAAGGTCGAAAAGATGTTCGCTGTTCGTCTGGAATACTTCTGATAATCAACCCGCTATCGTAATCCTCACACAATATATTCCTGATCCTGCCACCGGAAGTTCAAATGTCTGATCAATTGCCCCATCCGCCAAAGGCCGTCATATTTGACTGGGATAACACCCTTGTCGATAGCTGGGGGACGATCCAGGCAGCGCTTAACATGACATTTGACGACTTCGGGCTTGAGACATGGACGCTTGAACAAACCAAGCAGCGTGTCGCGCGCTCGATGCGTGACAGTTTCCCGATCTTGTTTGGTGAAGATCGCTGGGAGCAGGCCAAAGACAGCTTTTACGGTCATTTCCAGTCTATTCACCTTGAAACCCTGATGCCGCTGGCCGGTGCGCATGATTTGTTATGTGCACTGCGTGATAACGGCACCTATATCGGGGTGGTCAGCAACAAGAACGGGGATTTCTTGCGCAAGGAAGCCGATCACCTTGGGTGGACACCATTTTTTGGCCGGATTGTCGGTGCAACCGATGCCGCCAAGGACAAACCGGCACCCGATCCGGTGCATATGGCGATGGGCGACTCTTCGGCGCCGCAATATGAGAATCTGTGGTTTGTTGGCGACAGCGTGGTCGATATTCAGTGCGCGCGCAACGTCGGGGCGACTGCAATTCTGATTGGCGATGAAATTACCGGTCACGGCGATACGCAGAATTCCGCGACTCTTAGCCCTGATTGGCATTTCGCTGACTGCGGGGCGCTTGTAGGGGTTGTAAAAGGCTTCTCGAAAGTCTTATAGTTCATAGAGGTCATTAAAAATGGGGCCGGAATCGTGACAGACCTTTAAGTCGACGGTTCCACATTTTCCTTGACCGCCCGAAACCAAAAAAACGCTCATAAAAGAAGGCTAGGTCTAACCGATGGCGGAAAAATCACAGAATGTTCAGGACGTCTTCCTGAATTATTGCCGTAAAAACAAAACGCCGGTTACCGTGTTTCTGGTCAACGGAGTCAAATTGCAGGGCATCATTACCTGGTTTGACAATTTCTCTGTTTTGCTGCGGCGCGATGCTCATACCCAGCTCGTATACAAACATGCGATTTCGACGGTAATGCCGACGACGCCGATCAAACTGTTTGATCCGAGCCAGCCTGCGACGGAAGAAGAAAATAGCTGAAGAATCTCTGACTTCGGGGGGCGGCGATACGCCAGAAGCTCCCCGGGTCCTAGTTTTCCACCCGGAACTAAAACGCGCAGACCAGACCGGTGCTTGGCGCGACGCATCGTCGCGTCTCGAAGAAGCGGTCAGTCTTACGGGTGCACTTGATTTTGAAGTGGTGGGCGCGGAAATTGTGCCCATCGCGAAATTGCGGCCTTCAACCCTGTTTGGCAAAGGCGTTACCGAACGTCTTGGTCTGCAGATCAAGGCCATTGAGGCCGACATTGTCATGATCAACGGCCAGCTTTCCCCGATCCAGCAACGTAACCTGGAGCGCGAATGGAAATGCAAGGTCATTGACCGGACCGGCCTGATCCTTGAAATCTTTGCTGATCGCGCGCGGACGCGTGAAGGTCGTTTGCAGGTTCAACTGGCACTGCTGAGCTATCAGCGGTCGCGCCTTGTCCGGACCTGGACGCACCTTGAACGTCAACGTGGTGGGCGTGGCTTCCTTGCTGGTCCTGGTGAACGTCAGATCGAGATCGACCGTCGTTTGATCGGTGACAAGCTTGCCAAGCTTCGTCGTGAGCTTGAGGAAGTCAAACGGACGCGCGAACTTCATCGCGAAGCACGCCGTCGTGTGCCGTATCCGATTGTGGCGCTTGTCGGTTACACCAACGCCGGCAAATCGACGCTGTTTAACCAGCTGACCGTGTCCGAGGTGTTTGCCGAGGACATGCTGTTTGCGACGCTTGATCCAACCATGCGTGGTTTGATCCTGCCAAGTGGTCGCAAGGTTATTCTGTCCGATACCGTGGGCTTTGTGTCCGATCTGCCGCACGATCTTGTCGCGGCGTTCCGCGCAACGCTTGAAGAAGTTCTTGAAGCCGACCTGATTGTCCATGTCCGCGATGCGGCTTCACCGGAAACAGAAGAGCAAAAGCTTGATGTGCTTGAGGTTCTTAAGGAGCTTGGGCTTAAAAAGGCGATTGACGGTGAGGAACTTGTCGAGGCGCTGAACAAGATCGATCAGCTCAAAGGCGAAGAACTGCAAGCCGTTTCGGAATATTCTGCGCGCCATGACAATACGATCGCGATTTCAGCCATCAAAGGCACGAATTGCGATGCATTGCTTGGCCTGATTGAAGACCGGTTGACCGAAGATATGCCGGTGTTTGAACTTCGTGTTCCGTATTCGGATGGCAAATCGCTTGCGCGGCTTTATGAGCAGGGCGAGGTTTTGAAACGCAACGAAGGTGCCGACGGCATTTCGGTTCAGGTGCGCGTCGATACGACCCGCGTTGGTCGTTTCGAAGACTGGTGTGCCAAGGCCGGGCTCGATATTCATCTGGTTTGATAGGGAGAGAGTGCGTGGCGATTAAAGTCGATATGGATAAAGTGACCGAAATTATTCGGGAAGTATCGGCTGCTGAGATTGCCCCGCGTTTTGGTCAGTTGGATGATGCCGATATCGATACCAAGACCCATGCGATGGATCTGGTGACGATTGCAGATACCGAAGCCGAACGCGTTCTGACCCGGCGCCTAACCGATCTTTTGCCGGGCAGCCGTGCACTTGGCGAAGAAGCCGCCCATGAAGACCCGACTTTACAGGAACGGATCTTTGCCGGCGATGATCCGTTCTGGATCATTGATCCGGTTGATGGCACCAAGAACTTCGCCCATCACAAACAACCGTTCCGTTGCATGGTCGGCCTTTATTCTGGTGGTGAAACCGTTGCTGCCTGGATTGTTGATCCGATTGAAGGGGCGGCAACCGTTGCAGAATTGGGGTCGGGGACGCGTTACCAGGATCAGGGGGTTTCGGTGCGTTCCAACATCACCAAGGCGTCTGATGCCAAAGGTTTTCTGATTTCATATGCCCGGGACCGCATCAGCAAGCATTACGGCCATCTCGATTTCTTTGCCGATGTTGCGCATTATTCCTGCTGTGGTGCCGAGTATGAGGAAACGGCGCGTGGTGCGTTTGATTTCTGTGCCTATCGGACACTTAAACCCTGGGATCATGCGCCGGGCACATTGCTGGTGCGTGAGGCAGGTGGTTATGCGCGCTATATCACCGCCGACAAGAATAATGAATATAACGCCAATGCCACGGCGGCAGGGCTTTTGTGCGCCAGTTCCGAGGAGCTGTGGGCAGAAATCAATGAAATTCTGATACCGCTCTTTACCTGAGCGTGATCAGACCTGACCGCGTTCGGTCTTTTTCGCCAGATTCCAGAGACTATCCATTTCAGCCAGATCGGAGTCCGCAGCCGTGCGACCGTCGCGTGCCAGTTCATCTTCGATGAAGTGGAAGCGTTTGGTGAACTTGTGGTTCACGCCGCGAAGCGCCACTTCGGGGTCAACACCGATCTTGCGCGCCAGATTGGCCATCACAAACAACATATCGCCAAGTTCATCCTGCAAACGGGCCGGATCCGGGTTTTCGGTCATCTCGGCTTTGAGTTCGTCGATTTCTTCGTGAAGCTTGTCAAAGACTTCATCGGTGCTGGGCCAGTCGAACCCGACACGCGCAGCCCGTTTGGTCAATTTTTCCGCGCGCATTAACGCGGGCAGGGCGCTTGCGACCCCATCAAGGGCGCTGTGGCGTTCGTGGCCTTTGTCTTCTGCCTTCCGGGCGCGTTCGGCGGCCTTGATCTTTTCCCAAGTCTGATTGACGCCATCGGTCGTCGTGGCATCCCCGTCGCCAAATACATGCGGATGGCGGCTGATCATTTTTGAAACGATGCTGTTGGCGACGTCTTCGAACTCGAAATGACCGGCTTCCTTCGCCATCTGGGCATGGAACACCACCTGCAACAGCAAATCGCCCAACTCGTTGCAAAGCTCTGGCATGTCATTGTCGGCAATCGCATCAGCCACTTCGTAGGCTTCTTCGATGGTGTAGGGGGCAATGGTGGAGAAATCCTGTTCCAGATCCCACGGGCAGCCACCATCGGGATTGCGCAGCTTTGCCATGACGTCGAGGAGTTCGTTGATGGCTTTGCTGTTATGCGTGGTCATGGTCGATGTCCCGTCTGTTTTGCTGGTGTGCCCCGTTTATCCTTTAAGTCCTATCGCGCTGCATCAAAACTGACAAGCATATGATCAAGGCAAAACAAAACCCGCAAGGCCAATGCGGCGCTTGCGGGTTTTGCTGTGATGTTCGGATGCCCTTTTGGCCTATGCAGCCTTGAGCTTTTCCTGTTTTTCGGTGCTGTCATCCTTGGTTTGCTTGGATGATGCACTTTCTTCTTTTTTGCCTTCGACGAGGCCGCGATGCAGGGCGACGATTGCCTTGTTGAAGTCGCCTTCGGCAACAACAAACTGCAGATCAACGCGGCGGCTCGGATAGTGGGAGGCCACCAGTTCAACACCGGCATCATCAAGGATCGATACCGCGCGGGCGAACAGACCCGGCTGCTCGATATTGGCACCAATCACTGAGACAATCGCGACCTTACGAGTCTGAACGGTTGCCTCTGGCTGATTCGCCTCGATCTCGTCAACACAGCGGCGGATCTGCTTGAGCGGTGCCGACACGTAATGCGTAATCGTATTGGCATTCAGGTTCTTGGTGACGGTCGGAACCTTGTAACGTTTCAGAACGTTCAGGATCGCTTCCTCGCCACCTGGAACACCAACCATATCCTGATTGAAGACTTCAATCTCGAACGCGGTCGGAACGCCAGTCACGATTTCAACACGGCTGTTTTCCGGCTCCCAATGATCGTCAATAACTGTGCCCGGGTGTTCCGGTTCAAAGGTATTGGCAATCCGCAGCGGAATATCGTTCTGACGAAGGCCTTTGGCTGCGCGCGGGTGGATGGCTTCCATGCCCATGTTCGACAGCTGGTCGGCCACGTCATAGCTGGTGCGGCCAATCGGGCGCACAGCATCTTCGCCAACGATGCGCGGATCGGCACTCGACAGGTGGAATTCCTTATGAATGATCGCTTCGCGCGCTTGGGTCAGGCAGGCAATGCGCGAGAAGGTCACTTCACTGTAGCCACGGCCATAGATGCTCATCAGGCCTTCGCTGCACTGGGCATAGCCCGTCGCAATGGCAAGCTGCTTGGAAAGGTCGATGTCATCAAACACCTTTCCAATGCGACCATCAAGGGTAGAGGCCTCTGGCTCACGCCAGCCCGAAAGATCGGCAAAGACCGCATTTACACCCTTGGCGCGAAGGAGCAGCATGGTGTTGTGCGCACTATGCGCTTCACCAATGGCTGAGAGCATTTCACGTACGGTCAGAAGATGCTTTTCAAGCTTGAAGTGACCGAAGCTGCACAGGCGATGAAGATCCATCAGGCAGCTGCGCGTGCCTTCAATGCGTTCCTGCACAAAGGCATTGGCAAGCTTCAGTTCCGGCGCGTCGCCAAAAATTTCTTCGTTAATGGCGCACATCTTTTCGGAGACCTTGGTCAAGGCATCGCCCCAGGCCCAATCGGTTTCCGAGCCGGCGTAAAGCTGATAGACGCCCGGTTCACCGGTCTTTTTGTTTTCCAGCAAAAGGTCGGTAAAACCGCCATATGCCGAAACAACAAAGACACGGTTGTAAAGTTCGTCTTCCTTACGGTTGCCGACAAGAATGTTGTCCATGACCGCATCAACCTGGGTCATCGACGTACCGCCGATCTTGTGAACGCTATGCCCTGCGTCCTTGTTTTTCTGGGCTGAAAGCATGTTGCCTCCTTTAGGGGCGTTTCCTTTAAAGAATATGCTTTAAATGGTCGGGCTGTCGTTAGGTGCCGCCCGACCAGAAATTGTTAGCTTGCGAGTGCTTCGCCATCGAGCGGATAAACACCGTTCTCGTCATGCACTTCACGGCCATTCAGCGGCGGGTTGAAGGCGCAGGCAACAACCATGTCCTCGGTGCCGCCGCGCAGATAGTGGCGGTCATGCTTGTCGAGGATGTAAACCGTGCCCGGCTCGATCTTGTATTTCTTGCCGTCAGCAATGGTTTCGACTTCGCCGTTACCCGAGATGCAGTAAACCGTCTCGAAATGGTTGGCGTAACAGATCTCGGTTTCGGTGCCGGCATAAATGGTGGTGATGTGGAACGAGAAACCCATGCCATCTTCGGCAAGCGACAGACGGGTGCTTTCCCAGTTGTCCGAAACGACGCGGCGACCGGATGCTTCACATTCTTTCAAAGTACGAACAATCATCTTTAACTCTTTGATATAATTAAGTTGTGGGGCCGGGCGACGCGGTTAAGCGTCGCCCAAACTATGTTACTCAGCGGCTGCTTTGGACGGGGAAACGTCCTTGCCCATGGCTTTGGCGGTTGCCAGTTCAAGGATTTCCAGTCCATGTGCCAGATCCTGCTTGGAGATGATCAGCGGCACAAGGCATTTGACCACTTCATCTTCCGGACCACTGGTTTCGATCACAAGGTCATGCTTGAAGCATTCCTTGGTGACCTTGGATGCCAGCTCGCCGCTTTCAAAGCAGATACCCTGCATCAGGCCGCGGCCCTTGCGATAGAGTTTGCCATCGCCATAGCGATCAATAATTTCATCGAGGCGCGTTTCAAGGAACGCAGCCTTGTCGCGTACATCAGCAGCAAACTTGTCATCTGACCAGAAATGGTCAAGCGCAGCAGCGGCAGTCACAAACGCGTGGTTGTTACCACGGAAGGTGCCGTTGTGTTCGCCCGGATGCCAGACATCGAGTTCCGGCTTCATCAGAACCACGGCAAGCGGAAGACCATACGCCGAAAGCGATTTCGACAGCGTGATGATGTCCGGCTTGATGCCAGCAGGTTCGAAGCTAAAGAACGTACCGGTACGGCCACAGCCCGCCTGAATGTCATCAACAATCAGAAGGATGTCATGCTTGCGGCAAACCTTTTCCAGGTTCTTGAGCCAGCCGAAGTCAGCGGCATTCAGGCCACCTTCACCCTGAAGGGTTTCGACGATCACGGCTGCGGGCAGAGCGATACCGCTGGAGTTGTCCGAAAGGACACGGTCCAGATACTCGGTGGTATCAGCACCGTCACCCATGTAACCGTCAAACGGTACGGCAACAGCGTTATCAAGCGAGACGCCAGCCGCGCCACGATGATGTTCGTTACCCGTGATGGCAAGCGAACCAAGCGTGCAACCATGGAAGCCGTTGGTAAACGAAATCACGGTTTCGCGGCCCTTGACGCGACGGGCCAGTTTAAGAGCGGCTTCGACGGCGTTGGTGCCGGTCGGGCCAGTAAACTGGACCTTGTATTCCATGTCACGCGGCTTGAAGATTTTCTCTTCGAGCGCTTCAAGAAACGCTGCCTTGGCCTTGGTGTGCATGTCCAAACCATGGGTGACGCCGTTTGATTTGATATAATCAATCAGCTTTTCCTGCAGGAAAGGATGGTTATGGCCATAGTTCAGCGTGCCGGCGCCAGCAAGGAAATCAAGATAGCGGTTGCCATCGACGTCGGTCAGCCAAGCGCCTTCAGCACTTTCAAAGGTTACGGGGAAGGAGCGTGCATAGCTCTGAACTTCCGATTCAAGGCGATCAAATACAGTCATAGTTCCCTCTTTCAGATTGGGAAAATCAAGTCCACCTGTCATACCGAACGTTCCGGCGTGCCGGATGTTCCGGAAATGGTCGATGCCATTTCGCGTATGACAAGTGGGGAAATTAGGTCAGCCGGATTAGGCGGCGACGCGTTCGACGTCTTCGCGCTCGAACGGACCGATCTGCCAAAGAATTTCGCTGGCAGCGGCGCCTTCGAAGTGTGTTTCGCGTTCAAACTGGACCTTGCGCTTAACATCAGCACCCAGTTCGCGCGCAACGGAACGGAAGACACCCTGCGACGGTGCGTTCGTCGAGGTGATCGTTGTGTTCAGCTGCGAGACGTTGTGGCAGGACGGACGATCCAGAATATCAAGGATCAGACGCTTCGCCAGACGCAGGCCACGGGCCTTGGGCGAAACTGCCACCTGCCAGATGAAAAGCTGTTCGGGCTGGTCGGGGACGATGTAGCCCGAAACGAAACCGACGGCTTCGCCGTTCAGTTCGGCAATCGCGCACGTGCCTGAGAAGTGCGAGCACTGCAGCAGATTGCAATACATCGAGTTTTCATCCAGCGGCTTGCAGTCGGCAATGAGGTTATTCACCGCAGCGCCGTCTGTGGCCTTGGGTTTACGGATAATCAGGTTGGCTTTCTGGCCGGTATTGCCGTTTGTGTTGGCAATTTTCATCGGTCTGCCTGCTCTGTTATTTCGATACACGATCATTTATGTCGCGAGAGATGTATAGAACAACGATACAAATTGATCAACCCCTTCTCTGTGACTTTCCTGTGAAACTCCGTAAGTTGCTGATAATAAGTTAAACATTGATATATCGCCCTTCGATAAGGATAATATTCTTTCGATGAAATATTGTTTCCTGAGTATAGCGATAATCGATGGAATAAATGATCGAAATTCGATATAAAAGTGTCTTAAAGCGTTGCGCAGCCGCGGGTCCGAGGCTAAAACAACGCTTGCTATAGAAACGAAAAACGTCCGGAAAATAACAATGGATAAATTGCATGAAGCGTTGATCTCCATCCGCCGCATTTTGCGGGCGAGTGATATCCACGCCAAAAAGCTTGGTAAGGTGACCGGGCTTAAAACATCCCAGCTTCTTGTTTTGCAATCGCTTGAGGAATTCGGTGAGATGACGGTTGGCCAGATCGCGGCCAAGGTTAATCTGGCCCAGGCATCGACCACGGCGCTTGTCGACAAGTTGCAGGCGATGCGGCTTGTGACACGCGAGCGCGGAGACACCGACAAACGCAAGGTGTTCGTCAGGCTTACAGATCAGGGCAGGGCAATTCTGGACCGCGCGCCGATGGCGCTTCATGACCGTTTTTCGGACAAGTTCAACAATCTTGAAGAATGGGAACAGACGTTTCTCATCGCCGCCCTGCAACGTGTTTCAGGGATGATGGATGCCAGTGACATCGACGTCGCACCCGTTCTGGACCACGACGAGATTGTCGAAAGGGCGGTAGATCGTCACTGAATGCAGCGAGATCAATGTTTCCTTTAGTGCATTGCAAATAAAGAAAAATCACACGGCGTTGGCTAGGTGTCGTACCCGCGGTTTGGTGCGGTATCCTGGGCTGTTGGCGCGTGGAAAACTCCGCCCGGTATGTTTTTAGGTTGACCAAATCAACCATGAGTGCATTCATTCAAAAAAACATATATGTGGAGGATGCAATGTCTGGAAACAATTCCTGGTCTCGTCGTGATGTTCTGAAATCGTCGTTGTCACTGGCGGGTATGGGGGCGGCAGGGTTGTTTCCCGCGGCTGCGTCAGCGCTTGGTTCCCTGGAACTTGGTGCATCAGACATCACGGTCATATCGGATGGCAATCTGATGTTGCCGTTGTCTTTTGCCTTTCCCGATGTTTCGCAGGATGAACTGGTTGCGTTGCTTAAGGCCGAAGGGCAGTCAACGGATGCGTTGCTGCCCGATTGCAACATCACCGTTTTGCGCCGTGGTGATCGGGTGGTGATGTTTGATGTTGGCGCTGGCCCGAATTTCATGTCGTCAGCCGGCAAGCTTATGGACAACATTGATGCGGCCGGTGTCAGCCCGGACGAAGTGACCGATATTGTGTTTACCCACGCGCATCCGGACCATCTATGGGGGCTGATTGACGATTTCGACGAATTGATCTTTGCCGACGCCCGCTATCACATGAACCGGATCGAGTGGGAATACTGGCAGGCCGAGGATACGCTTGAAAAAACGCCCGACGCGCGCAAAAGCTTTGTGGTCGGGGCGCGCAACCGGATGGCCTTCCTTGAGGACCGTATCGAGTTGTTTGATTATGGCGCAGAGGTGGTAGCCGGTGTCGAGGCGGTCGATACCGCCGGTCACACACCCGGGCATACATCTTTCATGATCCATGACGGATCAAGCAGCGCACTTGTGGTGGGTGATGCCATAACCAATGTCGCCGTATCCCTGATCCATCCAGAATGGCCAAGCGGATCTGATCAGGATGCCGAAAAGGGCATTGCCACGCGCAAGATGCTGCTCGATCGGCTTGCCGTCGATGGATCGCGGATTATCGGCTTCCACATGCCGCATCCGGGCCTTGGCGTGATCGAGCGGGCAGGTCCGGCATATCGGTTTGTTGTGGTGGGATAATCGCTGCGTGGGTCTTGGTTTAACCGTGCTTGCGCATCGATATTGCGCGCAGGAATCCGAACGGTGATCCTTCAAGAAGAACGCCAAGACCGACCCGTGCCCCGATGGCAATCGAGATCATCACAATCGGCGAAGAAATTGCCAGTGTGGAAAACGCGCTGACACCTTGGCCGATGGTGCAGCCAAGGGCGAAAACGCCGCCTGTTCCCATCAAAAAAGCACCCAGCAGGTGGCGACCGAGTTCGCGGGCGTCGTCGCAGGCTTCCCAGCGCATGTCGTTGCTTTTCCAAGCTGCCAGTGCCGCGCCCAGAAACACCCCGATCACCAATCCAACCCCGTAATCGGGCAGGGCCCCGGTAACGGTGATGATCTGCATGATTGTATCCCCAACCGGGGTGACAAAGGATCCCGCCTCGATCTGGGTTTCAACAAAGCGATATTTTGCAAAGCTCGTCGTCCAGACCCAACCAAGCGAAATGCAGGCACCAATGGTGATGGCGCCAAGCGCCTTGGCACGTTCGGCACGGAAATCAGAACTGCGAAAGACCCACCAAAGCCCGATGGCACTGATCAGCAGGGCGATTGGATAGTGCAGATCAAGTCCACTGGCGTGCGAGGCGATCGCGCCAATCGATTGCGATCCGGCTGAGGTGAACTCAATCGACAGCGGATCAAGAAACCAGACACGAGAATGACCCGTCACGCCGCGAAGGGCAGCAATGGCGGCCAGTCCGATACCGGTCAGGACGACCAGCGCACGCAGATTGCCACCGCCCAGACGAATGATGGCGCCAAATCCGCATGTGCCGACAAAAGCCATGCCAAAGCCAAACATCAGCCCGCCCAGAATGCTGCCTGCAATCGGCAGGGTCGGGGTGATGTAGAAACTGTTTGAAAGATCGATAACGCCAAGCGCGATAAACGTTTGGGTGCAGAACAGTGCGGTGATGGCCGCCAGCACCCAGGCACGCAGACCGATGCTGTTGGCGGCAAACCAATAGCGTTCAAGGGCTGCCATCGTGCAGAAATGTTGTCGACGTGCGACAAATCCCACCACGATGCCGGTCAAAACACCGACAAGCGGCAGGGCCCAGGGATTATCCAAACCCAGCATGACGTTTTCCTCCCGCCTTGTTGATTGTAATTTTTTGCCAAGGCGTCGGCGGAATCGTGACGTTTTTTCTGTTCTAATTCACGGAAGCTTTTTCGATCAGCAGTTGTCGCCTATTCGGCAGCGGCTTTTTCTTCATCGCGGACCGGTGCACAGAACAGGTCATAAAGCGTGCCAATGATGGTCGCCATTTCCGTATCGACAATGCGGTAATAGATCATGCGGCCTTCGCGGCGGGCCGAGACCAGACCATCAATGCGAAGCCTTGCCAGTTGCTGGGATACAACGGCCTGGGGCATGGACAGAATTTCTTCGAGATCGGATACCGACTTTTCGCCTTCCTGGAGGATGCAAAGGATCAGCAAGCGTGTCTCATGCGACAGCGCCTTGAGCATCTCGCTGGCCTTGCGCGCCTGCTTGAGGAGAGCTTCGGCTTCGGTCGAGTCCATGTTTTGCTTGAAACGTGGTAGGGCCATCGTTTGCTGTGCTCGTCGGTTAAAGGGCCAAAGCCATTAGATGTCCGATTATACCAGACATCAAGGTCAATACACGATTGGATACTGTGCTTCAAACCGAATATACAGTTTTCCTAATCGTTCGGCAATTGCGAGAGCATCTCGTCAAGCATCGGCCAGAAAAAATTATCGCCGGGATAACCGCGCAGACGGGCGACTTCCCGGTTGTTGCTGATTAACACGAATGTCGGTGTAACACGTTCACGCGCGATGTGATCAAGGTCTTCGGGCCATTCATGAATATCAACACGGCGAAGAGGGGCCAGTTTGCCCTGATCGGTGTTGGGGTAGGCTTCGCCGATTTCCTGATGCCAGCGCACACACCATGCGCATCCCTTTTGTTCAAGCATCAGCAATTCGGTCGCCAATGCAGAGCCGATCCACATCTGTGATGCGAAAATCATGGTTGGGATGAGCCGGAACGCCCCGGAAATGTGCGGTTTTTTCATATGTCTGGATTCTACATAAAGTTATGATTGAATTATATATATGAAAAATACTATTCTTTGAAGAGGCGCTGATAAACAAATTCCAAAATCAGATACCCACAGCGCCGGGAGGAACATGAATTGCTCGATATTGGTTTCGGCGCAGCCTTCCTTGCGGGGGTGTTGTCGTTCTTTACGCCATGTGTTTTGCCGATTGTGCCGCCATACCTTGCCTATCTGGCAGGGGTCAGTGTTACGGATCTTGATGATCGTGCGGTCGCAAGTGCGAAGTCACGCCAGGTGTTTTTTACGGCATTGGCCTTTGTCGCAGGTTTTAGCACGATTTTCATCGCCCTTGGTGCGACGGCAAGCGTCATCGGCCAGTCACTGGCCAGCTATTTTGACATCTTATCGATCATTGCCGGGATCATGATTGCGATCATGGGCCTCCATTTCATGGGGGTGTTCCGAATATCGCTTTTGTATCGCGATGCGCGGGTCAATGTTGCGAAAAAGCCAGCGGGGCTTGTCGGGGCCTATGTGATGGGGCTTGCCTTTGCCTTTGGCTGGACGCCGTGCGTAGGGCCGGCACTGGCCGCGATCCTGTTTGTTGCCGGGGCGGAAAGCACGGCATTGCGCGGGGCAGGGTTGCTTGCGGTGTATTCGCTGGGAATCGGTTTGCCCTTTGCGCTGGCGGGGCTTTTCGCCGGGCAGTTCGTTGGCTGGTCCCGAAAATTCAAACGACACATGCACACTGTTGAACGGGCGATGGGGGTCTTGTTGGTGTTGACCGGTGTCTTGTTCATGACCGGGCAGATGTCGGCCATCGCCCAATGGTTGCTTGAGACTTTCCCTTCGCTTTCGACCCTCGGATAGGAGTTGCGTCATGACTATGCGTCATCTGTTGCGTGGAGTGCCTTTGGCGAAATATCTGGTCGCCGGTTTGCTGGTAATGAGTTGGTCACAAGGATCGCACGCGGAAACCGTGGGCGAAGATGGTCTGCACAAGCAGGACTGGTTTTCGATCACATTTCGCGACATTGCCGACGATATCGCGGCGGCCCGGGATGAAAACAAGCGTCTGGTGATGATCTTTGAGCAGCGCGGCTGCATCTATTGCGCCAAGATGCATACCGAACTGCTGAGCGATCCAGAGGTATCCGGCTACATCAAGGAGAACTTCAAGGTTGTCCAGTACAACATGTTTGGCGACGAAGAAGTGATTGATCTCGATGGCGACGTGCTGAGCGAGAAAACCGCCGCCCGCAAGTGGGGCTATGTCTTTACCCCGACCATCGTTTTTCTGCCTGAAGAAGCACCGGAAGACGGCAAGAATGCCGCCGAGGCCGCGGTTGCGACCATGCCGGGCGCGTTTGGCAAATGGACGTTCCTGAATATGTTTCGTTGGGTGAACGAGAAGGGCTACGAAACCGACGAGCACTTCCAGAAATATCATGCCCGCATCATTCAGAAGCTTCAGGAAGAGGGGCGATTGGGGCAGTAACAACCCCTTGTAATGCGTGCATAATTGATAGTTCAGTACATGAAACATTAAAAATATCATATTTATGTGTTGAATTAAAAGTTGAGTTTGAATAACTTGAACTAAAGGCGCCGTCAGAGCCGCCAGATGTCAGACCGGGGATGTTCATATGCCACACAGAGGGCAGGGGCATCGTCACAGGAGGAACCACAACGCCATGTCTTGGAAACCAAGAACCTTTCTTGCGTGCCTGATCGTTGGCCTTCCGGCCCTTGCCGCAGCTGATGCACTTGCACCTGCCGATGTCAAATTCGATGACATGTCTGTATCCCAGTCATTGACCAGCCAGCCGGGGGACCCGGAAAACGGGCGTAAGGTCTTTACCAATCGCAGCCTTGGCAACTGTCTGGCATGTCACGCCGTCAAAGATCAAAGCGACCAGCTGTTCCACGGCGAAGTCGGGCCGCCGCTTGACGGTGCTGCCGACCGCTGGAGCGAGGGCGAACTTCGCGCCATCGTGGCTGATGCCAAAGAAGTTTTCTCCGAAGAGACGGTTATGCCGGGTTTCTATTCGCTGAATGTCGGCATCAATGTCCGCGAAGATCTGGTCGGCAAAACAATCCTGACCGCGCAGGAAGTTGAAGATGTCGTGGCCTATTTGGCGACGCTCAAAGAATAACAACCATCGAGGAACCAAGATGAATCTCACACGACGCCAAATGCTTTGTGCATCGGTCGGTGCAGCTGCAGCCGGAGTGTTCGGCTTCTCGCTGTCCGCCTCTGCCACGCCGGAAGCCACAGCCGAAAGCATCAAAAACTTTGCCGGTGGTAAAGAACCCGCGATGGGCAGTGACCTGACCCTGACGACGCCGGAAATTGCCGAAAACGGCAACACCGTGCCGATCGAGGTGTCTGTGGCAAGCCCGATGACGGATGACGATTACGTTGAGTCGGTTGTCATCTATGCCGAAGGCAACCCCAACCCGGATGTCGCTGTATTCCACTTCACGCCGATGAGCGGTGCAGCCGAAGCGAAAACCCGCATGCGTCTTGCGAAAACCCAGAATGTGGTTGCGGTCGCAAAGACCAGTAAGGGGCAGGTTTTCATGGATAAAAAAGAAGTCAAAGTGACCATCGGTGGTTGCGGCGGCTGATCGGATCGGGAGAAAGTCAAATGGACAATATCAAGCCGCGTGTAAAAGTGCCGAAATCCGCATCGGCTGGTGAGATCATCACCATCAAGACCCTGATCAACCATCCGATGGAATCAGGTTTGCGCAAGGGCAAGGATGGCAATCTCATCCCGCGCCAGATCATCAACAAGTTCACCTGTGAATTTAACGGCAAGCCCGTGTTTTCCTGTGAACTCGAGCCGGCAATTTCCGCCAACCCCTATATCGAGTTTTCCGCCAAGGTTAACGAGGCTGGAACATTCAAGTTCAGCTGGTTGGATGATGACGGTTCTGTCTACGAGACTGAAAACAAGATCGCCATAAAATGATTCGGGACGGGTCCTTGATCCAGGTGATTACGGGCCCGCCACTGTATCGGGAGGGAATGTCTTGAGAAACCAAATCATAGCCAAAGCTGCTGCGGTTGCCATGACCGCACTTGTCCCGGGGATTGCGTTTGCCGGTGGGCCGGTTGACGATGAACTCGTCATTGACGGCGAAATCCAGATGATCACCCGGGCGGCACCGCCAGAAGGTCACCCGCTTGACGAGGTGCTGTCAGGCTGGCTGTATCGAACCGAAGAAACGCGCCTTTTGGAGACCGATACCTTTGAAAATCCCGGAATGCTTGAAGTGCAGGACGGTGCGGATCTTTGGAATACGGTTGACGGAAGTGCTGGTAAATCCTGCGCATCCTGTCACGGCGATGCCGAGGACAGCATGGCTGGTGTCGGGGCACGCTTCCCGAAATGGGATGAAGCATCCAACCGCCCGATCAATGTGGAACTTCAGATCAACAAGTGCCGCACCGAAGAGATGGGGGCAGAGGCCTATAAGTTTGATGCCCCTGAGCAAAAGGCGTTGACCGCCTATGTCAAACATCAGTCTTTGGGCACTCCGGTCGCCATCGATCTTGCTGAAGGGCACATGCAGAGCTGGTGGGAGAAGGGCAACGAGCTTTATTACACCCGGACCGGGCAGCTCAATCTTTCCTGTGCATCCTGTCATGAACAGAACAATGGCAACTACATTCGCGCCGACCATCTCAGTCAGGGCAATGTCAACGGGTTCCCGACCTATCGCCTGAAGCAGGCCAGTCTGGTGTCACTGCATAACCGTTTCCGCGGTTGCATCCGTGATACCCGTGCGGAATTCCCGGCTGCATTTTCTGACGAACTGATGGCGCTTGAGGTCTATGTGACCTGGCGTGGCACCGGCTTGTCCGTCGAGACACCGGCAGTTCGCCAATAGGACCCAAAAGTTACTACAGGGGTGATTGGCTTATCCTCCCGGTTGCCCCGCCTTTCTTCCTTTAAATGCGTCGGCCGCGTTGCCGAACAGGTGAATATTGCCCGGAGGCCACCAATAAATGTTTTCGCGCCGTGAATTCTTACAATGGGCTGCTGTGACCACCGCAGCGACCGGCTATATGGGCAGTTTGACCCGTGTGGCTGCCCAACAGCGTCTGACCCAGGACGATCTTTTGAAGTTTGACAGCAAAGGCAGTATTACGCTTTTGCACTTCACCGATGTTCATGCCCAGCTAAAGCCTGTCTATTTCCGCCCACCATCAGAAAATTACGGTGTCGGGGCGTTTGAAGGCATTCCGCCACATCTGGTGGGCGAGGAATTCCTGTCCCACTTCGGGATTAAGCGCGGCAGTCCGCTCGCCTATGCTCATACCATGGTCGATTATGTCGATATGGCGCGGACGTATGGACGCCTTGGCGGCCTTGATCGCACCGCGACGCTGGTCAAGGCGATCCGCGCGGAACGCGGGGATAGCAACGTTCTGTTCCTTGATGGTGGTGACACCTGGCAGGGGTCCTATACGTCGCTCAAGACCAATGGGCAGGACATGGTTGATTGCATGAAGCTGCTCAAGCCGGATGCGATGGTCGGTCACTGGGAATTCACCTTTGGCGAAGACCGGGTCAAGGAGATCGTTGATGATCTTGGTTATCCGTTCCTGGCCAGCAACGTTTTTGACACGGAATGGGACGAACCGGTTTTCGAGCATACCGCGTTCTATGAAACTGGCGGGCACAAGGTCGCAGTGATCGGGCAGGCTATGCCCTATACCCCGATTGCCAATCCGCGCTGGATGATTCCGAACTGGTCGTTTGGTATTCGCCCGGAAGTCATTCAGGCCAATGTCGACGCCGCACGCGAGGCCGGGGCCGCTGTTGTCGTCCTGTTGTCGCATAACGGATTTGATGTGGACCAGAAACTGGCAACTGTTGTGAACGGCATTGATGTCATCCTGACCGGCCATACCCATGATGCCGTGCCCGAGGCGATCGAGATCGATAACACGTTGCTTTTGTCATCTGGATCACACGGCAAATATCTGGGACGCGTTGATCTGGAAGTTAAAGACGGGCGCGTAACTGGTTATAATTCAGCACTTATTCCGGTGTTCTCGGATGTGATTGATCCCGATCCGGAAATGGCCGCCAAGATTGACGAGGTCCGTGCACCTTATGAGGACGAGTGCAATCGCGTTATCGGCAAGACATCTGGTCTGCTGTATCGCCGCGGTAATTTCAACGGGACATGGGATGACCTGATTTGTCAGGGCATCATGGAAGAACGAGATGCCGAGTTGGCATTCAGCCCGGGCTTCCGTTGGGGCACGACATTGCTTCCGGGTGACGATATCACCATCGATGATCTTTATAACCAGACCAGCATGAACTACCCGTCGGTTTATCGTCTGGAATTCACTGGCACGCAGATCAAGGAAATCCTTGAGGACGTTTGTGATAACCTGTTTAACAAGGATCCGTTCTTCCAACAGGGGGGTGACATGGTCCGTGTCGGCGGCATGGCCTATAGCTGCGCACCCAAGGAAAGCATCGGCAACCGTATCTCGAACATGACGATGATCAAGACTGGCGAGCCGATTGAAGCGGATCGCAGTTATGTCGTCGCAGGTTGGGCATCCGTCAACGAAGGCGTTGAAGGACCAGCGGTCTACGATCTGATGGAAAATTACATCACCCGTCACAAGGTCATTGATATTCCACGCAATGACACCGTGAAAGTGATTGGAATGAACTAGGCAAAATCACCTGGCCGGTTCCAATCACCGGGCAGGGCATTTTTCGCCTCAATATATATAAAATTTCGAATGTGTAGGGAGGGCACCAAGAGCCATGTCCAAACAACCTCAGAAAGATAAGAATTTTGTGCCAAGTCGGCGCAGCTTTCTTCAGGGTGGTCTAACAGCCGCCGGTGGGGCGGCGGTTGCCGCAATTGGCGGCGGTGCTGCGTTGGCGGCCGGAACCCCGGATCCGGCGATTACGGAGCTCAAGGACTGGAACCAGTATTCCGGTCCGGGCGTGGATGCCGCACCTTATGGTGTGCCGTCACCTTTTGAATCCCATGTCGTACGTCGCGATGTGCCATGGCTGACCGCCGATCCGATATCATCTATCAACTTCACACCGTTGCATGAACTTGACGGCATCATTACGCCAAATGGTCTTTGCTTTGAGCGTCATCACAGCGGGGTCGCCGAAGTGGATCCGGCCGAGCATCGCCTGATGATCAATGGTCTGGTCGACAAGCCGCTTGTCTTTACCATGCAGGATCTGATGCGTTTCCCGCGTGAAAACCGGGTCTACTTCCTTGAATGTGCGGCGAACTCTGGCATGGAGTGGCGTGGTGCGCAGCTTAATGGCTGCCAGTTTACCCACGGTATGCTGCATAACGTGATGTATACCGGCGTCCGCCTGCGCACACTTCTGGAAGAAGCCGGTGTTAAACCAGCCGGGAAATGGATCCTGGCCGAAGGTGCTGATGCATCGGGAATGGGCCGTTCGATCCCGATTGAAAAGGCGCTTGATGACTGCCTGGTTGCTTTCAAAATGAATGGCGAGGCCTTGCGTCCCGAACAAGGATATCCGGTGCGCCTGTGCGTTCCGGGATGGGAAGGCAATATGTGGGTGAAATGGCTGCGCCGGATCGAGGTCGGCGATAAGCCATGGCAGCTCCGCGAAGAAACGTCGAAGTACACCGATCTTATGCCTGATGGTCGTGCGCGGCGCTTTACCTGGGCGATGGATGTCAAATCCGTCATTACCAATCCAAGCCCGCAGGCCCCGATCACCCAGGGCCGTGGCCATACAATCATTACCGGTCTTGCATGGTCTGGCCATGGCAAGATCAAGCGCGTTGACGTGTCGATTGACGGTGGCCGCAACTGGCAGCATGCCCGGATTGACGGGCCGAGCCTTAGCCGGTCGCTGCATCGTTTCTATTACGAGTTCAATTGGGACGGATCGCCGCTTTATCTGCAATCGCGTGCCATTGACGAACAGGGTTACGTCCAGCCGACAAAGGACGCCCTGCGCGCGGCACGCGGCGATAACTCGATCTATCACAATAATGGAATCCAGACCTGGTATCTGAAGTCGAACGGAGAGGCGGAAAATGTCGAAGTTTCTTAAGTTTACCGCAAGCATCGTTCTGCTTGGCGCAGCATGGACAGCCAGTGCCAACGCGCAAGATGCAGAGGCAGGCGAGAAGGTTTTCCGCAAATGTGCCGCCTGTCATGCCGTAGGTGAAGGGGCCAAAAACAAGGTCGGACCGGAACTCAATGAAATCTTTGGGCGCGTTGCCGGGTCGCTTGAGGATTTCAAATATTCCAAGGCGATGAGCAAGGCCGGTGAAGAAGGTTTGGTCTGGGACCACGACAGCCTGACCGAATATCTGGCGAAACCGCGCGACTATATCAAAGGTACGAAGATGGCCTTTGCCGGCCTGAAAAAGGACGACGAGATCGCCAATGTGATCGCCTATCTGGCAACCTTCTCGGAAAGTGCAGAGCAAGCCGCAGCGGAACCTGAGTCCGCACCGGCATCAGAACCTGTTGAAACCGCATCTGTGTCGGAACCTGCTGTGAATGCAGCGGATGCAGTGATCCCTGAGCATGGTGTTTATCATCTAGGCCGCGAAGCACTGCCCGAAGAAGTTGCAGCATGGGATATTGATGTTCGTCCGGACGGTGTCGGGTTGCCTGTTGGCAGTGGTACGGTTGCCGATGGTGGCGTGCTCTATGATGAAAACTGTGCGGTGTGTCACGGCGTGTTTGGTGAAGGTGAGGGACGCTGGCCGGTATTGTCGGGGGGCTTTGATACCCTGACGGCGGATCGTCCGGTCAAGACCATCGGGTCTTATTGGCCGTTCGCTTCGACGATTTTTGACTATGTCCATCGGGCAATGCCGTTTGGTAATGCCCGGTCGCTGAGTGCGGATCAGACCTACGCAATTACAGCTTACCTGTTGTATTTGAACGACATTGTCACAGAAGAGGACTTTGAGTTGTCCAATGAAACCTTTAGCGAGATTTCGTTGCCGAACGAAGAGAACTTCTATCCCGATGATCGTCTGGAAGAGCCAAATTTCGCGACCAATGTTGAACCCTGCATGGAAAACTGTGGCGACGGTCCGGCCGAGATCGTGATGCGCGCGCGTATTCTTGATGTTACCCCGGACGGCGATGAAGAAAACGGTGCCGGGGGGATCGATTAATGCGTGACTGTCACCGGCAACATCATGAAACGGATGGTGGCAGGGTTTTGACAGCGCGCGTGTTTCGGGTGCTGGGCATTGATAAGATCTGGCTGTGTGTTGCGTTCGGGATCTTCTTGATCCCGAACTTTTCGTTTGCGGAGTCCGGTGCGGAGAAACCGATACCGTCTTTGCCATTGGGTGAGGCCATCGGGCAGGTATTGGCAGTGCCCGGTGATGCGGATTACGGCGCTTATCTGGCGACAGAATGTGTGACATGTCATCAGCGACAAGCTACCAATCATGCGATCCCGGTGATCGACGGTTTGCCGCGCGAGTATTTTGTCGAGGCGATGCTGGAATACAAATACCGCCTGCGCGACAATTCAGTGATGCAGGCAATCATGGCAAGCCTTGGTATGGAAGAATTGGCAGCGCTTGCGACCTATTTCTCGACGAAGGACTAAAGGTTGGAGTTTGTGAAACGTCGTTAATCAACCGATCAGGAACAAGAAAATGAGCAATGTCACAAGGCGAACGTTCAACAAGTTTCTAGGTGCCGGTGCAGGTGTCATGGCAATGCCGGGCATTTTGCGCGCGCAGGGCCGTAAGAATGTCGTGATTGTTGGCGGCGGTGCCGGTGGGGCAACGGTGGCCCGTCATTTGGCCGAAAAGGCCGGTGGGGCAATCAACATCACCCTGATTGAGGATTCCGAGAAATACACGACCTGCTTTTTCTCCAACCTGTATCTGGGTGGCTATCGCGATTTTGCTTCGATCACGCATGGCTATGATCGACTGATCAATGATTATGGCATTCGCAAAGTAACAGCCCGGGCAGAAGAAATTGATCGCACGGCCCAACAGGTGCGCACATCAACCGGGGAAACCATCCCCTATGACCGGCTGGTCCTGTCACCGGGTATTGATCTTATATTCGATAGTGTTCCGGGATATTCGGCGGAGCTGGCGGAAATTGCTCCCCATGCCTGGCAGGCGGGGCCACAGACGCAATTGCTTAAATCAAAAATTGATGGCCTTAAAAATGGTGATCAGGTGGTGATGGTTGCGCCACCCAACCCGTATCGCTGTCCGCCGGGCCCGTATGAACGCGTTTCGATGATCGCCCATACGCTTAAGGCACGCGGGCTCACTGACTGCACGATCGTTGTTCTGGATCCGAAGGAGAAATTCTCCAAACAGGGACTGTTTGCAGAAGGGTGGGAGAAATACTATCCGGGCATGGTGGAATGGTATGGGCCCAATATCCACGGTGGTATCAAGGGTGTCGATGTAGAAGCCGGAACAGTGGAGACCGATTTTGATACCTTTGGCGGTGCGTTGCTCAACATCATTCCGGCACAGCAGGCCGGGAGCATTGCAATCACGGCAGGGCTTTCGGATGACAGTGGATTTTGCCCGGTGGATGCCGAAAGCATGCGGTCCAAACGCGATCAGAACATCTTTGTCATCGGTGATGCGTCCATCGCGGGCGCCATGCCAAAGTCAGGATCTGCTGCCAACAGTCAGGCGAAAGTGGTGGTGATGCATCTGATGGCGGATCTGATGGATGCGCGGGTCTTTCCGGCGCGTTATCTCAATACGTGCTGGAGCCTTGTCGAAACCAATGACGGGATCAAGGTCGGGGCGCAATATGTCAATGTTGATGGCGCGATCGCCAGCACGTCATCCTTTATCAGCCAACCTGATGAAAGTGCCGATGTCCGCCGGCATACATTTGAGGAATCTGTTGCCTGGTATGACGGGATCACCAAGGACATGTTTGGCTAATCACACCTACGCAGTGGCAGAAACAGATTAAATTTGCCGTGCGGCTTTCTTTTGCATGTGGCGCTGAAACCACTTGGCAAGGAGCGGCGCCAGCAACACGATTTCGAAAATGCGCACGATATGATGAAAGGCGACAAAGCTCGGTTCGACATTGAGTGCGAGCGCAATCAATGACATTTCGGCAACGCCACCCGGCGCAAAGGCCAGCAATACGGCAATGAAATCAAGATCCAGCCATTGCGATACGAACCATGCAACCCCGCCCGTAAAGGCCAGGACAACAAAGGTTGCCAGGACAGAATAGCCCGCAAGGCGAACAAGGACGGCGATTTTGACGCCCGAGAACCGACTGCCGATGGCAGAGCCAAGGATCAACAAGCTTCCGGCAAGCAACCAATCAGGCAGGTTGCCCTCGACGATGCCCGATACATGTAAGACCATGCTAGCCGCCATCGCACCGGTCATGTAGGCAGCCGGGATGCGCAGCTTGCGAAAGACCAGCACTGTGATGATCGCGCAACCGGCGGTCAAAAGTCCTTCGTTCAGTGTCATTTGAACCGATTGGCTATCGCCATGGCCGTTTGCCACAACGCCTGTGATCATCAAAACAATCAGTGGTGCGGACATCACCAGCAGCAAAACACGCAAACCCTGCGTCAGGGCGATTTCCTGTTCATTGCCGCCAGCAGCGGCACCAAGAACGACCATCGGTGTCAGGCCACCTGGAGTTGCGGAAAACAGCGCTGTGGCAGGATCCAGGCGGGCAATGCGGGAATAGAACCAGGTGATCACGAATGTGATGATCGGAACATATAGCAGAACCGCGATCATGCTGATCGGCCACTTTGCGGCCTGATCAAGCGTATCGGGGGTAAAGGATGCGCCAAGGAAAATACCAATAACGCCAAGGATGCCAGAGCGAAATTGCATCGGGACACCCATCGGCACGCGCAGCAGGCTGGCGATAAAGGTGGCCAGCATCGGGCCCATCATCCAGGCCAGAGGCATATTGATGAAATGGGCGATCAAGCCGCCAATAAGGCCAATCCCCAAAGCAATCGACAGTTTTTTGAAAAACTGGGGTGTCAAAACACCGGAAAGTCGGTTGATCCAATGGGCGCCTGGGCGACCATCCGGTGTTCTCTTCATTATGCTTCGGCCTTGTTCTTCTCGATTTGTTCAAGGAAGCCATCAATAGCGTTGCGCAGTTTGGTGGCTTCGTCATTCAATGTGCTGGTGGCACGCGTTACGTTTGCAGAACCGTTATGTACGCGGGCCGTTTCGTTATCTAGCGCACCAACCGCCTCGGCCACGGTTCGCATGCCACCATTGGCATCCTGAATGCTGTCAGAAATACCGGCTGTTGAGGCCTGTTGTTCTTCAACAGCTGCGGCGATGGCAGCGGCTGACTGATCAACCTCGCCAATAACATCGGCAACACCGTGCAAGGCATTGACCACGTTATCGGTAAGGCCGCGGATTTCTTCGACCTGACTTGCGATATCTTCGGTTGCGCGTGCGGTCTGAGAGGCAAGGTTTTTAACTTCGCCCGCCACAACGGCAAAGCCCTTACCGGCGTCACCGGCGCGTGCAGCCTCAATCGTGGCATTCAGGGCAAGCAGGTTGGTCTGGTTGGCGATGTCTTCGATCAGGCTGACGATATCACCGATCCGCTGGGTGGCGTTGGTCAGCTGTTCAAACAGGGCGCGTGACTGTTCGCTTTCGGAACGTGCACGTCCGGCAACCTCGGCCGAGTTTTGGGCCTGTTGGCCGATTTCAGCAATGGCTTCGGACAAGCTTGCGGTCGTCTGCGAAACAGCTTCGATGTGATGAAGAACTTGCTCGGAATGCTGGTTGGCGTCGGCGGACCGTGCGCTGGCAAGGGTTGCGATCTGTTCCATGTCGCTGGCAGATCCGTTGAGCGAGCTGAATTCCTGATCAAAACCGGAAAGGGCTTCCTGAACGACGCGCTGGAAATGATTGGTGGCGTCGATCAGGTTTTGCTGGCGCTGTCTTTCAAGGCCACGCACACGTTCGCGTTCCTGACGCAGGACTTCTGCTTCCTTCGACTGATCCCGCAGCACCATGACAGAGCGCGCGACCTTGCCAATCTCGTCAGCGCGTTGTCCGCCGCGAACACTCACATCAAGATCGCCATTTGAAATTTGTTCGATCAATTCGGCAAGGTCGGTCATGGGCCGTGAAATGCGCCGGGAGACAAAGACCGACACAACAACCGCAACAACGACAACAATCAGTGCAACGATGACAAAGACACGCTGCAGGGCTTCGGCCTGCGCATAGGCATCGGCAAACGATGTGGTGGCAATTTCATGTGATTGGGCAAGGATATCGTTGAGTGGCGCCTGAAGGGCCTGGAAGGTTTCATCTGCCTGGGCAATGACTTCCAGCGCGCCATAGATGTTCATTTCGCTTTCAACAAGGAACTGGTTCACCTGTTCCATGTATTTCGCATAGTTCTCGGTAAAGGCATCACCACCCACAGCGGCAAGACGCTGGGCAAGGGGGGCGAGTTCTTCTTCGAGTTTGGCGACCTGTTCGCGAAGATCGGGCACAACAGCAGCATTAATGCCGTTTGAGTCCCAAGTCAGAATACGAAACAGCGATCCGTGCGCCTCATTCAGGGCGTTGCTGAGTGTTAGCGCATCGGATCGCCGTTCATAGGCTTCAACGCGAAGGCTGGTAAGGGTGTCTTTTTCGCTTTCGAGGGTTGCCACCGTGGCAATCCCCATGGCGACAATGACGATCATCAGGAAGACCGGAACCAAAAGGGTTTTGGGACCAATCGACAGATTATCAAGAAACCGCATTACCAATATCCTTCATGTCGCTCAGAGGCAGATCTTAGAGTTCACCATCATTGGGAAGCGCTGATTTGCGGTTTGCCAACCAGCTGCGCAGATTGCCGATCAACGGGGCTGCAAGGAACAGAATGCTGATCAACAGGATCACAAGCGTGATCGGGCGTTCCCAAAGGAATGAAATTGAACCGTCACTAATGGCCAGTGCACGACGGAGGTTTTCCTCCATCATCTTGCCAAGAATGAAGCCGAGCAACATCGGTGCCATCGGATAGTTCAAAAGACGCAGGCCGATCGCAATTGCAGCTGCAATCACCATCATGTGGATGTCCATGGTGTTAAAGGTCACCAGATAGACACCAACCAGCGAGAAGAACAGAACGAACGGAACAAGAAGCTGCTGGGGCAGGGCCAAAAGACGCGAGATATACGGGATGAGTGGCAGGTTCAGAACCAGCAGGACGATATTGCCGATATACATCGAAATGATCACCGACCAGAACACGTCCGGCTGTTCAACAAACAGACGCGGACCTGGCTGAACGCCATAGGAAATCAGCGCGCCCATCATCACAGCCGTGGTGCCCGAACCCGGAATACCAAGGGTCAGAAGCGGTACGAAGGAACCGGAACACGCAGCGTTGTTTGCGGTTTCCGGTGCCGCCAGACCACGGATGGAGCCCTTGCCAAAGCCGAGCTTTTCCTTCGCCGAGGCAATATTGCGTTCCATGCCGTATGCAAGGAAGGATGCAATCGTTGCACCGGCACCCGGCAGAACGCCGGTAAAGAAACCAAGAACCGACGAACGGCCAATGACCGGGATCATGATCTTGACTTCTTCCTTCGACAGCTTCATCGAGCCCAGGCTTTTAAGCGCCTTTTCTTCCTCGGAACGCGTGTCCTTGGTCGGACGCAGGATCGACAGCAGGGCCTCTGAAAGGGCAAAGGTCGACATGGCCAACAAAAGGAAGCTGATGCCATCGACAAGATCCATGCTGCCAAAGGTAAAGCGGGCAACCCCAGCCGCCGGGTCGGTGCCGATGGTCGAAAGCATGATCCCGAACAGGGTCATGGTAATCGCCTTAAGAACCTGTCCCTTGCCGGCAAAGGCAGACACAGCCGTCAGGCCAAGCACCATCAGTGCGAAATAGTCACCCGACTGGAACGAAAGCGAAACTGATGCCAGTGCCGGAGCGGCCACCAGCAGGAAGATCGCAGCAATCGTACCACCAGAGAAAGACGAGTAGGCTGCAATGGCCAGTGCCTTGCCAGCTTGGCCCTTTTGGGCCATCGGGTAACCGTCAAAGGCGGTCGCAACTGTTCCGGCAACACCGGGCGCATTGATCAGAATAGAAGAGGTCGAGCCGCCAAAGATTGCCCCGTAATACACGCCCGCCATCAGGATAAGGCCGGTGGACGGATCAAACCCGTAGGTGATCGGGATCATCAGGGCAATGGCAGTGATTGGGCCAAGACCGGGAAGCATCCCGATAAAGGTGCCTGCGAAACAGCCGACCGCAACCATCAACAGGTTGATCGGCATGACAGCGGTCGAAAGACCGGAGAAAATTCCCTCAAGCATCGTTTGACATCCAACCGAGATAATAGAAGAAATCGCCCGGGGTCAGGTAGATGCCCATGGCATAGAGCAAGCCCCAGAAAGCAAGCGTGACACCGACAGCCGTCAGGATCAGAACCAACGGACGCCGTTCGCCAAGCGTATAGAAACCGCCCATCAGGAAGAGCGATGTTGAAATCGGGAAGCCCAGCTGGCGGATGGTCAGGCCATAAAACACCATCAGTGCCGCCAGGATAACAACGCGTTTCCACTTAAGACCGCGGAAAGCGTGTTCGAGGCTGCCGGCCTCTTTGTTGGTCGGCAGCACCAGTTGGATGAAGGAAACCACACCAAGCAACCATGCAAGGGCGTTAGGGAGGGTTCTGGCATTGAACGGGGCATCCTCGTCGCCAAACAGCAGCGGGATGTCATCGACATAGAAGCCATATATCAGCGCAAGGCAAAGAAATAGCAGCGCGCCGAATTTGTCGCGATTGATGGACATGGCGTGGTTTCCTTCGGAGGTCTTTTTACTTGTGTATTAACGGCTTATTTCAGGAAGCCAAGGTCGCGCATCAGGTCGCCAACGACCTTTTCCTGCTGTTCCATGAAGGCAGAAAACTCAGCACGCGGCTTGTAGATTTTTTCCCAGCCATTGCGGGTACGAACGGTTTCCCATTCTGGGGTTGCCTGAACGTCCTTGAGGATCGCAGCGTAGGCATCCGCTTTTTCAGCTGACAGAGACGGCGAACCAAAGTAACCGCGCCAGTTGACGAATTCAGCATCAATGCCGAGTTCACCAAGCGACGGAACGTCCGGAGCAGCTTCAACGCGTTCTTTCGAGGTTACAGCCAGAATGCGAACCTGACCTGCCTTGGCAAGTTCAAGCAGTTCACCCAGACCGGTCGATAGAACTTCGGTTTCACCCGACAGAAGGCCAGCGATTGCTTTGCCACCTGCGTCATACGGAATGTATTTTACCTGTTTGGCATCGCCGCCGCCCTGCTGAACAGCATAGGCTGCAACGATGTGGTCCATACCGCCACGGACCGAACCGCCACCGAACTTGACCGAAGACGGATCAGCTTTGACCGCGTCAACAACGTCGGTGAAGGACTGATACGGGCTGTCGGCCGGAACAGCGAATGCTGCATATTCAGCAACAACGGCTGCGATCGGGGTCAGGTCGCGGAACGACTGCGGGAAGACACCGGTCAGCGAACGCACGATGATCGGGGTGGAGTTGACCATCAGGGTGTTGTCAAGACGATCAGCAGCTTCGATCATGTAGGCAATCGCCTTACCGCCGCCGCCGCCAGACATGTTTTCGTAGGACGCGGTGCCAACAAGACCCGATTTGGTCAGGGCTTCACCGGTACCACGTGCCGTGCCATCCCAGCCGCCGCCTGCGCCGCCCGGAATGACGAAGTGAATTTCGTCGATTTCTGCAGCTTTGGCATCCATTGCACCAAATGCAGCAGTCGAAACAGCAACAGCCGTGGCTGCTGCGATAAATCCGCGACGCGAGAACATCGACAGTTTGTTCATCAGGGTCTCCTCCAGACACTAAAGCAATTTCCCAGCCACCCGAATAGTGGCAAGCCGATCAATGGAACAAAGCACCAGCAAGGGGAGTCCGAACACCGCTTTCAGAGGCATGAATGCCCACCTGACCCCGGAAATTGACCTGACCTCCCTTGCCGAATTTTCTTCTTGTTTGTTCCGGGGCCAATTTATGACTCACGGATCGGCAGTGGCGGGACGGTAACAGCCAAACCTGTCACCAACCTGTCATTGGCAAAAAATGGGTGAAAAAACTTCACATGATTTATGCGTTAACGGCAAAGATGGGCGGCCGTTTGTGATCATGAAGACATGCGTTTACCGCAATCCGCAGCACGTGATTGCAGCGAAGCCAGGCATTTAAGTCGCTTTTCCGGGGTGAACCGACTGATCGGACCAGAAAGGGCAAGTGCGCCAAGCAGGTGGTTCTGCCGATCCAGTACCGGAACGGCAATCGCCGAAACGTCCGGATCGCGTTCACCTTCGCTCAGGGCAAACCTGTCCTCGAGGACCTGTAACGAACGGTCATCGACGCCATCACCCCATGCGCGGATGACGTGGCCAGCAGCCCCGAATTCACAAGGAAGAATAGCGCCTTCTTCAAGATGATGTCGCAGGCTGCTGGAGGAGTTTTCGCGAAACAAGCACAGGCGATTAGGA
Source organism: Thalassospira sp. ER-Se-21-Dark (assembly GCF_017922435.1). NCBI lineage: Bacteria > Pseudomonadati > Pseudomonadota > Alphaproteobacteria > Rhodospirillales > Thalassospiraceae > Thalassospira > Thalassospira sp. ER-Se-21-Dark. Next base: position 754,449 of record NZ_VDEZ01000002.1, on the reverse strand, counting down.
CCTTCGGGGACATAGAAAGACGCGGTTTCACCGCTTTCCGAAACAAGGATCGAAAGGTGTGGGCGGACGATATCGTCCATGCCGTATGATCGCCGGTAAATGGAGCCAAGACGCCAAAGTGCCGGGCCAAGGCGATAGCGGCCACGACCGGAAATCATCAAAAAACCACAAGACTCCAACGTTCCCGCCAGTCTCGAGATGGTGCTTTTATACATTCCGGTACGCTCGGACAGGTCCTTGAGTGACAGGTCATGGTCCTGATCGGTGAAGGCATCAAGAATTCCCAAGGCGCGCTCAACCGCTGTAACGTTTTGTTCTGACATGGATTTACCTGCTCCGGTTCTCTGGGGTGCTGCCATGGCTGGGCGAACATCATTTTCCCTAGGTCCAAAATTCTATATAATAGAATATAATTCTACCAGACAGAATTTAGGAAATATCCATGAGCGGACCAAAATCTCTTTCCGGAATAACGGTTCTTGACCTGACAAATGTGTTGGCCGGGCCGTTTTGCTGTCACCAGCTGGCCCATATGGGGGCGGATGTCATCAAGGTCGAAGCGCCGGGGCGTGGTGATCTTGCCCGCCAGCTTGGTGCCGACATGGAGCTCAATGAAAAGCTGATGGGCGTTTCATTCATGGCACAAAACGCCGGTAAACGTTCGATCACGCTGAACCTTAAGGATCCGCGCGGGAAAGAAATCCTGAAAAAGCTCGTGGCCAAGGCCGATGTTCTGGTCGAGAACTTCCGTCCGGGCGTGATGGATCGTCTCGAGCTTGGCTATGATGTGCTTTCAAAGGTTAATCCGGGGCTTGTTTATTGCGCGATTTCCGGCTTTGGCCAGAGTGGCCCGATGAAGAAACTTCCCGCCTATGACCAGATTGTTCAGGGCCTGTCGGGCATCATGACCATCACCGGCGAGGAGGATAAAGGGACCTATCGCGTCGGGTATCCGATGGCCGATACCATTGGCGGCATGACTGCGGCCTTTGCGATCAGTTCAGCGTTGGCGGGGCGGGCCATGGGCAACAAGGATGCCAAGGGCAGTTTCATTGATATTTCGATGCTGGAATCGGTGATTGCCACGATGGGTTGGGTGGTCTCGAACTATCTAATTGCCGGCAAGGAGCCGACCGCCAATGGCAATGACAACTTCACGTCTTCACCATCTGGCGCCTTTACCACGTCCGATGGCCAGATCAACATTGCCGCAAACAAGCAGGAACAATTCGAGGCCCTGTGCGGTGTTCTTGGCATTGAGGCGCTGATCAAGGATCGGCGGTTTGTATCGCGCAAGGAACGGCTCGAAAACAGATCGGCTTTGACCAACCTGCTTGAAGACGTGCTGGTGACACAAGAAACCGATTACTGGGTCGAAAAACTTAACGCCGTTGGCGTTCCGGCCGGTGCTGTCCTGACCGTGCCACAGGCGCTTTCGCTGCCACAGATTGCTGATCGCGGGATGCTGGCGGCGTTTGAAAATGTGCCGGGTGCCGATCGGGATATCCGTATCCTTCGGACCGGAATCAAAATGGATGGTGATGCACCGTCGGTAAGTGCACCGCCGCCGGAACTTGGACAAGACAATCAGGACATCCTGTCGTCGCTGGGCTTTTCCAATGATGAAATCGATAACTTTGCCAAGGAGGGCGTGCTGTGAGTTCGAAAACCGTTGAAGACGTTGAAAACGAAGTGCGCGACTGGTGGCAGACCGGCATCATCGATATGGAGCCGGGCAAAATCCATTATGGCGGTTACGCGATTGAGGATCTGATCGGCAATATCAGCTTTCCGACCATGATCTGGTTGATGACACGTGGCGAATTGCCATCAGCACCGCAGGCCAAGCTGCTTGAAGCCGCCCTTGTTTCGGCCATCGATCACGGGCCGCAAGCTCCCAGCATCGCCATCGCCCGCATGGCGGCGACGTGTGGCGTTGGTCTGAACAATGCCATGGCCAGTGCGGTTAATGTGCTGGGTGATGTGCATGGCGGTGCGGGCGAGCAGGCCGTTGCCCTTTACCATGACATCGCAACACGTATGGATGCCGGGCAGGATATGGCCGCAGCAGTTTCAGACGGCCTTGATCATCAAATCGCTGAGCATGGCAAACATGTGCCGGGCTTTGGCCATCGGTTCCACCCGGTTGACCCGCGTGCACCACGGCTTTTGGCGCTCGTACGCGAGGCAGCAGAGGAAGGTCATGTGCCGGGTCGGTATGGCGAAATTGCCAGCACGATCGAGGCAGAGCTTTTGGCGCGTAAAGGTAAACGGATCCCGATGAACATCGATGGTGCAACGGCGGTCATATATGCCGAACTGGGATTTGCGCCGGAATTGGCGCGTGGGCTGTTTTGTCTTTCGCGGTCGGTCGGCATTCTTGCCCATGCATGGGAACAAACCCAACAGGGTGGCCGCAACAAGGGACCGATCCCGCGCCGGATGATCTGGAGCTATACCGGTCCGGATCGTCGTCCGGTACCCGATAGTACCAAGTCTTAACAAGATAAGTGGTTGGGCAGGGTGCGTTATCTGCGGTTCAGCAGTGCATCCTGCCAGCGGCGCAGGAAGCGCTGGCGCTTGGCCTGATCAAGGTAAACCAGCAATCCAGGCCCGACCGGGAAGGAGCGCACGCGTTCGCCATATCGGTCAAAGATCAGCGACGAGAATGTGCTGGGCGGAACGTCGGCGCGTACCGGGTTGAAGTTGCCTTCATTTTGCAAAACGCTTTGGCCCTTGATCGACAACATGAAATCAAGGAACCGACCGCCAAGGTCGGGGTTGCGTGCGCCACGCGGAATGATGGCGATCCTTGAATAAACGACGATAAAGTCGTCGGGCAGTATGACGCCAAGGTTCGGGTTCCGCTGGGTAAAGGTTTCCGCATACGATCCCAGCAGGTTATAGCCCAGCACCACCTGACCGGACGCGATTTTTTCAAGCATTGGAGATGTATTGGAATAAAGCTTTACCTTCGCCTGACCCAGAATGCGGACAAAATCCCAGATACCGGGGAAGAATCGTTCATCGCGCGCCAGAAATAGGAAGCCAACACCGCTGCGTTCAATGTCATAGGTCGTGACTTTTTCGCTCAGCAACTCGTCGTGGTTGACAAGCAGCCGGATAAAGTCTTCGCGGGTTCTGGGCGGTTCAAGTTCGTTTTCGCGGAAAAACTCGCGGTTATAGGCGATGACGGCGGGTTCCTGCGTTACGGCGAAGGCTTCGTTGCGCCAGCGTGCCCAATGCGGCAAAGCGTCTGTTTCACTGCTTTGATAGGAGGTGGCATATCCGTCATTGGCCAGTTTCATCTGCAGATCCATCGAGGAGCTGATGATCAGGTCCGCGGTTGGTTCACCGTTTGCCCGCTGGCTTTGGGTAATGTCATACATCTCAAGCGTTTGCAGCTGATGATATTCAACGCCAATAAACGGGTTATCTTGTTGAAACGCTGCGATCACCGGGACAAAGGCACCGATATCGGCAGAGCCATAGATAACGGCCATTGGTTGTGTGCTGGTCAGCAGTGACTGTTCTGGATCGGACGCCTGGGACGAACGCAATGCCGGATAGGTGAAAACTTCGGCCATCGCAGAAGAAACTTGCATCGCGAGGGCGATGAAACATAAACCAATACAGATACGGCCCGAAATCATGCTGCAATACTCTGTGTCGCGGATGGTCATTGGCATATGGTGCCGGGGCGAGGATATCGCTTGTTCTTGAATCCCTTTGCCGGGAAAATGGCAGAACAGAAATTACCTCTGTCGAGGTTTATCAGGGAAAAGTCGCGCAAACAATGAGAGTCCTTGTTGTCGAAGATCATGCCGCACTGGCAGATGGAATTGCAGGATCCCTGCGACAGTCTGGCTATGCGGTCGATGTGATCGCCGATGGCGAGGAAGCTGACGACGTTCTGCGTACCCAGGAATATGGCCTGGTGGTACTTGATCTGAACCTTCCGAAACTTGACGGACTTGAGATCCTCAAACGTTTGCGTCATCGCGGAGCCGAAAGTGCGGTTCTGATCCTGACCGCGCGCGGTGACATCGAAGACAGGGTCAAGGGACTTGATCTTGGTGCGGATGACTATCTGGCCAAACCGTTCGAACTGGTCGAGCTTGAAGCACGGGTGAGGGCGCTGATGCGGCGCAATGCCGGGACGCATAACACCCAGCTTAAATGTGGAAAGCTCAGTTTCGATACAGTGGCGCGACGGGTAACGGTTGATGGCACGGATGTCGATATTCCAAAGCGTGAGCTTAATATCCTTGAAATCCTGTTGATGCGGGTCGGCCATGTCCTGAGCAAGGAGCAAATCGTTGATCAGTTGGCCGGGTTTGAAGACGATATCAGTGCCAACGCGGTCGAGCTCTATATCAGTCGATTGCGCAAACGGGTCGAGGCGGCCGATGTCAAAATCCAGACCGTTCGCGGTCTTGGCTATCTGTTGAAAAAAACATGAAATGGCGTAATCGATCGCTTCGGCGCAGGCTTGTCATATCGCTGCTGATCCCGCTTTTGGTGGTCAGTTCCCTGATGCTGCTTGAAGTCCGCAGTAACGCAGTTAATTCGACAAACCAGGCATTTGACCGTGCACTTTTAAGTTCTGCATTAGCCATTGCTGACCGGGTTGTTTTGATTGGTGGCAAGATCGAAGTGGACGTTCCCTATGTCGCGCTTGAGATGCTTACAAGTGCGGCGGAAGACCGGGTTTTCTATCAGGTCAGTACCGCACAGGGCGAATTCATTACCGGCTACGAGGATCTGCCACCTGTGCCGGAAAAGTTCCTGCCATTGCGTGAAGAACCGGTTTTCTACGATGCGGTTTATAACGGCGAGACGGTGCGGATTGGCGCGCTTTCACGCTATGTGGCGAGTGTTCGCAAAGCGACCCGTTTTCATGTGTTGGTTGCCGAAACCATGGGAACCCGCACAAGGCTTAGCGAAGATATTCTTGCCAGTGCCGCCGCGCGCCAGATCTTGCTGATTGTCATTGCCGCCATGATCGTCTGGTTCGGTATCGGTCAGGGCCTGAAGCCACTTGCAAGGCTTGAAGAGGCGCTTAATCGCCGTTCTCCGAGTGATCTCAGGCCGATTTTGCACGATGTGCCGATTGAGGTTCGCCATCTGGTGGGCGCCATCAACCAGCTTTTCGGGCGGTTGGAAAACAGCCTGAAGACCATGCAACGCTTTACTGCAGATGCTGCGCATCAGCTTAGAACGCCATTGGCCGCACTTCGAACCCAGGCCGAACTTGGTCAGCGTGAGAAGGATCCCGAGAAAATCCACCAGATCATGGATACCATCGCGGCCTCGACCCGGCAGACATCGCATCTGGCCAATCAGTTATTGGCATCCGCACGTGCCGCACCCGAAGGCCTTGCGGGTCGGCCGTTTGACAAGATTGATCTTTGTGAAATTACCCGTGCAGTAACCGGATCAAAAGTGCCGGTCGCAATCGAACGGGGCATTGATCTTGGATATGAGGGGATCACCGATCCGGCGTGGATTATGGGTGATGCGACATTGATTGAAGAGTTGCTTAAAAACCTTGTCCATAACGCACTGACATACTGCCCAAGTGGTAGTGCCGTGACCGTTCGGCTTGAACAGAATACTGTCAAAAACAAGGTGACATTGACCGTCGAAGATAACGGCCCGGGTATTCCGGTCGAACACCGCAAGGATGTCTTCAAGCGGTTCTACCGGATCAATGATGCCGGATATGACGAGGGATGCGGACTGGGACTTTCCATCGTCAAGGAAATCGCTGCACGCCACGAAACCAAGGTTAAACTGACGCAACCCAAAGAGCATAGCGGGTGCATCTTCAGTATCAGTTTCGATATGGCACCTTTGGACGAGCGCAAAGAAAACTGATTGCCCAGTTCTGCTGATTGTTGGTGCCGAACAAGAACCTAATCCAGCGGTACTGGTTGACCGGCAAGCCAGGCGGACAGTTCCTTGTTGGCGCTTATCAAGCCCTCACGATTGATGACCTTTCGGGCGATGGCGCTGGAAACAGCGCGTGTGCGTTTGTTAAGCACAATGCCCATTTTGTTCTGGTCTTGTGACTCAACTTCAAGCTTGTCATAAAGCGACAGCAAGCGGTTCTGGACGGTACGGAGCGATAGTTTCCGGCGCATGGCAATTGCCTTGTCAGGAAGTCCCAGCGCCAGATCAAGCAATATCAGATATTCGAATTCCGTCAGCGCACTGCGCGAGCGCATCTGCTGTGCCTGGATCTGGTGAACTTCGCGATCCACAACAATCTGTGCTTCGATAAGGACGGCACGCAAAGCCAGTCGCATCTTGTCTGGTGTTGCGGTTTTCAGCACATACCCATAGGCCGCTTGATCAGGAACGATACGGGTGATTCCCCGCAGATATGCCTCATCCGAATAGTTCGACCAGAAAAGTATCCTTGTGTGGGGGCGTTCTGCCCAGATCGTTCGCGCGGCTTCAATGCCGTTATGTTCCTTCATGCGCAAGTCCATTACGACGGCTGAAATCTGATGCATATGTGCAAGTTTTTCGGCCTCCTTGCCGTTGTGGGCAACAAGGATTTCGTCAAATTCCGGCAACGCGTTTTCAACGATTTCCATCAGGAAATCCGCGTGCATGTTGTCATCTTCAACCAGCAATATTTTCATTGATCGTTTCTCCTTGTTGTCTGGTCGCTTGATGCAACTGAATTGTTATTTGTGTGCCGTCGGAAGTTGAAAGGTCATATTTTGCACCGATCAGGCGGGCGCGTGTTTTCATATGTTCCAACCCACTGGACGGTTTTCTTGGATGGGGCTGGAAGTTTCCGTTATCCGAAACCCGGATCGTCAGGCAGTCATCCGGGCTTTTGGTAATCAAGACTGAAACAAGTGACGCATTCGAATGCAGCACGGCATTGTTGATGGCTTCCTGACAGATGCGAAAGACTGCGATGCGGGTTGTTTCGGGCAATAGGTCAATCGCCCCATCTGTTTGATCATCGACCTTGAAGCGCATTGCGCTGTCATAGCTTACAGCCCGTTCCAGATGCGTCTGCACAGCGTGGTGGAAGCCAAACAGGTCAAGAATCGATGGGATCGAGGTATCAATGATATCGCGCAGCCCCTGAATCATGTTTTGGACTTGCTGCTGCAGCCTTAGATACTGTGCCTCACTAAGGCCCGGGCGAAGATCCCGTGCGATGCGTGTTAGATCAGCCAAGGTTTGATCATGCAGGTCCATGCCAATGCGCTGGCGTTCGGCCTCAAGCGCGTCGGTAAGGCTGAGTGCACCAAGTCGCAGACCTTCTTCGCGTGCAAGGATTTCAGCCCGAATGATCGCTTCCTTGTTGGCCTTTTCGTTGGCGCGCAAGGCATAGAAATACGGGGCCAGCATGTCGGCCAAAATGCGCATCTGTTCAAGGTGGCTCTGGTCGTAGAAATCTTCCTTTTTCGAAGAACAATTCAACGATCCAACGACTTCACCCAGCACCTTCATGCCGACACTGACACGGCTACGAAGTTCGTGGTCAATAATCGGCGCACTTACCGCGCCCGGGAAAAGGAAACGGGGATCCTCAAGGGCATTTCCCGTCAATAGATGGTCGGTCTTACCCAGCAGAATGTCGCGGATAGGCGCCTTACGCACATGGGAGCGCATCTTGCTCCAGGCTGTTTCGACGCCAACCTCATAGGCTGTTGCCCACCTTTTGTCCGTGTCAATCAAGCACACATCAAGGTGATCAAACTCGATAATCTTCTCGATCTCGGTTTTGACCGAGCTGAGCGCCGAGTGAATATCAAGGTTCCCCGCAAGCAAGTTGGAGATGCGAAGGTAATGAGCAAGATCCGACATGAGTGGTTTCCTCCAGCTCTTCGATAATATTCACAGGCATTTCGCTTGTCTTGCGGGAACCCGCAACTTGGATGCGTAACACCGTATGCGTTCTGCGGAAACTGCTCTTTACGATTTAATCGGAACTGATGAAGATTGCGTCATGGTTTGGTGCCTGGTTTTCAGGCATTGACCAAACTTTGCCGCACGACGGCAAAGAGCCAAACAAAAACAATAAGTCACATGCTGACATCAGGGGGGAAATCTCGGTTCACGTCAAAACGGCGTGAGAACGAAATTTCTCTGAACATACCAGAAGAACCGACCCTTGTGATCTGTGATCAGAAGGCTCGTCGTCGGCATGCGACAAACGAGACGTCAAGAACTTGCACAATGCGGGCAGGGGCGCTGACCTGCTGAGGAAGCGATAAAGAACAGCGCATCCAACGGGAGGACTACCATGAAAAAATTACTGACGATGACGACAGCGACTGTCGCATTGATGATGACTGCACAAGTTGCGTTTGCCGGGCCGAACACTGTTGCTGGTCCGGGTGCCGATCCGGCGTGCTTCACACCGGTTTCCGATGATACTGCCTATTTCCAGTGGCCTGCGCGCGAAGGGCCTTACAAGATTGCGCTTGTAAACGGCTTTATCGCCAATGACTGGCGCGTTCAGATGATTGCAGTCGCAAAGGCCTATGCCGCACAGCCGGAAGTCGCGGCCGAGATCGAAGAATTCAAGGTTGTGTCGGTTGGTGAGGACATCGCCGCACAGATTGCTGCGGCCAACAACTTTATCGATCAGGGCTTTGACGCCATTATCATTAACGCCAACAACACGCGCGCATTCGGATCGGTGGTGCGTAAAGCCAACGAAGCCAATGTCGTCGTTCTGTCGTTTGACAACGTGATTGATGATCCCAACCAGATCGCGATCAACGTTGATCAAAAAGGACTTGGAATGTCGGCCGGTAAGTTCCTTTTGGAACAAAGCGGTGATGGTTCGGCCAAGTTCCTGCATGTCCGCGGTCCGGCTGGCCAACCCGTCGACATCGCACGTAATGAAGGTTTCCATGAGGTAATCAAGGAATCCGGGCGTGATATCGAAGTCGTCGATGTTGTCGGCAACTGGGCGCCTGGTGACGGCCAAAAAGTAACTGCGGATGCCATTGCTGCCGGCGGTGTGTTTGACGGTATTTATGTTCAGGGCGGCTCACAAGGTGTTGCCACCGCAATGCTCGATGCTGGCGTGTTCAAGGCCCCGATTTCTGGTGAAACCGAGAACGCATTTCGTCAGCTTTGCAACAGCGCAGAGCTGAGCTGCCAGTCGGGTGGAACGGGGCCGGCACAGTCATCTGTGACCATCAAAACCGCCATCGCAGCCTTGAAGGGTGAAGTCGTTCCGTCAGAAATCGCGCTTCCGACCTCGATTTCCTATTCCCCGTTCAAGGAAGGTGTCGAGATGTTCCCGAAACTGCCGGGCAGCTTCTTTGCGGGTAACAATTTCGAAGCCTGTAACATTGGCTTCACGGCTGAAGAAATCGCGTCTCAGACAGGCGAAAACAACTAACAACAATAAACGTCCGGGTACCGTCGATGCCGTGCATGGCGTCGACGGTATTCAATAAAGTTAGGAAAACTGCCGTGTCAGAGAGAAAATCTCCTTATCTGTTATCGATGTCGGGCATCACCAAACGTTACGGTGGTGTCCGCGCACTGGAAAATGTCAGCTTCGATACGCACCGCGGATCAATCCATGCGCTGCTTGGTGAAAACGGCGCAGGGAAGTCGACGCTGATCAAGATCCTATCGGGCGTTGTGCAGCCCGATAGCGGAACGATCGAACTTGATGGCAACACCGTAAGCTTTGCCAATCCACAACAGGCCAATGATCTGGGCGTGTCTTGCATTTTTCAGGAATTGTCGCTGCTGCCGGACCTGACAGTAGCCGACAACATTGGCATTACTCGTCCGCCACTTAAATTCGGAATGATCGACTATCGGGCCCAGCGCCGCATCGCCGAAGAGGCCCTTGCGCGTGTCGGCGGCGAAAACATCGATCCGATGGAAACCGTCAGCAATCTTTCACTGTCACGGCGTCAGATGGTTGAAATCGCCAAGGCACTGGCACGCAACCCGAAAATTCTGATCTTGGATGAAGCGACGTCTGCCCTGACAGCGGCCGATGTCGATAAGGTCTTTAAGATGCTTCATCGGCTTCGCGATGAGGGGATGGCGATCATCTATATTTCGCACCGCATGCCCGAAATTGCTGAACTGGCCGATACCTGTACGGTTTATCGCAATGGCACGAAAGTCGAGACATTCAAAAACGGCACAAAATCGGACAGCGCCGTTGTCGAGATGATGATCGGTCGCGAATACAGCAGTGTCTATCCGGCAAAAAGCACCCGACCCACCGCAACCAAGCCGATCCTGAAGGTCTCAGACTTTTCCTGGAACGATGAACTTAATGGCATCGATCTGGAAATGCGCCCGGGGGAAATCGTTGGGCTCGGCGGTTTGGATGGGCAGGGGCAACGACAACTGCAATTGGGGCTGTTTGGGACCCTGATCGGGTCGAGCGGATCGGTGGAAATCAATGGCGCGCCGGTAAAGTTGAACAGCCCGAAGATGGCGAAGTCAGATGACATCGGCATTGCTTTGGTGCCCGAAGACCGCAAATACGAAGGCCTGATGTTGTCAATGACCGTACGTGAAAACCTGTCCTTTGCCGCGGTCGAAAAAATGAGCCGGATGGGCGTTGTTGATAAGCGCGCAGAAGAGGCCGCGATTGACGAGATGATCGCGCTACTCAAGATCAAGGCAGATGGCATTGATGGCCCGGTCGGGGCGCTATCCGGCGGCAACCAGCAGAAGGTCGTTATCGGCAAGTGGTTGATGACCAAGCCACGCATCATTCTGTTGAACGATCCGACGCGTGGAATTGATGTCGGCACCAAGCAGGAAATCTATCAACTGTTGCAAAAATTGGCGGCAGAGGGATGTGCAATCCTTTTGTATTCCACCGATTACGACGAACTGATTGGCTGCTGTGACCGTGTGCTGGTGATGTATGACGGCAGGATCGTTCGAACGCTTGCCGGCGATGATCTTAATGAAACAAATCTGGTGTCAGCTGCGCTTAACCTGCCGGAACAGGCAGCGAACCGACCTGAACCAAAAAAGCTACAGGGAGCGTCGCTATGACTGTGAGCTCAGAACCAGCAGATCTGGTTTCACGCCAAAAATACTTCGGCTGGGTGGGCCGCCTGTCGGCAGCACAGCGCGGTATTCTGATCGCAATGCTTATCTTTGCCACCATGTTCATCGTTTATGGCTGGAAGCAGGCAGCGGGCCTGACGCCCAACATGATAAATACCGCGGCCAACAAGGGCGCATTGCTCGCACTTGTCGCCATGGCGCAAACACTGCCGGTTATTACCCGCGGGCTTGACCTGTCGGTGGGGGCGACCTTTGTTCTGGCCAACTGCCTTGCTTCGACAATTGTCGTTGATGGGCCGATTGCAACCACGTTCGGCATTTTTGGTGTGCTGTTGCTTGGGCTGGCTTGCGGGGCCGTAAATGGCTTGATTATCGTCTATGGACGGTTGCAGCCGCTGATCGCGACACTGGCCACCAGTGCGGTTTATTTCGGTATTGCGCTTGCCGTTCGACCCCAGCCGGGCGGATCGGTCAATTTTGAACTTGCCGACTTCATGACGCGATCATCTTTTGCCGTTCCGCATAGCGTTTTGCTGTTGCTGGCGGTCGTTGTGTTCATCTGGATACCGTATCGCCGATCAGTTTTGGGTAGAGCCGCCTTTGCCATCGGCTCATCCGAACAGGCAGCGTATATGTCCGGAATTCCGATCAATCGCGCAAAGATGCTGGCCTACACCCTAAGCGGTTTGTTGGCATCTATTGGCGGGATCCTTTTGACAGCATTGACCTATTCCGGCGCAGCGAAGATGTCGATTGCCAATGAGTACACGCTTAATTCCATCGGCGCAGTTGTCATTGGCGGCACGTCTTTGTTTGGCGGTGTCGGCAGCGCGGTTGGCTCGATTTTCGGGGCCTTCGTCATGCGGACTGTTGGTGATCTGTTGATCGTGTTTGACATCAACCCAGTCTTGCAGCCGCTTTTTGTGGGCGTCGTACTGCTTGTTGCGGTCAGCCTCGGGTCGCTGCGTGTGCTCCGAATCAAGAACAGACTAGATATTTATCGGTAAGGCGGAAAAATGAGTGTTTCAGGCGTAATCGCAAGGCAATTTGATCGGGCAACCCTTATTGCATTTGCATGTGTGATTGTTCTGCTTCTGATCGGAGCAATGGTTGAACCTGCCTTTCTGTCACCGAAATATTTGATCCAGCAGCTCCATACCGCATCCTTCCTGGGTGTGGTGGCAAGCGGGGTGATGCTTGTCATTCTGCTGGGGCATATTGATCTGTCCATTCCCTGGACAATCGGCGTCGGCGGCATGATGGCAACTGGTGCCACAGGTTTTCTGGGACCGGAGTGGGGCGTTACACTTGCCGTTCCATTCGGTGTTCTATGTGGTGCATTGATCGGGACGGTAAATGGACTTGGCGTGGCATATTTGCGTGCGCCAGCCATGATCTTCACGCTCGGTATGAATGCCGTGGCGCAAGGCCTTATGGTTTATCACACCGGCGGTTTTGCCCCGCAGGATCGGGCGACCGAATTCATGCGCGAATTGGCGGTCGGGCATTTCATTCCGGGCATTCCCAATCCGCTTCTGATCTGGATCATTTTGGGGGCAGCGATCGTCTTCATGCTGAACCGATCCGTTCTTGGTCGACGGATCTATGCCGTCGGAAATCAGGAACGCTCGGTTTTTCTGAGTGGTGTTGATACACGCAAGGTCATTTTGGCTTGTTTTATCTTTTCCGGCGCGTGTGCGTCGTTGACGGGCGTTTTGTTGGCGGGGTGGGCCAATAGGTCTTATCAGGCGATGGGTGATCCATACCTGTTGCCGACGATTGCGGCGATTATTCTTGGCGGGACAAATGTGCTGGGTGGTCGCGGTAAGTATGTTGGGACGGTTGCCGGCGTGATTTTGATTACCATCCTGCAATCGATGCTCTCGGTGGTTCAGCCGCAGCGGTATTTTGCCCAACTTGGTGTCGATATTCCTGCTGATACCTTCCGACAGGTGGTGTTCGGGGTCGTGATCATCGGGATGTTGCTGATTTATGGGCGGCAACAGTTGGTGCGTTAACGGCCTTTGCGCCTAGGCGCGTAAGCTTTCGGACATCAGATACATTTAGCAAAGGACGTTCAATTGGCTAACTGTGCCGCAGACAAGCATCAAGATGCATTCGGTATGGCGGAACCCTATCAGGTTCTGGACCGTCGGTTCCGCGACCTTGTGTTGCCAAATGTCAGACTAAGAAAAATTTCTGGCGGGCATTTGTGGACAGAGGGACCTGTTTGGTTTCCAGCGCATCAGTGCCTGTTGTTTTCTGACATTCCAAATCAGAAGATTTTCCGTTGGATGTGTGACGGTTCGGTCAACGTGTTCCGCGATCATTCCGACTTTGCCAACGGCAATACGATCGATGTTAACGGTCGGCTGATTACTTGTCAGCACGGCACGCGAGCGGTGACACGAACCGAACATAACGGCGCAATCACGACGCTTGCTGATGGATTTGAGGGCAGGCGGCTTAATTCGCCAAACGACGTTGTCGTCAAATCCGATGGGTCCATCTGGTTTACGGACCCGACCTACGGAATATTGTCGAACTATGAGGGCTACAAAGCCACACCGGAACAGACATACAACAATGTATTTCGTCTTGATCCTGAAACGGGCACTTTAGCCAGCGTGACGCCCGAATTTCATAAGCCAAACGGACTGGCATTCTCGAACGATGAGACGCTGCTTTATATCGCGGAATCAGGCAGCAGCCACAACGAGGAAGTTCCCTCCGTCATTCGGGTTTACAACGTTGTTGACGGAAATAGACTTGAGAACGGTCGTGACTTTGCCGAGATCGATAACGGTTTGCCTGACGGGATCAGAGTTGATTGCTATGGCAATGTCTGGAGTTCTGCAGCCGACGGCGTGCACTGCTTTGATCCGACAGGTGTGTTGCTCGGCAAGATACTGGTGCCCGAAACGGTATCGAATTTAACCTTCGGTGGTGTACGGGCGAACGAGCTTTTGATTACGGCAACGACAAGCGTCTACGCCATACATGTCAACAGCGAAGCATTGGTTCGATAGGCTAAGTTGTTGGCGGATTTTAGATCCGGCGCAGTTGCTTAGTAGCCGTCGAACCTGAAAATAAGCGAGGTGTTAATCCCGCCAAATGCGAAATTGTTGCTCATCAAATGTTCGGCTTGGATGTTTCTGGAACTGCCTGAGATGTAGTCCAGCTCGGCGCAGGCGGGATCGACCTCTGAAAGGTTTGCAGTCGCCACGAAATTGCTTTCACGCATCATTTCCAGCCCCAGCCAGGCTTCAATCGCGCCGCACGCACCAAGGCTGTGGCCAAAGTGCCCCTTGAGGGTGTGGATCGGGACCGCACGACCAAAAACAGCACGAGTAGCTTCACTTTCGGCAATGTCTCCGTGGTCAGTTGCCGTGCCATGTCCACTGACAATGTCGATATCGTTGCCACATAGACCAGCATCATCAAGAGCCCCCTGAAGGGTGCGGGCCATTGTTTTGCTTGCTGGGTGCGTTATGTGGGAGCCATCCGAGTTGGTCGCAAACCCGACAATCTCGCCCAGAATTTTTGCTCCGCGTGCCTTGGCATGCTCATATTCTTCAAGGATCAGAGTGCCGGCACCTTCGCCGATCACCAAGCCATCGCGTTTGACGTCATAGGGACGGGGTGTTGCTTCTGGCGCATCATTGCTGACGCTGGTTGCAAACAGCGTATCAAACACTGCCACCATTGTCGGGCATAGTTCTTCAGCACCACCGGCGATCATGACATCTTGCTTGCCATATTTGATTGTCTCATACGCATATCCGATCCCCATGCTGCCAGATGTGCAGGCGGTCGAGGTGGGAATGATCCGCCCGGTGATCCCGTAAAGAACACCGATATTTACCGCTGCTGTATGGCTCATCATCTGAATGTAGCTGGTCGCGGTGATGGCGTTGCTATCGCCGTGTTCCATCAGGCGGGTAAAGCCAAGGACAGGCGGTGTGCTGCCAAATGACGATCCATATGCGATGCCAAGCCGCCCGCCTTCGAACAATGCGGTATCATTCCGCAAACCCGCCATTTCAAGCGCGTCGTCGGTTGCCGCGACAGCCATCTTCGCGACGCGCCCCATACTGCGTAACTGTTTCCGGTTAAACCGAGTTTTGAGCGAAAAGTCCGGCACAGGTGCGGCAAGACGGGTACGCAGATCGTATTTGTCATCCCACTCCGACATTCGAGCGATGCCTGTCTCGCCTGCTTGCATGCGGGCTTTGATGGTTGGCCAATCGTTTCCAAGTGCTGTAATGCCGGACATTCCGGTGACGACAACGCGGCGGGTCATAGCATGCCCCCATTCACACTAATGACCTGACGGGTAACATATGATGCATCGTCACTGCACAAGAATGAAATGGTCGCAGCGACTTCGTCGGCTGTTCCATAACGGCGCATCGGGATCATGGCCTTGACCTCATCTTCGGGGAGGTCTTTGGTCATCTGTGTTTCGATGATCCCGGGGGCCACCGCATTGACAGTGATTTTACGTTTCGCGAGTTCAAGGGCGAGGGACTTGACCGCGCCGATGATTCCGGCCTTGGACGCCGAATAGTTCACCTGGCCGCGGTTGCCAGCAATTCCTGCAATTGATGTCAGGGCAACGATGCGCCCACCTTTGCGCTGCTGAATAATCGGCATCAATAGCGGCTTGATAACGTTGTAAAACCCGTCAAGGTTGGTGTGAATGACGCTGTCCCAGTCGTCGTCTTCAAGGGCGGGAAATGGACCATCCCGTGTGACACCTGCATTCAGAATGATGCCATATGGTGCGCCATGTTCGGCGATATCGTTTTCCAAGGCTTCGCGTGTCGCGTCCCGATCGGATATATCAAACTGAACCAGCCGGGCCTGAACCCCGGATGCCAGAACATCTTTTGCGACAGATTCAGCGCCATCACGATCAGAGTTATAATGAAGAACGATGTCAAAGCCATCCCGTGCAAGACGTCGTGCTGCTGCGGCCCCTATGCCCTTGCTGGCGCCTGTTACCAATATGGTCCTGGTCATTGGTCTGTTGTTTCTTGGTTGTTGTCCGAAGGTGATGTCAAAGAAGTTTCATTGTCTTTGGGCTGATATACATTGATGCGTGCGGCGACAAGTATTTCCTCGCCCAAACGGATCTCCCCGTCAAACACACCCATTTCGCCATCTTCAAAGACGTTGCTTATGTGAACCGACAGGGTGCGGCCAATCGGGAGCCAATTGGCTGACAACGTGACCTTGCGCGATCCCAAAAGGTATCCGACACGTGGTGTCGCGTCAGGATCAGTGTTTTTTGCGCGCCAGCCGCTATAGGCGGCAACAGTCTGCGCTATATATTCAATGCCCACGTAGCTTGGTACACCTTTCGTGGGAATGCAGAACATGCTGTTGGCCGTGATGTCGACTTGAGCGGTCAGTGAGGTTTCGTCAGCGGACATGACCCGATCAATCAACAGCATCGGCTTGGCATGCATGACCAGTTCACTGATCGGGGGCAGGGCATGATTATGGCGCTGTGACATGTTGGTCATGAGGTCGTCCATCCTTTTCCAAGGATGACAGAGACATTGCTGCCGCCAAAGGCAAATGAGTTGCTCATCATTGCCAAGCGATCAGCCGGCGCCAGGGATTGCTGTGCAGCAACAAGGTTCAACTCCGGAATGTCATCATCCCGTTCGCCATCCCAGCGATGCTGCGGGAGCGGTGCACCAGTCTTGTTTTCGCTCAGAGAAAGCCAAAGAATTGCAGCTTCGATTGCGCCAGCTGCCCCCAAGCTATGCCCGGTCAGGGGTTTGGTCGAACTGGCCGGTACGTTTGAACCCAGAACTTCTGTAACGGCCTTGGCCTCCATAACATCATTAAGTGGCGTTGCCGTGCCATGAAGGTTGATATAGGCGATGTCGTGTGCTGTCAGGCCTGCATGCGCCAAGGCGGTGCGCATGGCACGCGCCGCGCCAACACCTTCCGGGTGCGGGGCATTGGGGTGATAGGCGTCCGAGCTTTCACCAACACCAAGCAATTCGATATCGCCTGCATCCTTGCGCAGAATAAAGAGGGCGGCACCTTCACCGATATTGATGCCATCGCGGTTCCGGCTCATCGGGTTGCAAATCGACATGGACAGCGATTGCAACGTATCAAACCCGCCAACGGTCAACCGACACAGACTGTCAACGCCCCCAACAAGAACGGCATCGCAAATATCCGCCTTTAACAATCGCATACCCGACGCAAAAGCCTTTGCACTTGATGAGCAGGCCGTAGAAACGGAGTAGGCAGGGCCCCCAAGCTTAAAGGCATCCCTTAAAAATGCCGATGGGGATCCTATTTCCTGATGTTCATAGCAGAAGGTATCAGGAAATTCGCCGGCTTCGATGCGATGCTGATAGTAATTGGTGCCTTCTTCAATCCCGGAGGTGCTGGTCCCGATCAGAACGCCAATCCGTTGCTGGCCATAGGTTCCAACCAAATCTTCAATCTCATCACTGATCTGGCTTGCTGCAGCCCAAAGTAGACGGTTATTGCGGGTATTATGTCTTGATAATTGCGGCGGCAGTGCAGGCAGGTCTGCCGTGACGGAGCCAAGAATTGCGTCACGGTCCGGTAAAAAAACGCTGCGCCGTATCATGTCTGCCGGTCTGCGTCCGGCAAGTGTCTCCGCGGTCTCTGCCTTACCACTTCCCAACGCGGAAATGATGCCGAGCGATGACAGATAAAATGGATGCCGGGTCATACTTAATTCCCGGTCCGTATTGAATTGATCTTGATACGATAGTTCAATTGTTGGTTTTGGAGAATGGCCTGACCTTGCCAGACGTCTTTGATCGGGTGTTCGATGGTGGCGTATTTACGGCCCGTATCGTCAAGCCGAATGGTTCGTTCACCAAATCCCTCATGAACCGACATATTATCGGGCAGGGCATCTTCAACAGCATCAAGTGGCCAATAGGTCATGACAATGTCAGCAAGAAGTCTTTTGGTATCAAATTCTTGCGGTAGCCAGTTGGCATTCTGGATTATGATTTCCTGAGCGGTCCATTCGATTTCAACAGCACGACGGCCAAGATCATCAATCAGGACAATTCGCGCGCGATCGGGCTGAATATTGATGCGCCCCTGAAAGGTTGCGGTTCCCGAATGGGCTTGATTGTTCCAGGTTGCTTCAACCTGTTGGACAACATCAATTGTCTCGTCTTCATCCCAAGGGGCAGCAGGCAGCGTAAATTCAAGCCCGTCAGCCAAGGCAACCTTATGCCCGGCATTGCCTGAAAACACTTCCGGCAGGGTTACCTGAGGCAGGTTCATTGTCTCGCACGCCGACAGGCCGACCATGCAGGCTAAGATCATTGCGGATTTCAGGATGCGGGAGTGCATAGGTCGTGCAACATCTCAAGATAACGGTCGGTTTTGGCAACCAGCGGATTTTCCATGTTCCATGCATAACCTGCCAGGATGGAAACGACCATACGTTTCAGTTGGGAATCATCATCTGGTTGTTCAAAAATAATTGTCTGCAAGCGGCCGTCATACCATGCATCGACATACGATCTGAAGGTTTCCACGCCTTTGATCAATGGCGTGGCAAAGCCCGTTTCCCAGTCGATGTCCGTGCGTCCCTGATGGCGCGCGATCAACATATCCGCGGCCAATTCAGCGGAATGAAGGGCAATTGTAACACCTGACGAGAATACCGGATCAAGGAAACCGGCAGCATTGCCAAGCAATACATACCCATCGCCGCACAGCTTTTCAGATTCCGCACTGTAGCCGGCGATTGATTGCAATTGTCGGGTTTGTTTCGCATTGGCCAGCAAATGACCAAGACGGGTTTCAGATATCAACCGGTCAAAGATATCCTGTTCACCCATACCGGCAAATTGAGGGTCACCATCCGGATAAATAACCCCAACGGATGCGGTGCCATCTGAAAACGGAATCAGCCAATACCAGATATCGCGACGATCGGGATGAACAGTGATCAGGATTTTGTCACGGTCATAGCCAGGGTTGTCAATGCGGTCGTTTACATGTGTAAACAATGCACGCCGGGCAATTGATTGCGGTGCACGGGCAAGTCCCAGAAGCTTTGGTAAAACACGGCCATAGCCGCTGGCGTCGACAATAAAACCAGCCCGCAATTGGGATGTTGCGCCCGCTTTATCCTGATAGGTGATGAGACAATCGCCATCTGACGTCTGTACTGCTGTGACCGTATGACCAAATCGAAGGTCAACACCGGCGCGTGCGGCCTCGTTGGCAAGGATATGATCAAATTCGGCACGCTTTACCTGATAGGTTGTCCCCCATCCAGTGGTCTCGAAATTCTGGCGGAAATCAATAGTGTGATGTTTTTTGCCGCACTCAAAGACAGCGCCGTTTTTGTGCTGGAAACCTGCTTTTTCAAGGGCGGGCACGAAACCGGCACGTTCAAGCACATTCATGCAATTGGGCAGCAGACTCTCGCCGATGACGAAGCGTGGAAATTCCTGTGCCTCAAGCACTGTGACATGAAGTCCTGCATCGTGAAGCAGTTTGGCCACTGTACTGCCAGCGGGACCGGCGCCAATGACGGCGATATCGCAATCCTGTCTCAATTTGCCCGTCCTGTTGTTGTCGTGAACTTGGTTGGTGCTGTCATCCAGAAGGCAAGGAACCAGGCGCCAACCAATCCGATTGCTATCACAGTGCCGATATCGCTAACCAACGGGACTGAACTGGTCGCCAAAAGGCCGAATGCAAGAACGCTGCTAATCAGCGACAGAAAGACCGCAAGCTGGGTATTTGATGTGTATTCTCCGTCACTTCCTTCACTGAGGAAAAGCACGTAATCCGCGCCAATCGCAAAGACGAGGAACATCGCCATTGTTGTAAAGAAACTGATCGAAACACCCAACACAGTCCCGCCAAGGAGCGCAAACAAGATCGCGCCGGCAGGGGCGGAAAAAATACGGATACCTTTTTGAACGCCATAGCGCAGCGAGGCAAGAAACAGCGCAATCAGCAGAACCGAGCCAAGTGCGACATAGGCCCAATAGCGGTAGTCCGCGAATTGAGCGCTGATCGTTTCCGTCGGGCTGATCAGGCGGGATTCCTCAAAAGGCTCAAGAACCGTGGCGACTGCAGCGCCATCTGAAACACCTCGGAGCCGGATGATATCGGATGCGCCAGCTTGAAGACTTGTCACCTCAGGCAAGGTCTTGCCTACCTTATCCGGACTAAGGTACGGCGTGTCCAAATCCGGGGTGTTGATGGAAATTTGCAGAACTTCAGTCAATGCCGGGGCGAATGGCAGGTATAGGTTGTCCCGAACCAGTTCTCGGTTGGCTTTCTGGCGCGCAATGGAGGGGACAACATCTGATAATGCGATAGCGCCCTGAATTTTCCCTTCGGCGATCAACGGCGAGATGATTTGGCGAACTGCCTCGGATGTCTCAAGACGTTTCTGCGCGTTGTCACCGTCAATCCGGATAAAGGCCGGACTTCCGCCCAAGCCAAGGGTTTCTGATATGGTCCGGGCGTCTGAAACCAGGGTCGGATTGCTTTGGCCAAGTGCGCGTATGTCATCATGTCCGGGAACGAGATAGGCCGTAACTGGGAGGGCGGCGATCAGGAGGACGGCCACAATCAATCTCAGCCGTGCTGAAACAACAAGGTAGGACAATGCGACCATAAGGTTGTTGTGTATGACCGTTATCGGCGAGTTAGTCCGAACTTCACGAGCCGGGAAAAGCGGCAGAAGGAATTTCACTGAACAATAGGCCGAAAGCAGTCCGGCAATCGAATAGATGGCGATTTGCAGCAACAAACTGGTGGGGCTCAGTGCCAGCGCGATAAAGCCGATCACCGAGGTTAAAAGCCCCAAACCAAGGCCGCCTCGGATTGCGTTAAAACGATCATCGGACCCCGCTTTACCCGTCGGCACCACGAGAAAATGCAGGGCATAGTCAATTGAGATTCCGATCATTGTCGCGCCGAAGACCAAGGCAATTGCATGAATGGTGCCGAAAAATGCCGTCAGGGCTGTGGCACCCGCAATCAGGCCACTTCCGACAACCACAATCGCGCCGATAAGCGGTAACGGCGAAAAGAAGGTCAAGCCGATCATGATTGCGATCCCAAGTGTCGCAATCAAAGCAATGGTTTGAACGTCACTTTTGGCCGTGGCGGCTTCGTTCACGGCGAAGAATATCTGACCGGTTTTAACGATCGTAAGTTCGGGGGCGTTTCGGTGCGCGTCGCTGATAATCCGATTGATCTCATCAACCCATTTTTGAGCGTGGCTGCCAGACTGGTCACTTTGCAGCGAGACCATCAACGGAAGATGAACGCGATCATTTTTGGTGACGATATCATTCCCGGGGCCGAGTTTTGTCGCCAACCCAGTCAGAAATTCCGGCATCAGCAGGAACGGATCCTGTTTTAGTGTCGTGCTGGTAAAGGATGATGCAGGCGAATAGAGCTGTTGAAGTGTACGTTGATACAGCAGATCTGCTTGCCCGTTGGCAAGTGCAGTCCGGTCGTTGTCAGACAGCAACCCGCTGGCATAGGGGCCATAGAGGCTGCGCACGTCTTCAAGGCGTCCGGTGTTTTGTCCGGGCAGCGTGACGTTTTCGGTTCCCTCGATTTGCGAGATTTCTGTTTTGAGCTTTTCGGCAAGGGATGTCAGCTGATCCCGGTCAGTGTGCGACAGCATCAAAATCGCCTGTCGACCATTTTCCCTTAGCAGGGCGCGTACCACATCAATATCGCTGATGCCATCCTGATTGCGTTCCTGTTCCTGACCAATCAATGACAGAAAGTCAGCATCCAATTGGGTCCGGTCTGTCGCAAGCTGCCAGACAGTGAAGCTGGCCATCACGACGAGACAAATGATCCAAATGAATGCGCTGCGCATTATTCGGGTATCCCGTCTGTAAAGAGTTTGGCGAATTCAGGGGGAAGAGGAAGCATTCCGACCACCTGATCATCAAACGTAATGACATCCTGATCTGACGATGGTTTTTCGATCGTCACCGTTTTCACAAAGATATCGCCTGACGCCGCGATCCGGTTCACCTGGGTCGCGACAGCACCGTTAGTTTTCGGCGTTAGGATGGCTTCCCATGTATTTGATTTTTTGGTGTTTTCGGCAATATTAAACTGGCTTTGCAAGGTTTCCCAATTACCTGACAAAACCGAAGATATCATGCTGACGAACTGTCTTGTCTCTGACCCGCTTGCCATGGCATTTCGATCACCATTTGGGGTAATCGTAAAAATTCCATCACCCTCAAGGACGGTTATTCCGGGAAACGGGAAAGTTGTTTTCCAGATCAAACCATTTTGAGGCGATATAACAAATTCACCACGCGAAAGCAGTGGTTTTTCAAATCCGTCCAGATGACGGGCAAGCTCAAACTTGCCGTGAAGGTACTCGTTCTCATCAAGTGGGGTGGGCTTGGCTGTCTCCGCGTGCAATGCCCGCTGTCCTGCCGACAGACCGACAATGACGATTGCACACAGTTTGATCAGAACAAGAAAACGGCGGGTCACAGGAGGGTCTCCATCTTTTCGATGAAGAAATCCGGGCTGCGATACAGCATTTCGCCGCTGTCTTTTTCAACCGCGACCTGAATGGTAAATCCCTTGGTTAGTTTTTGGCCCGTTTTCGCATCCGTAACCAGATAGTCGATCTTCAGGCGGTTTTCGTATTCCCGTAGGGTTGCCGTGATCGTGATTTCCTGACCAAAGCGACAGGGGGCAACATATTTGACGCGCATATCGACGATTGGCCAGACAAAGCCGGACTCATCCATCTGCGGGTAATTATAGTCAATCTTATCGAGCAGGGCACAACGGGCATTCTCGAAGAACTGAACGTAGTTGCCGTGCCAGACCACATTCATCGGGTCGAGATGATAAAACTGTACGATTTCTGTGACTGATGCGCTGATCATCAAACGCCCTCATTGCAACATCTGGCGTTTTCCTGGTGGTTATTCATTTTTATCCTTCTTGTCTGCCCAGAAATCGTAAAAATTGAACCATTGCAGCGGTTGTTTCACAACAAGCTTTTCCAGCCAGCTTGCATAAGTTTTTGCATATTTCGTGATTGTGGCTGTGCGTGTCTTGCGCGGCAAGTCTATGCGCTCAGCCAGTTTTTCCCAAGAAATGTTGAAACGTTTGCCATCTCGCCAGGCCGCGACCATGTAGACCGGGCACTGCAGAAGGTGGGCAAGGATAAATGGCCCCTGCGGAAATGGGGCATTCTGGCCGATAAAGGGTACAGAAACCGTTTTATCCCGGGCGCCGATAGCCACACGGTCAGCAGCAATCACAATCCATTCACCACGTTCCGCCTTTTCACGAAGAAGCATCGCGGTATCCGGGCCGATATCGGTAACCTCGATCAGGTCGACCTGACTTTCCGGGGCAAGCTGTTGAAGCACGCGGCCGAACCGGGCAGCGTTTTTCTGATGAAGCAGCACATTGACCCGAAAGTTACGATCGCGGCTGGCGATGGCACGAACGAGCTCGATATTGCCAAAGTGCGAGACAAAGAGGATTACCGCCTGATCCCGGGGAATATAGGAAAACAAACTGTCCGCATCTTCGGGCAGGTCAAGATCATCGATGTTCATTTCGCCGCACCAGGCAGCGATTTTATCAAGGGCAGATTCCCCGAACTTCATGAAATGGCCAAAGCTGTCACGCCAAGTCGGCTTGGGATCGCCATTATGCTTTGCTACGCGTTCTAGGAAGTCTTGCGATGCGGCCCGTGCCGTGCGCCCAGTCACGAAGAAATAGGCAATAATCGGCGACATCACTGCCAGACAGAGCTTTCGCCCACCAAAACGATAAACCTGTCCCAGAAAACGCATGCCCCAATAAATGCCGCGTTCATCGATTTCAGACCAATGGCTCCCACTGTCTGCGTTTGTGGATGACGCAAACTTTCCGCCCTTGGCAACGAAGCATGGAAGCCGTGCAAGCATGCCGCACACCAGTCGGGTATGCATCCAACTGATCAGAACGTTATCGCGCCACATGCGAAAGTTCGACGTATTTCCAACCGGGTAGGTGACCTTGATGGGCATATGGATTACGGGTACGCCCTGCCAGAAAAGGCGAACCATGATCTCAGTGTCGAAGTCCATCCTGTGGCCGATGCCATGGTGTTTCCAGATATCAAGGCTAGGGCCAATGGGATAGATGCGAAACCCGCACATGCTGTCGCGGATCTGAAGCGACAGTGTTTCAATCCACACCCAGACATGGGTCACCCAGCGGCCGATCTTGCGCCCGGTGGGGATGCTATCATCATATATCGGAAGTCCGGTAACAAGGGCTCCGGGCGATTGTTGCGCAAGTTTGACCATATCATCGATGCGATCAAGGTCATGCTGACCATCAGCATCAATCTGAAAGGCATGGCTGAAACCATGACGCTTGGCCGCGGCCATGCCCGTCATCACGGCAACGCCTTTACCGGCATTTTCATCAAGCCGTTGGCAGAAAATACCGCTATCAGGTGCATGTAACCTGCTTACGGTGTTGCGGGTTTCGGTGTCTGAACCATCATCGATGATAAAGACCGGGATATCGTGGTCACGAATGCGCGTTACGACACTTTCCAGCGTGGCACTATGGTTATGGGTGGGGACGATGGCACAAAGTTTCATGCAGCGTCACCATACTTCAATATGCCTGAACTCAGATTGCCATCACTGTCCGAGAAGTAACGGAATTTTACTTTCTGACGATTTGCGTCAAGGCGCATTTCCAAGTTCACAACATGACCCGGGAGGATCGGTTTTCGGAACTTAAGCTGTGAAACTTCAGAGGTTGTTTCAGGCGTTCCGAACATGGATGACGCATAGGACGTTGCCCAATGCAGTTGGGTAACGCCAGGTAAAATTGGCATGTCCGGGAAATGACCGGCAAAGTAAATCAGGTCTTCACGCAGTCTCAATTTGAGGGCGACCTGATCATCGGTTTGAACAGTGTCGAGAATATCGGGTTCTGTTGGCCTTTGCGTGAAAACAGCGCGCAACAGATGAAGCGGGCGCTTGCCCTGGCTGTCTGTCGGGATCTGGTCAACAAACCGCCAGCGCTGCGGCAGGGCGGCGTCTTCTTCAAATTCGGCGATCTGCCGGCGTAACAAACGCCCCATCCGAAAAGTGCCCAATTCTTTGTGCCGGGCATCGCCCGCATCGCTAAGGACAACAACCGCACCAAGTCGGCGATCATTCTCGTCGGGAACTAAAACAACCGCCTCTGAAACCAGATCAGAGGCCATCAAA
This sequence comes from Thalassospira sp. ER-Se-21-Dark, assembly GCF_017922435.1. Taxonomy (NCBI): domain Bacteria; kingdom Pseudomonadati; phylum Pseudomonadota; class Alphaproteobacteria; order Rhodospirillales; family Thalassospiraceae; genus Thalassospira; species Thalassospira sp. ER-Se-21-Dark. The sequence continues at coordinate 729,121 of NZ_VDEZ01000002.1, read as the reverse complement.
TGTTGTTCCACCGAACTCAGTGAAACACGTTTTCCTTCAACCTTTACAATCCGGTCGGCACGCCCCAGCAAGCGAAACTTCCCGGAAGTTTGGTCAATATCTGCTTTGTCTTCGGTTTGATACCAGTCTGCCTTGGCAATATGCGGTGCCTGCACCACAAGGCATCCCTTATCATTCAGACGCGGTGTTACGCCGGGCAGGGGCGTCCAGTCGGTTTCAGTAGATGTTTGGCGTCGATAAGCAATGCCGCCGGTTTCCGTGCTGCCGTATATTTCGATAGGGCAAGTCCCGAACATGTCCCGCGTCGCTTGTGCATGTTCGTAATCAAGCGGTCCGCCGGACGAGAAAATCAGAGATGGTCGCGCTATATCGGCCAGACCCGGATACAGGTTCTTGAGATGTGCGGGACTGGTGATCAGGACATCCCCCTGTTTAAGGTCACCTTGCATCATTTCCCAGAATGGCGCAGGGTCAGCGGTGAATATCCGGCCAGACATAACCGGCCAGATCACACGAAAGATCAGGCCGTAAATATGCTGGTGTGAAACCAGCCCGACAACCCGCGCGCTTGCTGAAATCATCGGCGACCATAACGGGTCCTGAATGGTGACTTCTTGCTCAATCTGTTCAAGTGTTTTCGTGATGGGCTTCGGAAGGCCTGTGCTGCCGGATGTAAAAAACACGGCAAAACAACGTGCTGGGTCCGGTGTTTGGTCTGGTTTCTGAGGACAGGTTGCTTGACCAGCTTTCACCAGATCTTCGATTGCTTCGTCATCAAGGAAAAGATCAAACTGATCTTCGAGTGTACCGAGATAGGCAGGTTTGTCGGTCGCAGGCAGGATTACCGTTGAGCCACGCTGCCATATTGCCATCAGGGCAATCGTGAACAGATGTGCAGATTGACAGTGAACTGCGATGCGTTTTTCACCCGGAAGGCTTGCCGCAAGTGTGATGGCATCCTTCATCAACTCTTCGCGCGTAATTAGCCGTTCACCAACAATGCATTGGGGCCTATTGCGGCTTTCTGTCTGGTAAAGGGCTGTCAAAAATCCGGTCATACTCGATGATCATTGATGTGATGTTGGTGGCGGGCTTTGATGATGCGACGAACAGGCCATTCCCCGACGAACAAAACCGCAATCAAAATATATGAAATAAACCCGTTATATAGGGTCCACATTTCAAGTGTTGCGTAAAGTGCGGTCCACAAGGCAACCAGACCATTCGCAATAAAAAACGCGATCCATACTTTGGTCAATCTGCGGGTGTAAATCACCCCGAATGTATCCAATTCCGGTGTTTTCAGGCGGGCGAACCGCTCAATAATCGGCATTCCAGAGAACAGCGACAGCGTAAACACCAGGGCAAGCGTCGCGCTGATAATGACCGGGTAGAAACGCAAAGCCAAGATCTCGCTGGCAAAACCTGCTGCGCCGAGGATGACAGCAACAATGCCGACAATCAGTCCCGCACCATATTTGTTGGCGATGAAGAACATAACAGCGCGTGCAATGACAAAGATGATGGCCGCGATCAGGATAATACGTGGGGAAACCGCGCCCAAACCGAAATAGACGATAACCGGATAGGCAATACCCAACAGGGCAATAACGATGGTCAAAATCCGTTTAGGAACTGACCAGGTCATGAATTTTCTCTACCACATCATTGACCGTGCGCACCGACCGGAATTCCATCGCAGGGATTTTCTTGCCGGTAATTTCCTGAAACTTCACAATAAGATCAACCGCGTCAATACTGTCGAGATCAAGGTCCTCCATCAAGCGGGCATCAGGCTGGATGTCCTCGGCCGGGACTTCGAACATATCGACAAGATAATCGTGGAGCTGCTGATAAACGTCTTCACGGCTATGCATGATTACCCCTCCTTGCCGGACTGTTCGATGAAGAGCGCAAGGTTGCGGACCGAAGCGAAGTGGGTTTTGACATCTTCGTTCTTGGCATCAATACGGACGTCGTATTTCTTCTGAATGGCGACCCCGAGTTCGAGCGCATCAATGGAATCAAGTCCAAGCCCCTCGACAAAAAGCGGTTCTTCGCTGTCAATTTCTTCGACTGTGACGTCTTCAAGGTTAAGCGTCTCGATAATAAAGGCTTTAAGTTCGTTTTCCAGCGCGGTCATTCTTCAGTCTGTCCACAAAATAATCCCTGATGAACCGGGTAACATACCGGGCCTGTTTGGCACGGCTGAGCTCCGGATCATGCAAATCCCCAAATGCAAGCGGCTTATCCACCACGATACGATAGCGTATTTTCGATGGTGCGATCCTATACCACCGTACCCCTTTTTTCAGAGTATCGTGATTACAGTGCACAACCACCGGAATCAAGTCGGCTTGTGTTTCTATCGCGATGTTGGCAACGCCACGTTGGAATTTCCCCAATGTTTGGTTGCTTGGCGTGCGCGTTCCCTCCGGAAAAATCAGGATGCACGCACCATCACTCAGATGATGTTTCGCCTGTTTAATCAAATGTTCCGGGTTATCATCATTGCGAATAAAGCCGGCAGCCCGCACAACACCGAACAAAAATGGATTCCGAAACAGCTGGTGCTTTACGACACATTGGCACTTATCAAGCTGTGCCAGGATCATCACAACATCAAGCAGAGTAGGGTGGTTGGCGATGATGATCGACCCGTTTGCTGTACGAAGCTGAGCCATATTCTCGGTTTCGACTGAGGCGACGCCAATTACATCAAGCATTCCGGCAAAAAGTCGGAAACCGCGACAAATTACGAGCTGCGCATAGCGCCTACGTTTTTCGCGGTCCTGAAGTACCAGCATCATGGCGGGAAAAATCGTAAGCGCCATAAAAAGCCCGCCGAGCCCGAAACTGGCAAAGGCAAAGCCCGTGGCGAAAAGGCGCCAGTACCAGTTAAAGCCTTTTTGGGTGCCTTTGCGCGGAGGTATTGGCCGCTGAGCTATCTTGTCAGGCATTTTTGCTAACGGTCCAACAACCGTTGGTACCGAAAAGCGTGTGTTTGCCTAGGCCGCTTTCCAAAAATTTGGCAAACCGTTCTGCCTCGAGAGGTGCAGATATCCTGGTCGTTTCCGAAGTCGTACCGAATTCGACCGCGTAGCTGTTGGATTGGCTGGCATGCGATAAAGGTTCGAACCGCACGGCTAGTGCGGTTCCAGTTTGGTCACCTTGTTCAAGATGTCTGTAAACAGCAGGCAGCGGCAGGTCGATATAGCACAATATGACGGGCAGGTTGGTGTCATTGATCTGACAAATGGCCTCTGTCATACCAGCGATAAGGCTATCTGGCCCGGCGGCAACGGCAGTATGGCTTTCAGTTATTGACCAATTAATCGATGCGATGCCGACAAATGCATTGTGAACCGACATGCCAAAGTCGGCCGGGGAGAGTGCTTCGTTCGTTATGACCTGGTGCAGAAGCTTTACGGTGCGTTCGATATTTCCATGTCGTGATGCAAACACGATGTATGGATTGTCGTCTGTGCGCAAGGTTGTGGCCAAAACCTCTGCTGCGGCACGGCCATACAAATCCAGTCGGCGTTTCCATGCCGGTTTCAATCCGCCAGCCAAGTCAGCCTTGCCGATTCCGGTTTTGCTGGATTGAAGCAGCCCGGGCGTTCCGTATTTCAGATCTGCGTGATCGTTAGACCCGCACCAGAACGCCCAGTTTGTAACGCCGACTTGCACTGCCATAAGTGGCGCGGTCAGTTGGCAAGTGCGGCTTTGGCCGACACTTCACGCAAGATATCCTGACGCAGATTATTGACCCAACGATTGTAATTGTAATGGATCGAGGTGCCGTCATAGTTCAGGTTTGTGCTATCGGCATAGACGATGGAGAATTCGGTTTTGTCAAAGCCGATTCTAACTTTTGCCATGTGCGAGCGTGGCGAGTAGGTGGCGAACAATACGCCGTCCGCCTGACGGGTGATGATCCAGTCACGGTCAGACGCGGCTTTGATGATGCTCTCTTCAATTTGCGCAAGGCTCAGCTTTTCAGTACCGGCCGGGAATGCATGATGAGTGACATTTTCGACAGGTGCCGTACGGCAGGCCGCGACAAGAAGTGTCAATAAACCGACGACGGCAAACTTAAAAGGGCGCATATCCAACCTACCAATTTTCGATATTATGTTGTGCATCCGGTGCGGATGATTGTTGCATGTTACAACAATACTTAATTGTGTAATGAAACCATGATGAACCATTCAACCAAAACTTGGCCTTCAGACGAAAATTTCCCATCAGTTCCTGTTCATGTTGCGGGAAATGGAAGTGTTTTATGGTCCATTTTGCGACTGGAGCATGGCGCGAACGAAAGCCGTCGCGCACAGCGCCTGCGGTCATCAAACACCGCTCAATCAATGCTCCGTAACCTCGCGCAGGTGCATTTAGGACCGTCGCAGGCATTTGAGGTTTCAAAAGAGCCGTCGGGCAGGCCGGTAGTCAGGCTTTCAGATAAAGCCTTGATGGCAAGTATCAGCCATAGCCGATATCTGGTCTGCGTTGCGCTCGGATGCGATGAACAAATCGCGGTTGGCATCGATGTTGAGTTTCACGAACCCGGCAGAAATATTGAGAGCATGATCCAGTCGCTTGGTTGGGCCGATGTGGGGCTGTCGCCAGAGGCATTTTATAATGCGTGGTGTCTCTATGAGGCACGGTTTAAAGCGACCGGCATTGTTGCTCGAAACGAGCAGCCTGAGATGTGCATTTCTGCCTTGGCGGTAGCGGCGCAATATAGCGGAATGTTGGTGTGGGCGTCAAAAACCATTGATAGTTTAATCAGTTAGCTTGCCTAGATACACAATCAATAATTTGTCATAATATATATTATAGAACTATTCGGTGCTGTGTCGCGTTAGGACATTTCGACCTCACCTCTGAAGTCTTTGGTGCCTAGTTCACCTCAATAACCAAGCCATCATAAGCTGGTTCAACATGGTTTGGCGTGTCTGCCATCGCCTGTGCGTAGTCAAACTGGATGCTCATGTGCGTCATATAGACTTGCTTGGGTTTGAACTCTTCCACCCAGCCAAGAAGTTTCTCTAGATGTGCGTGCGTGTTGTGCGGACGATGCCGCAAGCAATCCACGACCCAGACATCAAGATCATAGAGATGTTCTTTGGATTCTTCGGGGAATTCAACCACATCCGTGGAATAAGCAAACTTGCCTACTTTGAAGCCAAGGGTCTCGCCATAGCCGTGGTCTTGGCTGAAAACCGTGATTGGGACCCCTGCTGGCTTGATTGGCCCTGTGATGACATGCGGGATCAATACCGGCTTGAAATAGAACTCAACGCCTTCTGGCAGCGGCGTGAAGACATAATTGAAGCGATGATCAATGTCCGAGATTGTCTGTGCATTCGCATAGATATCAATCGGACTTTCCATGGCGACATTCAGCCAGCGAACATCATCAATGCCATGCACATGATCGGCATGTGAATGGGTGAACAGGATGGCATCGACGTGGTCGATCCCGTGCGTCAGCGCCTGCTGGCGAAAATCCGGTGTCACGTCGACAAGGATCTTTTTCCCGGCTTCCTCGATCAGGATCGAGCTGCGTAAACGTTGGTTTTTCGGATTGTTCGGGTCGCACTTTCCCCATCCAAGGCCAACCGATGGCACACCATTTGAGGAGCCGCAGCCAAGGATGGTTACCTTCGTCACTGTTATTCGGCTCCCAGCGCAAGCAGGTTGTTCCGATCCGCTTTTGTGAACAGTTTGAAGAAGTTATCCGTCGTTATTCGCGTGATTTCTTCGATGTCAACACCCTTGATTTCGGCCAGCTTCGCCGCTGTATGGGCAACGTAGCTCGGCTCGTTCGGTTTGCCGCGCTTGGGGACTGGTGCCAGATACGGCGCATCGGTTTCCACCAGCAGCCGATCAAGCGGCACATCTTCAACAGCGGCACGAATTTCCTTGGCGGAATTAAAGGTGATGATACCCGAACAAGAAATATAAAACCCGATCTTCAACGCACGCTGCGCCAGAGTGGCGGAGCTCGAAAAGCAGTGAATAACGCCGGTAAACGGCCCCTTCTGATACTCTTCTTCCAGAATATCCATCGTGTCATCGTCCGCATCGCGTGTATGCACGATCAAGGGCAAGCCGGTTTCACGGCAGGCCGCGATATGGGCGCGGAAGCTTTGTTGTTGCGCATCGCGCGGGGCATTGTCATAGAAGTAATCCAGACCGCTTTCGCCGATCCCGATGACTTTCGGGTCGGATGCCTTTTCGATCAGGGCATCGGGGCTTGAAAGCCCCTCCTCGCCAGCTTCATGTGGATGAACGCCAATCGTGCAATAGATATGATCGGATTGTTCGGCAACCGCGCGGACCTTGTCAAAGGTTGTCAGTTTCACGCCGATGCTGACCATCATGCCAACGCCGGCATTTTTGGCACGTGCAAGGGTTCCGCTCAGATCATCGGAAAATTGCGGGTAGTCCAGATGGCAGTGGCTGTCGACAAGGGCGACATTCATGCCTTCTCTCCTTCATCCTCGGTCTCGACATAGCGTGGGAAAACGCCCGCCGGTTTCGGAATTTCCGATCCCGGTTTCAGGGCGTTGTCCGGTCCAAGCGCATCAAACCCACGCTGATCATCGGCCAGCACCAGCTGGTCAAGGATTTTGGCGGCGGAGTCCGGCATGATTGGTTGGACAAGGATGCCGACGTGGCGAATGACCTCGGCCAGGACATACAAAACCGTCTCCATACGCGCAGGATCAGTCTTTTTCAGGCCCCAAGGCGCCATTTCATCGACATAACGGTTGGCATCACCCACAAGGCTCCAGATCGCTTCCAGTCCCTTGTTGAACGCCTGCTCGTCAAACAGCGGGCGCATGGTATCAAGCATGCCGTGTGCCTTTGTGAAGATTTCCTTGTCCGCGTCGGTGAACTCGCCCGGGGTCGGGATCGCGGCGTTGCAGTTCTTGTGGATCATCGACAGAACGCGCTGGCACATATTGCCAAGATCGTTGGCCAGTTCGCTGTTCATGCGGTTGACCATGGAACGATGAGAAAAGTCGCCATCATTGCCAAACGGAACTTCACGCATAAGGAAATATCGCGTCTGATCCAGACCGTATTTATCGGTCAGGTCATACGGATCAATCACATTACCGATCGATTTCGAGATCTTCTGGCCTTCGTTGGTCCACCAGCCATGGGCAAAGACGCGCTTCGGCGGTGTGATCCCCGCAGCCAGAAGGAATGCCGGCCAGTAAACAGCATGGAATCGCAGGATATCCTTGCCGACCATATGCAGGTCAGCAGGCCAATATTTTTCAAGTTTGGCCGTATCTGCATCCGGGTAACCGATCGCGGTCAGATAGTTGGTCAGTGCATCGAGCCAGACATACATGACGTGGTCTTCGTCACCTGGCACCGGAACGCCCCATTTGAAGCTGGTACGCGATACGGAAAGATCATGCATGCCACCCTTCACAAAGCTGATCACTTCGTTGCGGCGTGATTGCGGTGCGATGAAGTCCGGATTCTGTTCGTAGAATTCCAGCAGGCGATCACCCCAAACAGACAGCTTGAAGAAATAACTTGGTTCAGACACCCACTCTACCGGTGCGCCGGTTGGCGCGAGTTTTTCGCCGTCTTTTTCGATCAGTTCCTTCTCGCCGTAGAACGCCTCGTCACGGACCGAATACCAGCCATCATAGGAGCCAAGATAGATCTCGCCCTTTTCAAGCAACGTATTCCAAAGCGCCTGACAGGCCTTTTTGTGACGTTCTTCCGTGGTGCGGATGAAGTCATCGTTGGAATAGTTCATGTGAACGGCAAGATCGCGGAAGTTTTGCGAAACCTGGTCCGTAAACACCTGCGGGGCAATGCCCTTGGCCGCGGCCGATTTATCGACCTTTTGACCGTGTTCATCGGTTCCGGTCAGGAACATCACGTCATAACCGTCCAGGCGCTTGAAGCGGGCCAGAACGTCACAGGCAAGCGTGGTATAGGCATGGCCGATATGGGGCTTGTCGTTGACGTAATAGATCGGTGTCGTGATGTAGTAGGGCTGTTTGTGCCCGGTCATGGTCGCAAATCCTTCGCGCAAGTCGTGAAACAAAACGGCCCGAAATGGGCCGTGATGGTCAAAATTTCGGTATGTGGGCAGTGATGTCAGGTTCGCATGGTTTCTTCAAGCATGAAGAATGCATTCAGCAAGGCCTGCTTGCGATCAAGATGCAAACCGCGGGTCGCGCCCATCAATTCGTTGATCTTTTCCCATACCTCCAGCCATTGATCAAGCGGTTGCGCGGCTGCCATGCGCTGCATGGCGGGCAATTCACCGTCTACGACTTCGCGGGGTGCCTGCCCCGTGGCGGCAAACCGGATCATTCGCGCCAGCCACCAATGCATCAATTCGGTGATTGTTGCAAAGGCCGCGTCCTTGTCTGCGGGTGAAAATCGCTCTGCAAACTTGTGTTGGGCTGCGACATCGGCATTGGGGAGTGCGGCAATGATATCGACAAGTTCTGTATAAAGCTCAAGCCCGCCCACTTCATGGAGTTGAAGTGCCCGACCGATGCTGCCTTCCGCGAGACCCGATAGTGCGTCACGTGCGCCAATATCCATATCCGGGCAATAGCGCCCCAGAAGATCGACAACCTGATGATCTTGCAGCGGGCCAAGATTAAGGCGTCGACAGCGCGACCGAATTGTCGGCAACAACCGTCCCGGATGATGGGCAACCAGGATCATCATGGCGTTGGCTGGCGGTTCTTCGAGAACCTTGAGGATCGCGTTGGCAGCGTTGCGGTTCAGCTCATCGGCGGCATCAACAATAACGATCCGCCATCCGCCCTCTGCCGATGTCTTCGACATGAAATTGCCAACCGTCCGCACGCTGGCAACGGTGATTTCGCCCTGAAGGCGCTTCTTCTTGTCGTCGTACTGACGCTCGATAACCTTCAGATCACCATGACCGCCGCCAGCAATCCGTCGTGCTACCGGGTCTTCCGGATCGACATAAAGACCACCGTCATTCTGGTCGCCAAACAGCCCTGCACCGGCATTGTTTCCGCCACCGGATAGGATGAAACGTGCCATACGATAGGCAAGCGTGGCCTTGCCGACGCCCTTGGGGCCACAGAGCAGCCAAGCGTGATGCATGCGTTTGCTGTTCCAGGCATCAAGAATGACTTTCTCGGCCTCTTCGTGGCCAAGAAGGGCATCATTGCGTCGCGGCTCAAAGGGGTTTTCTTCTTCGGGAAGATCGTCCTTGGCCATGTTCAGGTCCCCTGCCCGGCAATGCGCCCCTGAACAGCGGCGATGACACGTTCACCTACGCTTTCGATGTCTCCACTGGCGTCAATGACGACACAACGGTCTTTTTCAGTTGCTGCAATTTCGCGGTAACCGTCACGTATGCGCTCGTGAAATGCAAGTCCCATGCGTTCATAGCGGTCCTCAGCGGCACTGACATTGGCAAAGCGTGCTCCAGCTCGGTCAAGACCAACTTCAAGCGGCAGATCAAAAATTACGGTCAGATCAGGTTTGAAGTCTCCGATCGCCAGTTTCCAAAGATTGCGGATATAGTCTGCACCAAGGCCATGGCCGTAGCCCTGATAGACAACCGATGAGTCCGCGAACCGGTCACAAAGAACGACTTTTCCCTCGGCAAGGGCCGGGCGAATAGTGCGTTCAACATGATCACGACGCGACGCAAACATCAGAAGGGCTTCGGTTACGGCGTCCCAGCGACCGGGATCGCCTGTCAGAATAAGGTTGCGGATTTCCTCGGCACCCGGCGAGCCGCCAGGTTCGCGCGTGACAACAACTTCTTGGCCCTGCTCACGGAACCAGGCTGCCAAATGGTGGATCTGGGTGGACTTTCCGCTGCCTTCACCGCCTTCGAAACTGATGAACAAACCGGGCTTCGACTTCACCCGTTTGCCCCCCAGAGAAGATATTTGAAGGCTGCTCCAATACGGCCTACAAATCCCAGGCGTCCGACATCATGGGCAGCATAAAGCGGGAACTCGATGGTGTCCCGGTCCGGGACTTCGACCTTAAGTGTTGCGATCTGATCGCCCTGGCTGATCGGGGCCGGCACCGGACCATCATAGACGACGGTGACCTTCATATCGCGGCTCGCACTGCGCGGCAGTGTCAAAAGGATTTCCTTGTCAGCGACGAGATCAACCTTGGTTTCCGAACCCAACCAAACATTGGCGGAACTCACGGTTTCGCCCTCTGCGAACAGATCGTAGTTGTCAAACTCGCGGAAGCCCCAATCCAGAAGCTTCTGGGACTCCGTGCGACGTTCACGTACAGAATCCAGACCGTTAACCACAAGGATCAACCGACGTCCGTCACGCTCGGCCGAGGCCGTAAGACCGTATCCCGCCGCTTCTGTGTGACCGGTTTTGAGGCCGTCAACACCGGCACTCGTTCCCAGCAGCGGGTTACGGTTGGGCTGACGGATACCGTTATAGGTGAATTCCTTGACGGAATAGAGCTCGTAAAGATCCGGGAAATTGCGAATGGTGTCGCGCGCAAGGATGGCAAGATCATGAACCGTGACAAGGTGGCCGTCCGCCGGCCAGCCTGTGGCGTTCTTAAAGACCGACTTGGTCATGCCGATCGCGCGGGCTTCTTCGGTCATTGCCTCGGCAAAGGCTTCTTCGGACCCGCCAATGCCTTCTGCGACGACGATTGCCGCGTCATTTCCCGACTGAACGATAATGCCATGCAGCAGATCCGAGACCGAAACGTTGGAGTTTACCTCGACAAACATTTTCGATCCGCCCTTACGCCAGGCTTTCTCGCTGACGTGGAAGGTGTCGTCCATCGAAACGCGACCGTCCTTGATATACTTGAACAGCATATGAACGGTCATCATCTTGGTCATCGATGCCGGCTCAGTCAGGGTGTCCCCTTCTTTATCAAGCAGCACAGCGCCGGTATCGAAGTCCATAATGAAAGCTTCACGTGCGCTGGTCTCTATTGCCTGCGCACTTGCAAAGCTCATCGACATTGCCATGACTGAGCCAAAAATAAAGGCTCCGGCCACTACCCGGTTCAGAGTGTTTTTGAACGGAACTGGCGGCATCAAAGTCATGGCATTCTAACCCTGTAAAATAATTTCTCTATGCACCGGGAAACGGTGTATCCGCTGATTTGCTTATGTCGCAAATTCGGCAGAATTGTGCAACACCAACAAACCCGGCATTTTAAAGCGGTAGCATATCCGGCTTTTTTCAATCAACAGACTGATGTCGCCGAGCCGCCATCAGCACACTCAACGACAACTTTTGCCCCGTTTTGGCCGGTTGCAATCACCCGTTCAAGCAGGATGTCCGCTTCCGGGACTGTTTCCAACGGACCAAGCCGCACTCGGTAAAAGGTCGTCCCCTTGACGTCGATCGACTCAATCTTGCTGGGGGCCAGATCATAAAGGCGATTGCGCAGGTTTAAGGCATTGTCATATATGGAAAAGGCACCTGCCTGGACATAGATCGAAGAAGATGCGACAGGCGCAACTTCAACCACAGCGGCCTCTTCGACCACGCCATCAAGCGGCGCAGATTGAACACTGGCGCTGGAAGACGGTGGTGTCAGTTTGATACTCGAAGTGGTCGGTTCGCCTGCATCCGTTATTGGCCCGTCATCAAGACGGACTGTTTCAACAACATCGCGCGGTGCCGCTGTAACGGTGCTTTGTTCGGCCGAGGTAACTTGCGGGGCGGCTTTACCTTGCGCGATTGCTGCGATCTGACGGCTTTCGGCTTCAACCACTTCGACGAGAACCTTCGCCGTACCTTTTCGCTCGAACCCAAGAAGCTGGGCTGCGCGGCGCGACATATCGATGATCCGCCCATGCGCGAATGGTCCACGATCATTGACCCGTACCTTGATCGACTTGCCGTTTTCAAGGTTTGTCACTCGAACGATGCTCGGCAGTGGCAAAGTCCGATGGGCGGCCGAAACTTCATACTGATCAAAAATCTCGCCGTTGGCGGTCTTCTTGCCGTGGAACTTGGGGCCATACCAGGATGCAATGCCGGTTTCGGTGTATTCATAATCTACGGCCGGATAATACCACTGGCCGGCAATCTCATATGGATTACCGATCTTGTAGTTTCCAATTTGGGCAGGTTGTTGTGACTGACCGCCAAGCCGTTTGACGCCATGGACGGCCAGTTGCGTTTCAGCACAGCCCGACAGCAATACGCCGAATGCTGCAACCGCAAGGGTGATGCGGCATTTGGCTCGCAGGTGTGCGAAGGCACTTTTTCGTGGTTTGGGCATCAAGGTGTCCCCGCTTGTAGATGCTCTGTCCATGCTCGTTCAGACAAGATGTCCGTTTCCCGGACGTTGTTTTTAACGACCGGCAATCGCATCGGCCAATGTGCCAACCGCAATCGCAAAGTAAGTCGAACGGTTCCAATGCATGATGGTATGGAAGTTGTTATAAACCATATATGCGGGACCTTCACCGTCATTTACGATGACAATTGATGCTTCCATATCCGCCGCAGGCAAATCTGCACCGGTTGGCATGCGAACGCCAAGTTCTTGCCATTCAGAAATTGGTTTGCGGATATCGCGACCTTCAAACTCGGTATTGAAGTCTTCCGGCAGCGAAATCTTGCGGCCCCAGCGCTCGTCTGCATGCCATCCGACCGAGGAAAGATAGTTTGCAGCAGAGGCAAAGACGTCTTCCTTGGCCCCCCAAAGATCAATCTTGCCATCACCGTTGCCGTCGCGTGCGTAATTCAGGAAGGTAGATGGCATAAACTGCGCCTGCCCCATGGCCCCTGCCCAGGAACCCGACATCTTTTCCGGCGCGATATGACCAGCATCAATGATGGTCAGCGCGTTCATCAATTCCTTGCGGAAATATTCGGCGCGTCGTCCCTCAAATGCTAGGGTCGCAAGTGAATCAACAACCGAATAACCGCCGGTGAAACGACCAAATCCGGTTTCAATGCCCCAGAAGGCTGTCAGGTAATGACCCGGAACACCGTATTTCTTGGCCGCGGCGTCAATGATTTCACGGTTTTCGGCGTACTTCTTACGACCTTCATTGATGCGGGATTGCGGCACAACCCGATCAAGATATTGTTCAAAGGTCAGTTTGAATTCCGGCTGGCTGCGATCATATTCGATCACTTTGGGGATCGGTTTGGTATTGGCAAAGGCAACGTCGAGTGTGGCATCGGAAATGCCTTTGCTTGCGGCTTCCTTTTTGAATTCAACGAGCCATTCGTCAAATCCTTCGGTGGTGAATTCTGGAAGTTTCTCATCGGTCTGTGCAAAGGCCGGTGCATTTGCCGCCATCACAGCAACGACGGAGGCGGCAGTCAGTAGTTTCCAGAATTTCATCTAAGCCTCATCCAATCATGTAATCAGTTTTCCGCCCCAGGATTTTGTGGCCCGGGGAACCATGCATCTGTGCGGCCGGTCCAGTAGTAGGCGGTCAAACCAACCCATTCCCGCAAAGCACGGCCCAACGATTTGATACCGTCAGAGACGTTAAGACTTGCTAAATGGATGTCATTTGAGGTGGATCTGTCGACCGGATACGGGATCACATTCCAGCCGGCCTGACGGAATACACCTACCGCCCTTGGCATATGCTGCGCCGAAGTGATTAGTACCCAAGGCTTTTTGGCAAGTTCAGGCCACTCGCGATAGACCATCTCCAGAGATTTCGTCGCGTTCTCGTGCGTGTTCCGCGATTTTTTTTCAAAATACATGTTCGACGTCTTCAGGCCCGATTCGTCCAACCAGTTTTCAAGGACGACTGCTTCACTAAATCCGCGCTCTGTCAGATTGCCATCCCCACCAGTGAACAAGACAGGTTTATCAGGATACAGGCTGGCAACTCGCAGCATCGCGAATATCCGGTCGGCTGACTGTCCTACATTCATTTCGCCGCGCTCTAGGTAACTGTCAGGGTCAAGGCTCCCAGCCAATGTGACGGTACCAGCAAACTCGATCTGTGAGAGTTTTGGTTTCTCGAAACGGGTTTCAAGAGGATGCGAGAGCGCGTCTCCAACCGGGATAACCGTGATTAGCAACGACGCTCCGCTCACAATAATCAATCCAACAACTGCAAATTTGCGAGTTCTCCTGAGGAACATGAACACCAACAGAACCGTGAGGAGGAAACCGTGCATGAATACAGCGTCGCTCAGGATGCTTATCGTTTTGGACAGGAAGTAGAACACGTGCGAAAATTCCGAAAAGAATTGGTTTGTATAACGTTATTACCATACTGAAATCAGGATAAATCACCAGCATTCGCTGCAATATTGGATTGCCCTATTGACAGGTCATTCTCCCCAATTTATTGAAAGCGCCCAGAGCGAAACGCTCCAACCAGTTTTGCGGAGAGGTGGCAGAGCGGTTGAATGCAGCGGTCTTGAAAACCGCCGTGCCTTTACGGGTACCGTGGGTTCGAATCCCACCCTCTCCGCCATTTACTCCAAGACAGTGCAAACGCCAGTTCAGTAATCGCACGGTGATGTTCTCTGTGTGCTGCCAAGCCGTATCTGTCAGGACGTCATAATCGTCGAAAGGTCGCTGATATGAGCGAACTGCCACCCTGCCCCAAATGTGAATCCCCTTACACCTACGAAGACGGTGACTTGTTGATCTGCCCTGAATGCGCCCATGAATGGTCGCTTGCAACGGGTCAGGCGGATGCAAATGTTGTTCGCGATTCCAATGGCACCCCACTTGCCGATGGCGATACGGTTTCAGTAATCAAGGACCTCAAGGTCAAAGGTTCGTCATCTGTCGTCAAAGTCGGGACCAAGGTTAAGGGCATTCGCCTTGTCGATGGTGACCATGACATCGACTGCAAGATCCCGGGCATCGGTCAGATGGGGCTGAAATCGGAGTTCGTAAAGAAGGTTGTTGAATAGGCAACTGAATACAAGTTCGACCAAAAGCAAAAAAGCGCACCGAATATGGTGCGCTTTTTCTTTTTATGTGTATTCGCCTCTTAGGGCTTAGTCAGCCCCGCCTATCCGGAATGTCGTTCCTGGTTTTGGCTTCAAAATACGCTGGATGAGGAGCGTGCCGATTGCCATACCCACCCCGATCAGATCGGTAATCAGTCCGCCGGAGATCATGAACAATGCTGCGATAACAAGCAGAATGCGCAGGAACCAAACCGCTGAACGGCCAAGGAACCAGCCCTGAACGCCAGACGACAGAAGGAATACTCCCACAACGGCCGTAATCAGTGCCTGACCGATCTGAAGATAGGTGCCGTCCATGAGGATGGCAGAGTTATAGAAGAACATGAACGGTACTATGAAGGCGGCAATACCAATCTTGAATGACGCAACCGAGGTTTCCATTGGGTTGGCCCCGGATATCCCGGCCGCAGCATAGGATGCCAGCGCCACCGGCGGTGTGATCGCCGAAACCACTGCAAAGTAGAACACGAAGAAATGTGCCGTAAGTGGTTCAATTCCAAGCTCAATCAGACCAGGTGCTACCACAGATGCGGCCACCGCATAGGCCGCCGTCGTTGGCATTCCCATGCCGAGCAAAATGGCAATCAGCATGGCAAAGACCAGTGCCAAAAGCTGGGAGGCTTCGGCCAAACCAAGCAGAAGGTTGGAAAAGCGTGCACCAACCCCGGTGAGCGCAATCACACCGACAATGATACCCGCACAGGCACAAACTGCGATGATCTGGATCGACATGCCGCCTGCCAGCTCAAACGCCTTGGCAACCGACCGTGCCCCCACGCGATTTGGCGTTAACCAACTGACAACGACAGCCGCAACGGTGGCAAGGGTCCCTGCCCTGATCACGGAATAGCCGAGGAACAGTGCGATGATCAGAATGATGATCGGAAGGAACAGGAATACCTTTTTGATCATTACATCAAAGCGCGGCAATTCATCTTCGCGCATGCCGCGCATGCCAAGTTTCGCGGCCTCAAAATCGACCATGAAATAGATCGACACGAAGTAAAGAATGGCCGGAATGACGGCTGCAATCGCAATCTCGGTATATGGAATGCCGGTGATCTCGGCCATGATGAAGGCACCTGCCCCCATGATCGGCGGCATGATCTGACCGCCGGTTGAAGCCGCAGCCTCAATCGCACCGGCGGTCTTCTTGTGATAGCCGACCTTTTTCATCAGCGGAATGGTGAGCGAACCAGTCGCCACCACGTTCCCGGCAGACGTACCGTTAATCATGCCCATCAGACCGGATGCAAAGATCGCAACCTTTGCCGGGCCACCACGGGCACGACCAGCGACCGAGAAGGCAAAGTTCACGAAATAGTCGCCAACCTTGGACGCCTGCAGGAAGGCTGCAAAAATGATGAAGAGAATGATATAGGTCGACGAAACAGCGGTCGTCGGGCCGAGTATCCCTGCATCGGTGTAAACCTGGCTAAAGAAACGCTGCCATGTAACGGATGGTGACTGTAGGAACCCTGGCAGGAATTCACCAACGAAAACGTAGATCAGGAAGATGGTCGCAATGACCACCAGTGCCAGACCTGCAACCCTTCGGGTCAGCTCCATGATCAGCAATGTGCCAGCAACAGCAGCGATCGAAATCCCGATTGGCGCAAAGGGGGTACCCGTCGAGTTGCGCATCAATGTGCCATAGATCGTGATCAGATAAACAGCGACCGCGAAGGCACAGACGCAGAGCACGAAGTCGGGGGCAGAATATTTTTCGCGTGATGTTTTGTGGAACCAGGACAAAACAATACCGCCTACTGTCGCCACCAGAAGCGGTGTTCCGAAAAGCCAGGTTTCATTAAACTTGATTGTCGCATCAATGCCGTTCCACATCACACCGTTCTGGATGTCGAGCGCGAAGCTAAACGCCATACCGGTGGCCATGAATGCCGGCACGAGAAGAACATACGACAGATACCCCAAAAGCGGTGTACCTGTGCCCGGGCTGTTATTGAAACTGTTGGCCGAGTACCACAGAAAACCAAGCGCAAGCGCACCCGCAACGTGAACGATACGGAAGTTCCATGTTTCAAGCGGAAAGTCGGGGAGAAATGGCAGATTAACAATCCCGCCCGTCATACCCGAGAGCGAAACACCATTCAGTGCAAGCATGTGGAAGGCTGCATAGATTGCAGCGGAAATGGTGATAAAGGTCAGGCCACTGCCTTCGAAAAGACGTCGATTATGTTCGACCGGCTCTTCGTCAACACCATCGGCAATAAGGTGTTCGTCTTCCACCTGGCTTTTGTTTGTCATCTGTTCCCCCGCTCTCACGCAAGTTTGTTTTTGGCCACAGGCAAGCTGATAATTGAAAGATGGCGGACCGTCCGCCCGGACAGTCCGCCTTCAAGATGTGTAACAGACAGAAATTAGTAGATCATGTCTGCCGGAATGGATGCACCATTCTCATTGAACCACTTGGCAGCACCCGGGTGCCACTTCATGACTTTGTTCTTGTCCCAGTTTGCCGGAACAGTCGAACGGGCCGCACGGTGGATCGATACCATCCGCTCGTTGTCAGACATCACAACGTCGGTTGCGGCATAAACAAAGCTCTCCGGAAGCTCGCAGTTGGCGATCGCGAAGTTCCACATCGAAACCGAACGGGCCGGTTCGGTCAGCGTGGTGTAAGTGTCTGCGGCAATGTCGAACTCGGATACGGGGAAGGCATCCATGATCTGTTTCTGTTCAGCTTCGGTGAATTCGATGATGTTCACGTCAGTCTGTACTTCAAGCTGGCTGACAGCCGGAACCGGAACACCTGCGGCGAACGCAATCACGTCAAGCAGGCCATCCTGCAGCTGGCCGCCAAGGTCGGCCCAGCCACCATTACGACGTTCGAAGTCAACACCGAGTTCCTCAAGCATACGCGGGAAATATGTATCCGAGGTTGAACCTGCCGGACCAAAGCCGATTTTGGCGCCAGCCGGAATGTCAGCAACCGAGGTAATTCCCGAGGAAGAGAGCGCCGTGATCGAGAACGGTGTCTGATACATCGGGAACATTGCACAGGCGTTGGTCATCTGAAGACCCGGTGCGATCGGGTTCGTACCTGCGAGTGATTCCGCTGCCGGCCCCATCGTTGTCATTCCAAAGGCCGCTTCACCGGTATGGACAAGGGCCATGTTCTGCATCGGGCCGCCGGTGACTTCACCGCCACCCGAGATGCCGAGTTCTTCTGCCACAAGGTTCGCCCAGCCAGAACCATACGCGAAATAGGTTCCGCCCTGTGAAGCTGTACCAACGGTAAAGCTCTCCGGCCAGTCAGAACGATCCTGCGCTACGGCAGCAGTGCTCCCGAACGCGAACGCGACCGCCATCCCTGCAAATAATGCGCGTTTCATTAATTTCCTCCGTTTATCGGTATTTTGTGAGAGTTCGCTACAAGTCATTTCCTCATATGGGGAAACTCAAAGTTGATAGCAATGTGGTTCTTAATCAATACCGAAAACAAAGAGATTTCATAGTGATGTCGATCTCTTGTCGGGTGCTACTTTAGTTGCATCCCGCAATGAGAAGACATTCTGATGGTTCCGTTTTTCGAAAGCCTGACTCTTCGCGGCACCAAGTGCTTGTAATCGGGTCAGGCAACCACATTTGTTTAATGTAATGTACTTCTTCCGGAGGGTTGCTGCATGTCGCTCAATATTGGTAGCCGGATATTGCTTGCTGCGGCAATGATCGTTGTTGCGACATTCACGGCATTCATCCTTTATTTTGACTATCAGCAACGAACATACATCCAGAATGCGCTTGTGGCTAAATTGACCGAGAGTGGTTCGTTGGCCACTGCCGGTATTTCAAACTGGCTTGATGGCCGGCGCCTGTTGGTTGAGAGCCTTGCTAACAATATTGCCCGTGACAGTTCCCCCACCAATGTCTCTGAAGTTGCAAGCGGTGAGGCATTTGCCGAGTCATTTATCTTTTCATATTTCGGCAGTGCTGACGGTGTGATGACTATGTATCCGCCCGATGATCTGCCACCCGACTACGACCCGCGCCAACGCCCATGGTACGCAGATGCAGTTTCTGTCGGTGACAGTACGCTTACCGAACCCTACACCGATGCATCCACCGGTCAGCTCATTGTTACGGCGACTACATCTGTTTTTGATGGATCAAACCTTCTTGGGGTTGTTGGCGGCGATATCGATATTGGTATCCTTGGTGATCTGGTTCGCAGCATCGATTTGGGCGGGATCGGATATGGCTTTCTGGTTAATGATCAGGGAACGGTCCTGATCCATCCGAGTGCGGAATTCACCCTTAAACCCCTGCCTGAAGTGTTTCCTGACGACACACCAACGGTAAAGGAAGGCATGGAGAACATCATTGATGGCACAGGCGATCAGTTGTTCACCTTTTTCCGCGTCAATGGCTTGCCTTCTGTAAACTGGTATCTCGGCTTTGCACTTGATCGCGATGCCGCATATGCGTCGCTTACCGAGTTTCGCTACACTGCGATTATTACCGCCATCATTGCCATTCTGGCCATAATGGGCCTGATGGGGCTGCTAGTTCGAATTTGGGTTTCACGGCCGGTTATGAGTATGACGTCGGCCATGACCCGCCTCGCCAATGGTCAAAGGGATGTCGATGTCCCGGGAACGGAACTCAAGGACGAAATTGGCGCGATGGCCGCGGCTGTTCTGGTGTTTAAGAACAACGCTGCAGAAGTGGATCGTCTGGCGAGCGAGAACGAGGCCGCGACCAGACATGCGGCTGAGGCGCGCAGGCGCGCCATGGAACAAATGGCAGACAATTTCGAGAAGAGTGTTCTTTCCATTGTAGAAACAGTGGCTGACGCGGCCGAAAAAACGCAGTCGGTCGCAACCCAGTTATCTGCCAATGCAGAGGAATCGACGGCCCGTGCCGCCGCTGTTTCGAGTGCAGCGAACATAACGACGGAAAATGTCCAGGCGGTGGCGTCCGCAACCGAGGAGCTTTCTGCTGCCATTCGCGAAATTGGTGCACAGGTTACGCAATCAATCGAAGTGGCGACCGAGGCAGTTTCTGGCGTCAACAGTACCTCTGCAACGGTCACGGAGCTTGCCGAGGCCGCTGAGCGGATCGGAAAAGTCGTTGGTCTCATTCAAGATATTGCCGGGCAAACAAACCTTCTGGCGCTGAACGCAACCATCGAAGCAGCACGTGCAGGTGATGCTGGTAAGGGCTTTGCCGTCGTTGCCGGTGAGGTGAAATCGCTTGCCAATCAAACAGACAAGGCTACTGGCGATATTCAGGTTCAGGTAGATGGTATTCAAGGATCGTCGAACCGTTCAGTTTCCGAAATCAGGTCTATTTCCGGAACGATCGAGCGGATCAACGAATTCTGCAATGCCATTGCAGCCGCGGTTGAGCAACAAGGGGCTGCCACACAAGAGATTGCAGACAGCGTTCAACGTGCAGCATCAGGCACGCAGGAAGTCTCGCAAAATGTGTCGGCCGTCTCTGATACCGCTAACATGGTAAGTGAGGAAGCCAACTCGCTCCTCTCGTCTTCCCAGGAATTGCGAAAACTTGCCCAGCGTCTCAGGGAAGAAGTTATCGGCTTCCTGAAATCTGTGCGCGACAACGACTAGGTTATAAACGGTCATTGGTTTGCATGGTTTGAGACCGTGGTCTTTGCCAACCATCGGCCGGATTCCGTCGTGGGCGCATCTTCTCCCTAAAATCCATGTAGTTTTTTATTGCGTAAAATCCCTTACTGCTGCACGATTTGTGCAATGCGGTCGTTAATGATGATGTGTAACCGTCTGAAACCGCAGTTTTCTTCATAAAACTGCAAAATATCAGTGGAAATGCTCTCGTTGGACAGGCAATTATTGACGGAATGAGAGGCGCTTTGGCGTGTCTTGTGGGGGAGCATCCGATTTCGGATGCTAAGACGAACGAAGAATGAAGACTCTCAACAGGGATAATTTAAACTCGTTATGAGCAAAGACATACCCGCCCTACAGGTCGAAGGGATGTTCAAAAGCTTTGGGGACCATGAAGTTCTTAAAGGAATTGATCTTACGGCCAATACCGGGGACGTGATTTCGATTATTGGCTCGTCCGGTTCGGGCAAAAGTACGTTTCTGAGATGTATCAACCTGCTTGAAACGCCCAATGCCGGCGCTGTTCACGTCAAAGGTGAACTTATCCGCATGAAGAGGCTCAAGGATGGCTCACAGGAAGCCGCCGATAAAAAGCAGCTTCAGCGTATTCGTACCAAGCTTGCGATGGTGTTTCAAAGCTTCAATCTCTGGAGCCACCTGACCATTCTTGAGAATGTCATTGAAGCACCGATCCACGTGCTTGGTGTTCCGAGAAAAGAAGCAATTGAGAACGCAGACGCGTTGCTGCAAAAGGTCGGGATGTATGAACGTCGGGATTATTATCCCGGTCATGTCTCTGGCGGCCAGCAACAGCGCGCAGCCATTGCGCGCGCACTTGCGATTTCACCTGACGTCTTGCTGTTTGACGAACCGACATCGGCACTTGATCCGGAACTCGTCGGTGAAGTTCTCAGGGTTATGACCGATCTTGCCGAAGAAGGCCGCACGATGCTTGTCGTGACCCACGAGATGGGCTTTGCGCGCG
The DNA here is from genome assembly GCF_017922435.1 of Thalassospira sp. ER-Se-21-Dark. Classification (NCBI taxonomy): domain Bacteria; kingdom Pseudomonadati; phylum Pseudomonadota; class Alphaproteobacteria; order Rhodospirillales; family Thalassospiraceae; genus Thalassospira; species Thalassospira sp. ER-Se-21-Dark. The sequence goes on along the minus strand of NZ_VDEZ01000002.1, from coordinate 707,567 downwards.
GTGTATCAAGTCATGTGATGTATTTGCATCAGGGACGGGTTGAGGAATTCGGCAATCCGACCGATGTATTCGAGAATCCAAAATCTGAACGCATGAAGCAGTTTCTTCAGCGCGATTTCTGATTTGGGCAGACCAGGGCCTGGTTGGCTCTGGCCGCAAGAATGGGAGCACGTCGTTGCGCGCCATTCCAATCAACAAGGGAGACTATGAATGAAAAACTGGATCAAGGTTGCATCTGCCGCAGCAATTGGCATTGCACTGAGTGCTTCGGCAGCAAGTGCTGCCTGGGAAAAAGTCGTTATCGCGACCGAGGGTGCCTACCCTCCGTTCAACATGATGGACGACAATGGCAACCTCATCGGTTTCGACGTTGATTTCGCCACCAAGCTTTGCGAAACCGCAAAGATCGAATGCGAAATCGTTGCTCAGGACTGGGATGGCATGATCCCGGGTCTTTTGGCCAAGAAATATGACGCGATCATCGCTCAGATGTCGATCACCGAAGAGCGCAAGCGCTCCATCGATTTCTCCGACTATTACAGCAACACTCCGGCAGTGTTCGTTGGTAAGGACGGCATGAGCATCACCGCATACAAAGACGGCGAAGTCATCGAAGACGCGCTTGATGGAATGGTGATCGGTGTTCAGCGTTCGACCACGCACGCAAACTTCCTTGAAGACAACTTCCCGGGTATCGAAATCCGCATGTACGGCACCCAGGACGAAGCCCTGCTTGACCTGACCGCTGGCCGCGTAGATGCGACCCTTGCTGACTCCGGCACCCTCGAAGCATGGGTAAACTCCGAAGAAGGCAACGGTTACGGCTTCGTTTCCAACCAGTTCGCACCGAGCGAATGGTTTGGCGAAGGTGCCGGTATCGGTATTCGCAAGGAAGACCAGGACCTGAAGGAAATCTTCAACAAAGCCCTGGCTGAAATGCTTGAAAACGGTTCTTACGAAGAACTGAACAAGAAATACTTCCCGGCGATTGATCTGCATCCGAATTGATCTGCCTGATCTATCCGGGGCGGCGAATTGTTCGCCGCCCCTCCCTTATTGTTGGGTGTTGCTTTTAATCAGGGGTGAAAAGCACGTTCGGCATCAAGGAAAGCTGGAGATACCATGCTTGATTTATACGGCCGCGGCTGGCAGATGCTTGAAGGGGGACTGGTCACAGTTCAGCTTTGCCTAACCGTTTTGCCATTCATGATTGTTATTGGTTTATTGGGCGCCTCAGCAAAGCTGTCGCGCTATCGCACACTGCGTGTGATCGGGGAAAGCTATACCGTTCTTATTCGCGGCATTCCCGAGCTGCTTGTTATTTTGTTGATTTATTTCGGCGGCACCATTGCTGTCCAAAGCCTTGCCGAAGCGATTTCCGGCGAGGAAACCCGCGTGGATATCCCCGCATTCTGGTCAGGTGTTGCTGCCTTGGCCCTGGTTCAGGGCGCATTCGCATCCGAAGTTTTCCGGGCTGCCATGCAATCGATCCCCATTGGTCAGATCGAGGCCGCGACAGCGTGCGGCATGACACCGATGCAGATTTTCATGCGCATCAAGCTACCGCAACTTTGGCGTTTCGCCCTGCCCGGGCTTAACAACCTGTTTCAGGTCCTGATCAAGGACACCGCGCTTATTTCGGTTGTTGGTGTCGAGGAAATCATGCGAAAGGCTGCCATTGGCGCCGGTACAGAGAAGGCACCGTTCACTTTCTATCTGGTGGCGATGCTTATGTTCCTTTCATTTACAACGGTTTCGCTGCTGGTCTTCAACTATCTTGAAAAGCGGGCTGCCCGCGGTGTGGCGAGGGCGTAGCAGATGTTTGAAGATTTCATATACGTTCTTGGCAAGTACGATACCTGGCTATGGCGCGGCTTTTTGCTGACCATCGAGTTGCTGGTGATTTCGGTGACGCTTGGCACGCTTTTGGCCATTCCGTTGGCTGTGGCGCGTGTTTCGAAAAAGGTATGGATACAGGCCCTGCCCTTTGCCTTCATCTATGTGTTCCGTGGAACGCCGCTGATCGGGCAGTTGTTCATGATGTATTATGGCGTCGGGCAGCTGATTGCCAACATCGACGGCATTCAGGATCACTGGACCTGGACTTATCTGCGCGACCCGTATTGGTATTGTCTGCTGACCTTCGTTCTGAACACGGCGGCCTATGTTGCCGAAATCATGCGCGGCGGCATCCAGAATGTGCCCAATGGTGAACTCGAAGCCGCCCGTGCATGCGGCATGTCGCCGTGGATTACCTATCGGCGCATTATCTTTCCCCGCATGTGGCAGATGATCTGGCCTGCCTACACCAACGATGTGATCTTTACCCTCAAGGCGACGTCGCTGGCATCGACCGTGACCATGATGGAACTCACCGGTGCTGCCCGTAAGATCGTTGCGCGTACCGCCCTTCCCTATGAGGCGTTCATATCGGCCGGTGTGATCTATTTGATTATCGTTTACTCGCTGACTTTTGGCTTCAAGGGGATCGAACGCTATCTGCGTCGCAGTGAGCAGCGCAACGAACCCAAAACAGGCAGAGCAAAAGCAGCAACCTCGGCCTAAAAAATACCCGATCAAACCCGGTATTCGGAGATTGGCACCTGTCGGCGTGGCGTCGAAGGTGCTTTGATGCGGCCGGGTTGATTCGCCCCACGCCACCACCTTTCAGGATATCGAAATGCAAGAAGAACGCATTGAACTCGTCCGCCCGCAAATGGGCACCTCACGCGCTTTGACCGTGCGGCGCTTTGGCAAACCGGGCCAAGGTCCTAAGGCCTATTTCCAGGCTGCCCTGCATGCAGATGAATTGCCCGGCGTCATTACGTTGCACCATCTTGAGGCACTTCTGAAGGAAGCAGACGCCAAGGGCGACATCACCGGTGAAATCGTTATTGTTCCCTTCGCCAATCCGATCGGTTTTACCCAGTATGTCGATATGAAGCCGCTTGGCCGCTTCGAAATGCGCAGTGGTCAAAACTTTAACCGTCACTATCCGGATCTGAGTGCGGCACTTATTGATGCCATTGACGGCAAACTGGAGCAGAATGCCGAGGCCAACGTTGCATTGATCCGGACCGAGTTGCGCCGCCTTATCAAGGAACACCGCAAGGATGTCAGCCCGCTGACAGACCTGCAGGATTTGCGTCTGACACTGGCGGAGCTTGCGATTGATGCCGATTACGTCATGGACTTGCATTGCGACTGGGAAGCGCCGATGCATCTATACATCAGCGACCATAACTGGCCGGATGCCGCGGATCTTTCGGCACAGATCGGGTCGGAATGCAGCCTGATCGCAGAAATCAGTGGCGACAACCCGTTTGACGAGGCATTCAGCCGCCCCTGGGTCGAACTTCGCCGTGCCTATGGCGACAAATTCCCGATCCCGATGGCGACACTGGCCACCACGATCGAGCTGCGTGGTGATCGCGATGTCTATGATGAGTACGCAATCGCCGATGCCGCCAATCTGTTCAAGTTCCTGCAGCGCCGTGGTCTGATTGCTGGCGACCCGGGCCCCCTGCCGGACGCCAAATGTGATGCCACCCCGCTTGCCGGTGTGGATCGCGTGATGGCGTCACATGGTGGCATGGTTGTTTTCGCGGCTGAGGCTGGCGCGAAAGTCAAAGCCGGTCAGGAGCTTGGTTATGTTCTTGATTGTGAAACCGGCGAGAAAACCCCGTTCTCCAGCCGAACCGACGGGGTGCTGTATTCCCGCATCGGTATTCGGCTTATTGTTCCGGGCGGATATCTGTGCTCGGTCGCGGGTGAAAAACCGCTTGAAGGACGTGAAGGTCAGCTTCTGCTGTCGAAATAGCGCGCCTTTGACGTTTCCGCGTTCTGATTGAAACTGTATTTTGAGACGGATCGATTGATTGCCGAATGAAGGTTGGATACCCTTCAGGCCGTCGTTGATCCGTTTTTCTCATTCGGGCCAGATGGTCACCGATTTTGCCGAATTTGACGAACCGCGCATAGCGCGTTGCAAGGAATATTTGATGTTCGATCCGAAAACTGTTTCAGAAGTCATTTCAGTAGCCAAGAACAAGGCCGTGGCAGACGCCGAGACGGCACGCCGCGCGATTTGTGTTCTGGATTTGACCAGCCTGAATGATGATGACAATGAACAGGTCATCGAAGCCCTGTGCAAACGCGCGCAAACGCCTGAGGGAAACACAGCAGCTGTTTGCGTCTATGCCTCGTTTATCGAAACCTCTTGGCGGGCACTGGGCCAGTCAGGTGTGAAAACCGCAACCGTGGTAAACTTCCCCGAAGGCGGCACCAATGCCCAGCGTGTAGCCGACGAGACCGCAAATTGTGTTTCCAAGGGCGCAGACGAGATCGATCTTGTCTTCCCCTACAAGGCATTTCTTGAGGGCGATGTCGCGACCGCAACGGATGTTGTCGATGCCACGCGCACGGCCTGCGGAACGATGACTACCATGAAGGTCATCCTTGAAAGCGGCGAATTTGATGACCTTGGCAAACTTTACGACGCCGCCCGGCTTGCCATCAAGCACGGGGCGAATTTCGTGAAGACATCGACCGGCAAGGTGTCTGTCGGCGCAACGCCCGAAGCCGCGGTTGCAATGCTGACTGCCATTCGCGATGCCCGCAACGAGGATGGTATTGATGCCGGCTTCAAGGCATCCGGCGGAGTTAAATCAACCGAGGACGCCGCCCTTTATCTTGCGATAGCCGATCACATAATGGGCGATGGCTGGGCAAAGCCGGAAACCTTCCGTTTCGGGGCAAGTGGCGTTTTGACCGCGTTGCTTGAAACCTGTGGTTCCAAACCGGGTGATGCACCGGCTGCGACTGGCAACTACTAGAATTTATGACTATCTGCTGGGCATCGCATTGCCCGGATAAGGTTTGAAGGAAGACATCAATGGCACGTGCCATCATTATCGTGGCGGACAGCTTCGGGATCGGCTCGGCACCGGACGCGGCAAAATTCGGTGATCAGGGCTCTGATACCCTTGGCCACATCGCAGAACAATGTGCCAAAGGCCTTGCCGATAGCGACAAGCGCAGTGGTCCCCTGAATGTGCCGAACATGGTGGCACTTGGTCTTGGCGAGGCTGCCAAGGATGCCACAGGTCGTGTCCCGCCCGGGCTTGATCATGGCGGTGCAATGATCGGCGCATTTGGCCATGCCAAGGAACTATCGCGCGGCAAGGATACGCCAAGCGGCCATTGGGAAATTGCCGGTGTGCCGGTGGATTTCGATTGGGGTTATTTTCCCCTGACCGTCCCGACCTTCCCGGCGGAACTGACCGATGCCCTGATCGAGCAGGCCAAATTGCCGGGCATTCTTGGCAACTGCCATGCATCGGGCACGACCATCATCGCAGAGCTTGGCGAAGAGCATACCAAAACCGGCAAGCCGATTTGCTATACCTCGGCCGACAGTGTGTTTCAGATTGCCGCCCACGAGGAACATTTTGGTCTGGAACGCCTGTATGAAGTCTGTGAAATCGCCTTCAAACTGGTTGAACCATACAATATCGGCCGTGTGATCGCCCGCCCGTTTGTTGGTGAAACTCCTGCTGATTTCAAGCGGACCTCAAACCGTCGTGATCTTGCCGTTCCGCCCCATAAACCAACGCTGCTTGATCTGTTCAGCAAATCTGGTGGCAAGGTGATTTCAGTTGGTAAAATCGCCGATATCTATGCCCATCGCGGGATTGCCAAAAAGGTCAAGGCGTCGGGGAATATGGCGCTGTTTGATGCCATGATGAAAGAAATCGCCGAAGCCCCGGACAACAGCATTGTGTTCACCAACCTGGTGGACTTCGACATGGAATTCGGTCACCGTCGTGATGTCGCCGGGTATGCAAACGCGCTTGAGGAATTTGATCAACGAATTCCGGAACTACGTGCCGCGTTACAGCCCGGTGATATGGTGATCATTACCGCCGATCACGGGTGCGACCCGACCTGGCGCGGCAATGACCATACACGCGAATTTGTGCCGATCCTTGCCTTTGGACCGGCAATTGCCCCCGGGCCGTTCGGGATGCGCGAAACCTTTGCCGATATCGGGCAAACGGTTGCCGACCATCTTGGGATTGCGCCGCTGGCGACGGGAACGTCTTTCTTGAATGGATAAAGTGGAATGAATTGGCAGTTCGGACAAAGTGAAGCATCAAATTCGCCGATCAGGATCGAGGCGATTGTCGATACGATTTGTCCGTGGTGCTATATCGGCAAGAAGCGCCTTGAAAAAGCGTTGTCAAGCGAAAAGCTTGATAACCTGATCATTCACTGGCGCCCTTTCCTGCTTAACCCGGATATGCCGAGTGGCGGCATTGATCGCAAACTTTATCTATCCGCAAAGTTCGGCGGAAGCGAAAGTGCTGAGCGGGTTTACAAGGCGATCGAGGATGCCGGGGCTGCGGTCGGTATCCCGTTCAGGTTTGATCTAATCAACGTAACGCCGGATTCAACGGACTCTCATCGCCTGATCTACAAGGTGTGTGCAGAACGGCCAGCGGTTGGCAATGATTTGGTCGAAGATCTGTTTGTGGCCTATTTCCTTGAAGGTCAGGATATCGGCAATCATGAACTCCTGGCCGATATCGCAGTTCGCCATGGCGAAGACAGAAACGAAATTCTGGAATATCTTGCCGGTGACATGGATCGGGAATTTGTCAGTCAGGAAAACCGGGTCGCGCATCAGATGGGCGTGACCGGTGTACCGTGCTTCTTGTTTAACAGCCGCCATGCCCTGTCCGGCGCACAGGAACCCGACATCCTTCAACGCATGATCCGACTGGCGCGACAGGAAGAAATTCCGGTCTAAACAAGAGCCCATTGAGAATTAAAAAAGGCGGGATAACAATCTGTTACCCGCCTTTTCTTTATGCGTTTCCTGCAATATCCGAAAGCCGTTTCATCAATCGTTTGAGGCCTTCAAGCCGGTCAGTTGGTCCATCCCAGCCAGCGGAATAGACGATCTTGTGATCCGGGCGCAGGCGGGCGACGCCAACCTGTTGCTGGATAAAGCCGATCAAACCGGCCGGGTTCGGAAACTCGTTGTTTCGTAGCGTGATGAGTGCCCCTTTCGGGCCTGCATCAAGCTTCTCGATATTGGCAACCCGACACCATTGTTTGATGGTCACAACATCCAGAAGGTTTTCGACTTCCTTGGGCAATTTGCCAAACCGGTCAATCATTTCGGCGGCAAACTGGTCGACCTCTTCACGCGATCGCAATTCGGAAATACGGCGATAAAGACCAAGCCGCACACCAAGATCCGGCACGTAGCGATCCGGGATCAGAACCGGCATACCGATATTGATCTGCGGGACGAAGCTTGCCTCTTCGGATGCATCGATCTCGCCCTTGGCTTCTGCCACGGCTTCTTCGATCATCTGCTGATAAAGCTCGATCCCGACTTCCTTGATATGGCCGGATTGTTCTTCGCCAAGCAGGTTCCCTGCCCCGCGAATGTCAAGATCGTGGCTCGCCAGATTGAACCCGGCACCAAGACTATCAAGGGTCTGCATGACTTCCAGTCGCTTGAGTGCTGTTGCGGTAAGTTTCTTGCTATTTGGCAAGGTCAGATAGGCATAGGCACGCTGTTTGGAACGACCAATACGGCCACGCAACTGATAAAGCTGCGCCAAGCCGAACATATCAGATCGGTGAATGATCATCGTGTTGGCGTTTGGAACATCAATGCCCGACTCAATAATGTTGGTCGCGAGCAACAGATCAAACTTACGGTCGGTGAAATCGGTCATGACCTGTTCAAGGTCACGTGCCCCCATCTGGCCGTGTGCCACGTCAAACTTGATTTCCGGCACAAGGTTTTGAAGTTCCTTGGCAACCCGGTCGAGCTCATTGACCCGTGGGCAAACATAGAAAATCTGGCCGCCACGGTGGCGTTCGCGCAAGATGGCCTCGCGCACGACAACCGGGTCATATGGCGTGATATAGGTCCGGACCGCCAGACGGTCGACCGGCGGTGTGGCAATGATCGACAGTTCCTTCACCCCGGTCAGGGCCAGCTGCAAGGTGCGCGGGATCGGCGTCGCGGTCAGGGTCAGGACATGCACATCGGATTTCAGTTCCTTGAGGCGTTCCTTGTGTTTGACGCCGAAATGCTGTTCCTCGTCGACGATCAGAAGGCCAAGGTCCTTGAAATGCACGCCCGTACCCAAAAGCGCATGGGTGCCACAGACGATATCGACATGGCCGCTTTCTAGGTTCTCCTTGACCAGTTTGGCGTTCTTGCCGGTGACAAGGCGCGACAGCTGTTCAACCCGCACTGGCAGGCCTTCAAAGCGCTCCTTGAAATTCAGGTAATGCTGCCGGCAAAGAAGTGTCGTCGGCGCAACCACAGCCACCTGTTTGCCCGACATCACCGCGGCAAACGCCGCGCGCATGGCGACCTCAGTCTTGCCAAACCCAACATCGCCGCAAACGAGACGATCCATCGGCTTGCCAGCCGACAGGTCATCAAGGGTATCGCGGATGGCGCGTGCCTGATCCTCGGTCTCGGCAAACGGGAAGCCGGCGCAGAATTCGTCATAGGCGCCCTCAGGTGCCTGAAGCATGGTGCCCTTGCGCAGATGACGTTCGGCGGCAACCTTGATCAGCTTGCCTGCCATGTCGCGGATGCGTTCGCGCAGCTTGGCCTTACGGGCCTGCCAGGCAACACCACCCAGCTTATCAAGGATCGAGATACCTTCGTCCGATCCATAACGCGACAGGACCTCAATATTCTCGACCGGAACAAACAGTTTGTCGCCGCCGTCGTATTCAAGCTCGAGACAATCATGCGGTGCGCCGCCAGCCGTCACGGTCTTCAGGCCCAGATAGCGCCCGATACCGTGTTCAAGGTGGACAACAAGATCACCTTCGGAAATCTCGGACGCTTCACGCAGGAAATTGTCGGCCTTGCGACGGCGCCCACCCGGGCGGCTCATGCGGTCGCCAAGGATATCCTGCTCGGTAACAAACCAAAGACCCTTGCGCCGGAATCCGCGTTCAATATCAAGGATCACCACGCCGACATGTTCAAAGGTCAGATCGTCGGTAACGTCTTCCCAGCATTCGCAGGTAACGACTTTGCCCACGCCATGCTCGCGCAGCAATGACACGATGCGATCACGCGACCCATCAGAATAGGCCGCGATAACAACCTGATTTTCCTTGCCGCGCTGTGTGGTGATGAAATCACGCAGTTCGTCATAAAGATTGACGTCCGCACGCGCACGCACATCGCCAAAATCACGCCCTGCCCGCGCACCAAGATCGTAAATACCGCGTTCCGGATTTTCATCATCGTAATAAGGCGAGAATTCCAGAACCGGACGGTCGGACAGCATGCGGTCAAACTCTGCCTGATCAAGATACAGCCGTTCTGGCGGCACGGGTTTATAGACGTTGTCACCCGATAGCCCGCCGCCCTTGATACTAAGGCGCGCCTGATAATAATCATCGATCATTTCAAGCCGGTTTTCGATGACCTCGCCATATTGATAATCAAGGCTGACGATGGTTTCGGGCACATAGGCGAATATCGTATCCAACCCGTCATGAAACAGCGGCAGCCAATGTTCCATCCCGCCATATTTCAGACCGTTGGAAATTGATTCATAAAGTGGATCGGTCTGTGACACCGCGCCAAACAGCTCGCGATAGCTGCTTCGGAACCGCGAAATGCTATCCGGGTCTAGATAGACCTCGCCCACGGGCAACAGGGAAATTTCCTTGACCTTGCCGACGGTGCGCTGGGTTTCGACATCAAAGCGACGGATGCTTTCGATCTCATCGCCAAAGAAATCAAGCCGAACCGGCTCCTTCATGCCCGGCGCAAAGATATCGACAATATCACCACGGACGGCGTAGTCGCCCGGTTCCATCACCTGTTCTGCGCGGTTATAGCCCATGCGCTCGAAATAGGCGGTCAGCTCGGCGCGGTCGTATTCACTGCCAGCCTTGAACGCCAGCTTTCCTGTGCGCATGACCTCAACGGTCGGGACACGCTGCATTGCCGCGGCGGCGGTTGTCAGGACGATACGGCCATTGCCAGCTGCGGACTCCTTGCTGTCGGCAAGGGTTGTCAGCGTTTCGACGCGCCGTGCGGTGACTTCCGAAATCGGTGAAACACGGTCATAAGGCAGGCAATCCCACGCCGGCAGCGTCAGGACTTCGATCTCACCGGCGAAGAATTGCAATGCCTCCGCCAGTTGGGCCATGCGCTTGTCATCGCGCGCCACATGCAAAACGGTCTTGTTCTTGCCCGCACTATCAAGCAGTTCACGCAGGATCAGGGCGTCTGCGCCTTCCGGCACACCACCTACCCGTTTGCGACCGTTGGTCGATATAATTTCTTTGAGCTTGTTCAATGTCTTGTCAGGCGTTGCTCAGGTCCCGGATCATGCGCAGGACATCCGTGTCATACTGTGCAGGTGCCGCTTCCTTGCCGGTTGCCCATTTGAAGAAATCGGCATCCGGTACTTCGTTGATCAGGATTTCAAATCTATCAAGTTGTTCTGCCGTCAGGGTCGCCAGATGCCTGTCCATGAAACGCCCCATCAGGATATCGTTCTCCTTGGTGCCACGATGGCTCCCACGGAACAGCAGCTTTCTACGGCGCATTTCAAGGTCCGATACGGTGTCGGTCATTCTTCGATCTCCTGACTTCCTGTGCAGCGCCTTGCGGGAGGCCACTGCAGCCTGTTCTGTGGCATGGTTTGTACGGCAAAATCTCCTACGGGTCCATGCCGTGATCGGGTCATTTTGTATCAAATGATGACTTGATGGTTGTGGCGGGATAGTTTTGTTGTATACCCGTGCCATAAACACAATTGTTCTATTAACGTTCTCATCGAAAGTTTCAACGAAAACCGACATGCGCCCGGAAATTCTGTTCCCGCTTTTTGCTGAAATTGACACGCTGGCCGGTATCGGTCCGCGCTTAAAGCCGTTGGTAGCGCGCCTGATTGGCGGGGAACATGTCGCAGATCTGCTTTGGCATTTGCCATCGGGCATTATTGATCGCCGGTTTTCGCCCGACCTTTCCGACACCATTGACGGGTCGGTCGTCACCATGGATGTCTGGGTCGAACGCCACGAGCCCGCGCCCAATCGTCGTCGCCCCTATCGGGTGATCTGCAAAACGCAAAGCGGTACGCTTGTTTTGGCGTTTTTTAACGCGCGGGCCAAATACCTCAACGACGTTTTGCCGGTTGGTGAGAAGCGAATTGTTTCGGGTAAGATTGATCATTATCGCGGGGAATATCAGATCACCCATCCCGACCGGATTGGTACAGAGGCAGAACGTGCTGAAATCCAGACGGTCGAGCCGATCTATCCGATGTCGGCCGGGGTTACGGGCAAGACGCTGACCAAGGCTGTGCGCGGTGCACTTGAAACGCTTCCCGATTTACCAGAATGGCATGACCCGGCACTGATAGCGCGCCATAAATGGCCCGATTTGAAAGCGGCCCTTTACACAATACACAATCCGCAAGATGAAACTGACCTGTCACCCGATCATCCCGCCCGCAAACGGCTTGCCTATGATGAGTTGCTGGCCAATCAACTGGCCCTGACATTGATCCGAGCAAAGATGCGCAAGCTTGGCGGTCGTGTGACCAAGGGGGATGGTCGCCTGCGTGCAGAACTCGGTGACCACCTGCCCTTTGCCATGACCGGTGCGCAGCAACGCGCGCTTGGTGACATCTATGACGATATGGCAAGCGAAGGCCGCATGCTGCGTTTGTTGCAAGGGGACGTGGGATCGGGCAAGACTGTGGTCGCCTTGATGGCGATGCTTAATGCGGTTGAATGCGGACGTCAGGCCGCCCTGATGGCACCAACCGAGATTCTGGCGCGCCAGCATTTTGAAACGATTTCGCCGCTTCTGGAGAAAATCGGCATCAAATGCGCCATCCTGACCGGGCGCGATAAGGGCAAGTCACGAAAAACCGCGCTTGAAGGCTTTGCCAATGGCGAAGTCCAGATTGCGGTCGGAACGCACGCCTTGTTTCAGGATGACGTGATGTTCCACGATCTTGCCTTTGCGGTTGTCGATGAACAGCATCGCTTTGGCGTGCACCAACGCCTTATGCTGGCTGGCAAAGGCCAGGCGGTTGATGTGTTGGTCATGACAGCGACACCTATTCCACGCACGCTGACCCTGACGGCCTTTGGCGATATGGAAGTTTCGCGGCTTGATGAAAAGCCGCCGGGGCGCAAACCGGTCGACACCCGCGTTTTGCCGATCGACAAGGTAGATGATGTCATTTCCGGCATCGGGCGTGCGATGCGCAGCGGAACCAAGATTTATTGGGTCTGTCCATTGGTCGAGGATTCCGTGGTTCTTGACCTGCAAGCCGCCGATGAACGGTACCGGGTGCTGGCAGAGCTATTTGGTCGGGATCGTGTTGGCCTTGTTCATGGCAAGATGAAGGGCAAGGAAAAGGACGAAGTGATGGAAAAGTTCGCCCATGGCGATACGTCCATCCTTGTCGCAACCACTGTGATCGAGGTCGGAGTCAACGTGCCCGAAGCAACGATCATGGTGATTGAACATGCCGAACGCTTTGGCCTTGCCCAGCTTCATCAGCTTCGCGGGCGAATTGGCCGTGGGGATGCGGCATCGACCTGTTTGTTGCTGTATGGTAGCCCGCTTGGACAGGTTTCCAAGTCGCGACTCAAAATCATGCGTGAAACCGAGGACGGGTTCATCATCGCCGAAGAAGACCTGAAACTCCGCGGCGCTGGCGAAGTTCTTGGCACCCGTCAAAGCGGCCTTCAGGAATACCGGCTGGCCAATCTTGAGCTACATGGTGATTTGCTGGCGATTGCGCGCGATGATGCACGCCTGATCGTCGAACGCGACCCCGACCTGCAGAAGGCGCGCGGCGATGCATTGCGTCTGTTGTTGTATCTGTTTGAACGCGACGAAGCGGTTCGATATTTCCGATCAGGATAACAAAGAACAAAGGGCGCACCGGTTGGATGCGCCCTTTTAAATTTCAAGCCATTAGAGGCAATGTTATCACGCGTCTTCGGGCGTTTTGCCATCTTTGGATTTCGGCTCAGACGTTTTGGATGTTTCCATCCGTGCCGGAATGTCGCGCGATACCAGAATCGGAACGTTTTCCTTTTCACGCAACGTATCGACATCCTCGTAGGTTTTGGCAGCGACCTGCGGATGATTGCGTTGTTCGGCCGGGCGACGATCCGGCGGGGTTACGATACCGCCTGACATCACCATTTTAATGGCCTCTTCGACCGTCATATCAAGAATGACGACATCCCGGCGCGGAACGAACAGCAAAAAGCCCGATGTCGGGTTTGGCGTGGTCGGCAGGAAGATGTTGATGACCTTGTCTTCGGTCAGGTTTTGCACCTCACCTGTGGTCTCGCCAGTGATAAAGCCAATCGCCCACATCCCGCGGCGCGGATATTCCAGAAGAACCGCTTGGCGAAAAGCATTCGACTGGTTGGCCAAAACCGTTTCGAGGATCTGCTTAACGGCACCATAAATGCTCCGTACCGCCGGAATACGGCCAAGAATCCGTTCGTAAAGCTTAATTAACGCCCGACCGGCAAAGTTGGTCGTGAACCAGCCAACCACGGTGATGAAAACGATAATAACCAACAGGCCAAATCCGGGGATCCCGTATTCCTGATAACCGACAGGAAGATAGGATTCCGGATTGTAATGCGCCGGGATCAGCGGGATGACTTTGCTGTCGACGAATTCGATAAACCACCAGGCAAGCCCGAAGGTAATCGCAAGAGGCGCGCTGACCAGCACACCAGTAAGGAAATAGGCTCTTATCCGGGCAAACATACCTGGGCTTGGGAGGACGTGCTCCGAACCTTTGTTTTCCGGATCATCGTTGTCGTCGCGCTTGGCGTTCATTGAGCACCTGTGCAGAAGAGCCAAATGTCAAAAGCCGAAACTTGAGATTAGTCTTTGGCTTTTGGTCATTGTACGTGAGAATATGGCAAAGCTGGGACTTAAAGCCGGGTTATTCCCGCTTATTAAAGTGATAGCAGTATTCAAGTTTGCGGTGCAACCAACAAACCGTAATTTGCAGATCAGAATTGTTGTGGAGACGTTTTGCAGGTCTGGATTGTTGAATATATTTACGATGATGACGGTTCGGTCGGGATAAAGACGGCCAAGGTACGTGCTCCTGATTACGACGCCGCGCGGCAGTTCGCCATCGGTGACGCGCCATCGAAAGATTTTGTGATGTCACTCCATCCGGAATCCGAAGAACAGTTTCTTGGCACACCCGGTATTCGGGCCCGAGAACTGACCGGCAAGGTCGTGCATGAGGTCCCTGACCCGGACGATGATTTGGAAGAAGACGATGACGATTACTGAACTTGATCAGCGAACCTTTCTGCCGCGTCCTCTTGTCGGTGTTGGTGCCGTTGTCTGGCACAAGGACCATGTTCTTTTGATCCAGCGTGGCAAGGAACCACATGCCGGCACATGGAGCCTTCCGGGCGGCGCGCAGGAACTGGGCGAAACGGTGCGCGATGCTGTTTGCCGCGAAGTGCTGGAAGAAACCGGCGTTAAAATCTCAAGCCCGATCCTGGTCGATGCGGTGGACATGATTTCTACCAATGACGATGACAAGGTCGAATATCACTACACGTTGATTGATTTTGTCGCGGTGGCGCTTAATCCCGATATCACGCTTGGCGGTGATGCGGCTGATGCCAAGTGGGTCAGCGTCAAGGAAGTGGCCAAATACGCACTTTGGAACAAGACCATCGAAGTTATTGCAAAATCACGTGATGTGCTCTCATCCGGATGACCCGCTGACAAGCAGAGCAAGACGAATGGAATGAGAAAAAGGCGGCACCCACTAGGATGCCGCCTTTTGATTTGGTCTATTTAAGCTTTGTTACGCTGCTGAATGCTGCGTCAGGACGCTTTCCTGAATTTTCTTGAAGGCGCGTGCTTCAAGCTGACGGACGCGTTCACGGCTGACGCCAAAACGTTCACCAAGTTTTTCAAGCGTGATCGGATCATCGCTGAGGAAGCGGGCCTTGATGATTTCCTGTTCACGTTCAGGCAATTCGCCAAGTGCGTTTTTCAGCATGCCGTTATGAAGAACACGTTCTTCGGCATCAGCCACCAGTGCTTCCGGGCTCGGTGCGTCAGACGACAGCGTATCGAGATATTCCATCCCCTCGTCTTTCGGCATCGGCGTGTTAAGCGAGAAATCGCGCGCCGCAAGACGGCGGTTCATTTCAAGCGCTTCACGGCCGGTCACACCAAGTTTTTCGGCAACCTGATCAGCTTCCTCTGGCGAAAGTTCACCATTGTCATAAATGTTAAGCTGACGCTTGGCTTTACGCAGGCTGAAGAACAGTTTCTTTTGCGCTGCCATGGTGCCGAGTTTGACCATAGACCAGCTTTGCAGGATGTATTCAGTCACCGCAGCACGGATCCACCACATCGCATAGGTCGACAGGCGGAAACCACGTTCCGGATCGAACTTCTGCACGGCGCGCATCAGGCCTGTATTGCCCTCTGCAACGAGGTCTGCCATCGGCAGGCCATAGCCGCGATAACCAAACGCGATCTTGGCGACAAGACGCAAGTGACTGGTAACAAGTTTGTGGGCGGCCTCGGTGTCATCATGGTCCTGATAACGGTGGGCCAGCATGTATTCTTCGTCCGCCGTAAGCATCGGGAATTTCCAGACTTCACGGAGATAGCCCGAGAAACCCTCTTCCTGGGAAACAGCAGGTAATTTAATGGCGCTCATTCTACGTCCTCCTGAGAGGTTTACAAGTCGGCATCTATTCTTAGTACGGAGGCCGTCAGAAGCTAGATGACGTGCAAACACTATCGGTTGTGAATTAATTCACGTGGACGACCGGATTTTGTCAGAAAAGAAGCGTGGTCCGGTCGTAACTCATTCCAAGGTCACCTATGGAAGAGGACAGTAGACGCAAATAAGAAGTTCATTCATCGTGTCTCATCCTTACTCGAAGCAAATCGACAATTTACATGTCCGCCAATTGGCCGGACGTTGATCCGGCGGTGCCTATGGGCCCCCACCCGCATTTATTAATATATCTAAACCCGACCAAATTCGTCAAGAACTTCTGACCAGTGTTTCAGTTATATTAATCACTCAATATCAGCATCCTAGCAATTATAACCGACAAAAACAGTCGGGTAAGTAAAATGCCGATCCTTCACGCTAGGATCGATATACGGCGAAACAAAGGCAATTTGTGCATGTGTGAAGGTTCAAGGCGAAATTCCGGGGCTTGGCAAAGTGGCGTGCCAGTGGCCCCTGCTGTATGGTGACTTCAAAATGCCATTTGACCGGAGTTCATCATGCCAGCCTTGCCAGCAGACACTTTATGCCCCTGTGGCAGCCTGAAAGATTACGGCGTCTGCTGTGGGAAGTATCATTCCGGGACGGCAAGTGCCGAAACGGCCGAAAAATTGATGCAATCACGCTACTCTGCCTTCGTGCTGCGCAATGGGGACTACCTATTATCAACGCTGGCAGAGGAAAATCGTTCCGGCTTTGATGCAGAAAGTATTGTGCAGGACACAACGCGTTGGACTGGCTTGGACATCATTGAATGCGTTGCTGGCGGTATTCTTGATCAAACCGGGATTGTTGAATTCGTTGCCCATTTTGATGAGAACGGAAAACCACACCAACTGCACGAGCGATCCAATTTCGAACGCCGTGACGGCAAGTGGTTCTATGTTGACGGGATATTCCCGGGCGTGAGCCGAATCAACGCGTCACCTGTCAAAGTCGGTCGAAATGATCCCTGCCCATGTGGTTCCGGCAAAAAATTCAAGAAATGCTGTGGTTAACCCACAAATTCCAGTGCCCATTGATGAAATGGCCGAAGTAAGCTCTCATGAGCTTCTTTGTATGGCATCCAGACCAGTTCGTGATCCTGATCCACAGGCGGGCCAAGCTTTTCAGTCAATTCGCACAGGAAAAAGGTAGCGCGCTTAAGGCGGTATCGATCCTTGGTCGGGTTATTGACATACTGTGATGCAAAACCGAGCCGCGAGATGATACGCGCCCGATAACCCGATTCTTCATAAGCCTCACGACAAAGCGCGTCCTGTTCGCTTTCACCGTTTTCAACACCGCCGCCAAGAAGAACAATACCCTTGGGGGTGCGCGCAACGGCAACGTCGCCGTTTTCGCGTTTGATCACGGCATAGACACAGTCCTGGACGTTATAGCTTTGCCCCACACGCGGGGTTCCAAATATTGGACCGGTCAACAGGTCTTCCTTGTTTCACGATTGGCTGAATTCTCGTTCTTAAATCAGATTGTATCGCTTGTTTATAGTCTTGTAGGCCAACTTCAGGTGATTTTGTGACAGACGCTTCTGGATGGTTGCACGAAGAACCTCACAAAAACAAATCCCTCCAAAACAACCAGCGTTTCGGAGGGATTCTAAAGCACTATCATTAAGCGATTGCTTAGAACGGGATCTCGTCATCGAGGTCCGGGGCACCAGCCGGTGCGGATCCACCACCGGAAGAACCACCATTACCCCAACCAGCGTCAGAACCGCCGCCATAGCCGCCACCACTATCCTGGCCGCCGCCATAGCCACCACCAGAGGATGAACCACCACCCATGCCGCCGCCTTCACCGCGGTTATCAAGCATGGTCAGGTTGGAGTTGAAGCCTTCAAGAACAACTTCAGTGGTGTAGTTGTCTTTGCCATCCTGCCCCTGCCATTTGCGGGTGCGGAGCTGGCCTTCGATATAAAGCTTGCTGCCTTTTTTCACAAAGCGCTCAACGACATCAGCAAGGCCTTCGTTGAAAACAACGATGCGATGCCATTCGGTGCGCTCGCGGCGCTCACCGGACTGACGGTCACGCCACTGTTCGGAGGTTGCGATGCTGAAATTGGCGATCTTTTTGCCAGCCTGGGTAAACCGGATTTCAGGATCGCGGCCAAGGTTCCCGACGAGAATGACTTTATTGACACTGCCAGCCATGGGTTATCTTCCAAAGTTTGTGTTGTCCGCTGTCCCGATTGGTCGGGACTTGTGGGTTATCATTGCGCAAAAATGCGCTGCATTAAAGTTTCAAGTGCAATGCGATCCGTTTCATCGAACGAATTGTGCTCGACACTATCGACGTCAAGCACGGCGATCAACTGTCCATCCGCATTGATCACCGGCACGACGATCTCGGAATTTGTCCGGCTGTCGCATGCGATATGACCAGGAAAAGCGTGAACGTCCGCGACCACCTGCGTTTCGCGGGTTGATGCGGCTGCACCACAAACACCGCGACCAAACGGGATACGAAGACAGCCAAGCGTGCCCTGATATGGCCCGACGACAAGTTCATTTTCCTTTTCCGGATCAACATTATAGAAGCCGGTCCAGAAGTAATAGTCGAACTTTTGCGATAAGACGCACGATACGGTCGCCATCAGGGCGGGCACGTTGGTTTCGCCTTCAGTGATGCTGATCAGCTCTTTTTGCGCTTCTTCGTAAAGCGCCTTTTTCTGGTCGGTCTGCACATCAAACTCCCTTAACTTTCGCGCATAGGAACTACCCCGTTCACCATGTGCGAGACAAGGGTAAAGTGCCCCAATCCGAAAACAAAAACGCCTCTGACAGTCTGAATTTGTCAGAGGCGTTCGATGTTAGCTGATCTGGTTTAATCAGATGCGCTGACCGCTTTTGATATCAAACAGATGGATTTTCGAAGCCGGAACCGAAAGGCTTAATTTCTCGCCTTTTTCGAATGTGTGCGTTCCCTGCAACCGCAACGTGACATTGTCGGCATTGGCCCCGAAATCGAGGTAAGCCAGCGTTTCTGCGCCAAGAGACTCCACCATGCGCACACCGGCATTAATCCGACCTTCCCCGTCTTTGAGAAGTTCCAGATGTTCGGGGCGAATACCGACCGTGACGTCGCGGCCAGCCTCGACGTCGTGATCAAGATCAAGCATCACGCCGTCCCCCACTGTGACGTGTTTTTTGTCATCAGACACTTTGCCCTTCAGGAAATTCATCGCGGGCGAGCCGATGAAACCTGCGACAAACTGGCTGGCCGGCTTTTCGTAGATATCAATCGGGGTTCCGATCTGCTCCGCAACGCCGCCATTCATGACGATCAGACGATCGGCAAGGGTCATGGCTTCGACCTGGTCGTGGGTGACATAGACCGACGTGATGCCAAGACGCTGTTGCAGGTTCTTGATTTCAAGGCGCATATCGACACGCAGTTTGGCATCAAGGTTTGAAAGCGGCTCGTCAAACAGGAAGACTTTGGGTTGGCGGACGATCGCACGGCCCATGGCGACGCGCTGGCGCTGACCGCCAGATAATTGGCGCGGTTTGCGTTCAAGGTGATCTTCAAGCTGAAGAATGCGGGCGGCTTCGCGGACCTTGGCATCAATTTCCGCCTTGCTGTATCCGCGGTTTTTCAGGCCATAGGCCATGTTGTCGTAGTTGTTCATGTGCGGATAAAGCGCGTAGTTCTGGAACACCATGGCGATGTCGCGATCTGCGGGGGCCACGGTGTTGACGACCTTGTCATCAATGATGATTTCGCCATCCGAAATCCCTTCCAGACCAGCGATCATGCGCAGCAATGTCGATTTGCCACAGCCAGACGGCCCGACAAGAACCGTGAACTCGCCATGCTCGATTTTAAGGTCAATGCCGTGAATGGCCTTGAAACCGTTCGGGTAGGTTTTCTGGGCCTGATTAAGCGTAACAGTTGCCATCTTGGTTATCCTGTATTCGGATCAATTATTTTCAATGCAGGGATCAGGGAAGACCGGGTTATTTTTCCGTCTCAACCAGCCCCTTGACGAACATGCGCTGGAAGATGACCACCACCATTACGGGCGGAACAGATGCCATGATTGTCAGTGCGAATGCCTTGGGGAACTGAGGTATCTGTCCGCCCTCATAGAGCGAATTGTAGACCTGCTTGATCCCGATCACGATGGTGTAGAGCTGATCATCGGTGGTCATCAGGAGCGGCCAAAGGTACTGGTTCCAGCCGACCACAAACATGATGATGAAGATCGCAGCAATCATGGTCACCGACAGGGGAACCAGAATGTCGATGAAGAACCGGATCGGCCCAGCCCCGTCCAGCCTCGCTGCTTCAAGAAGTTCGTCCGGGACTGACCGGTAAAACTGCCGGAAGAAGAAGGTTCCTGTGGCAGACGCAATCAGCGGCAGGATCAGGCCGGTATAGGTGTTGAGCAAGCCAAGGTTTGCCACGACCTCATAGGACGGCACGATGCGCACTTCGAGCGGCAACAGAAGTGTCGAGAAAATGATCCAGAACAGCGGCACAGCCAGCTTGAAGCGGAAATAGACAATGGCATAGGCCGCCATCATCGAAATGATGACCTTTCCGATCGCAAAGCCAAGACCAAGCACCATGCTGTTAAACAGCATCTCAAGCGCAGTCACCCTGCCCTTTGTCGCCTCTGCATCAAACAGGATCGCGCCGTAATTGGTGAAGAACTCCCCGCCGGGCAAGAATTGCAGGCCATTCTGGAAGATATACTCGCGGGTGTGAGTTGATGACGCAAAGGCGATCCAGACCGGAAGGATCATGAAAAGTGAGCCAAGCACCAGAATGGTGTGGTTCGTAAAAATACGCCATTTGGACTGATACATGATGACGTTCCCCTTAATAATGCACTTTGCGTTCGATGAAGCGGAACTGGAACACGGTCAGGACACTGACCATGATCATCAGCAATACTGACTGTGCAGCACTGCCGCCCATATCCGCACCAAGGAAGCCATCGACATACACCTTGTAGACAAGGGTCGCGGTCGAACCACCCGGGGCACCTTTGGTCGAAACATCGATAATGCCGAACGTCTCGAAAAAGGCGTAAGTCAGGTTGATCACCAGCAGGAAGAAGGTTGTCGGTGCCAATAGCGGGAATGTGATGGTCCAGAAGCGACGCTCAGGACTCTTGCAGTCAAGGGTCGCTGCTTCCTGAACCGACTTCGGAATTCCCTGAAGGCCTGAGAGGAAGAAGATGAAGTTCACACTGACCTGTTTCCAGACCGCAATCAGAATGACGATGAAGGCCGCGTCATTGGCGTTTTCGATGTGGTTGAACTCAAACCCGAAACTGTTGAAGGCCTTATAGAGGTCCCCCATTAGCGGGTTGAACATCATGATGCCAAGAAGGCCTGCCACCGGCGGCGCAATGGCATAGCCCCACATCAGAAGCGTTTTATAGGATTTTGCCCCACGGATTACTTCGTCGGCGCGAACCGCGAGAAACAGTGAAATCGCGATCGAAAGCACGGAGACCAAAACGGAAAATACGACGGTAAAGATGGCAGATCGTGTCCACGAGCTGCTTGAAAGCACATCTTCAAAATTGCGGAACCAGACGAACTGGGAAGACATGCCAAAGGCGTCTTCAAGCAGGAAGGACTGGTACAGCGCCTGGACCGCAGGCCACAGGAAAAATATGCAAATAATCAGAATTTGGGGTGCGATAAACAGGTATGGCACCGCGCTGTGTTCAAATTGTACGCGCTTCATCGGGAACGCAACCTCAGAGCAAAATCAGAAAATGCAAAACAGGGCGGCCAAATCATCGGCCGCCCCGCTTTGGCGAAAAGCAGATTAGTTCGAGTAGGTATCGTTGAAGCGCTTCAGCAGGCCGTTTGCTTCTTCTTCGATGGTCGCAAAGGCAGCATCAACGGTTTCTTCGCCGTTCATGATCTTGTCGACTTCACGATAAATCACTTCGCGGATCTGAACATAGAAGCCAAGACGATAACCTTTGGTCCACTCGCCACCTTCCTCGGAAAGCTGGGTAATGCCGACTTCGGCATCCGGGCTTTCGTTGTAGTAGCCTTCTTTTTTGGCCAGATCATAAGCAGCATTGGTGATCGGGACATAACCGGTTTCTTTGTGCCAGTAGTACTGGGTTTCCGGTTTGGTCAGGAATTTGAAGAATTCGGCAACACCGGCATCCTGTGCGGCATCGTGACCGGAGAATGCGAACAGTGCTGCACCACCGATAAAGGTCGATTTCGGTGCATCGCCGGTACCTTCCCAATACGGGAGGGTCGATGCGCCAAAGTCAAACTGTGCGGACTTGCGAAGGCCACCAAACGAACCGGAAGAACCGATCCACATTGCGACCTGCTGCTGCACGAATGCGTCCTGGTTCGCACCCCATGCGCGGCCATAATAGCCATAGTAACCCGCGTCTTTCCAATCCTTGACGTGCTGCCAGTGATCTTTCAGAGCGTCGTTGTTATAAAGGATTTCAACGTCGGTGCTGTCATAGCCGTTATTGGCGGTTGCCATCTGCAGGTTGTGACGCGACATGAAGTTTTCGAAGAAGATCCACGGGCTGTGCGACTGCGCAAGCGCGGTGTAACCAGCTTCTTTGAGCTTCGGAGCAGCAGCTTCGAATTCCTGCCAGGTTTTGGGAACGTCTACACCGGCTTTGTCCAGCGCTTCTTTGTTATAATACAGAAGCGGGGTCGAGCTGTTGAACGGCATGCCGATCATCTTGCCGTCTGAATCGGCATAGAAGTAACGAACACCCGGGATGTAATCATTGATGTCGAAATTGACGTTGTTTGCTTCAAGCAAATCCTGAACCGGCTTAACAGCGCCTTTGGCGTTGATGATGGTTGCAGCACCTGCGTCGAAGATCTGGATGATGTTCGGCTGGTTTTTCGCGCGGAACGCTGCGATGCCGGCCGTCATGGTGTCTTCGTAGCCGCCCTTGTTGATGGATACGAGTTTGTATTCATCCTGGCTTGCATTGAAGTCTTCGGTGATCTGGTTGACAACGTCGCCAAGTGCGCCGTCCATTGCATGCCACCAGGTGATCTCGGTTGCAGCCTGTGCGGTGTTGCCAATGGCAAACACGGCAGCAGCAGCCATCAGTGTTTTGCGGAACATGGTCAAGTAACTCCCTATTGAAAACTTGGCACGGTACGCCGCCCGTAATTCGGCGACCGGCTAGGCGTTCGTTTTGTTCTTGAGGGCCGTTTTGCTCAAGTGACAGTTTTCGGAAACTTACTTTTGATGTGCGAATGGGCGGCGAAATGACACAAAACTCGCCAATAAATGATCAAGTGAACATCCAATAAGTTCACTATGAAGCTCCTCGCGGGCGCAGTTTTGAAAGGATCAAAGATCCAGTGTTTGCCTTGTGTTCCGGCAATCAGGTAGCAGAAGTGCCGTGAAATGGAGAGAAGCGGCAGATGCCAAGTGTTGCAAGCAAGTGAAAGTTTTGCGACCAAAACATGAAGATCGTCCCGCGACGTGTATGGTTAACCTTGTTGTATGGAATGTTCGTGTTCGAATATTTCGCCTGTCCGCGAAAATGGGCGGTGCAGACGACTTCTTCACAATTGTTCGTTAAGGTCGTTGCCGCTATCAAATCATCCAATTACGATGCCCAACCGTCCACGACCGCAGGGTTGATCCTGCGACCACCGTACTTGGATACGCAGTAATCGGAGACCCAGGCGTGAGCGATTTTGCCATATCAAATGCCCGACTCTTTGACGGAACACGCTTCCTGTCCGGGCATTCTGTTTTGGTCACGGATGGCAAGATCGACGCCGTTGTTGCGGATAAGGATCTACCATCTGGTATTAAGCCAGTAGACGGTGGATGCCAAACCCTCGCCCCCGGTCTGATTGATGTGCAGGTCAATGGTGGCGGCGGCGTCTTGCTGAATGATGCGCCTGTTCTTGAGACCATTAAAACCATGGTCGCTGCGCATCGCCGGTTTGGCACGACATCGATGCTGCCAACCCTGATTACCGATTCTCGTGACAAGATGGAGGCCGCGATTGCCGCCGTTCAGGACGCGCTGGATAACGGTGTTGCTGGTGTCGTCGGCATTCACCTTGAGGGACCGTATCTTAATCTCAAGCGCCGTGGCGTGCATCCAGCGGACCAGATCAGGCCGATGGAGCCTGATGCAATAGAACTCGTCTCCCGGCTTCGCAACGGCTGTACTTTGGTCACCCTTGCGCCGGAACTGCTTGATAAAGGCGTGATCACAAAGCTCGTTGCCCGCGATGTTCGTGTTTGCGCCGGGCACACAGCGGCCACCTACGACGATATCATTTCGGCAATCGATGAAGGCATGCAGGGCTTTACGCATCTGTTTAATGCCATGAGCCCCCTGACCCATCGGGAGCCGGGCGTTGTTGGTGCGGCGCTTTCTGATGATCGTACATGGTGTGGCCTGATTGCGGATGGGTTTCACGTCCATCCTGCAGTGATCAAAACCGCCGTCCGCGCCAAGGCCGCGGGCAAGATAATGTTGGTCACCGACGCCATGCCAACGGTTGGTGCCGCCGATAAACGGTTTAAGCTGGGTGATGAGGAAATCATCGCGGTTGATGGGCGGTGCGCGCTTGCGGATGGCACGTTGGCGGGTTCGGACCTGGATATGATTTCAGCTGTGCGCAATTGCATGGAAATGGCGGAAATCGGACTTGATGAAGCGCTTCGCATGGCGTCGCTTTATCCAGCGGAGTTCCTGGGACTTGGTCATGTTCTGGGGCGCTTGGCACCGGGATATCAGGCCGATATGATTTTGTTTGATGATCAGTTCAATGTGACGCGAAGCTGGATCAAGGGCGTGCAAGAGATTTACGCCTGAGCAAACGCAATATTTTCCGAAAGTCTATGACGGAAAGCCTTGACCTGAGACAGCATTTCGAAGATGCATTGGGCTCTGTAACAGTTTGTATGCAGGGTCTTCAGGTGATTTTGCTGCTGATCTGTTTTTACTCTGACCCCCAGGAGGAGTACCCACATGCCTTCCGTTAAACCCGGTGTTGTTACCGGTGCCGCCTATCGCGAACTCGTTTCTGCCTGCAAGCAGGACGGTTACGCCCTTCCCGCCGTCAATATTACGTCTTCAAGCACGATGAACGCTGCCCTTGAGGCTGCAGCAAATGCCGGATCTGACATTATCATTCAGCTTTCGAATGGTGGTGCACAGTTCTTTGCCGGCAAGGGCATCAAGGACGCTGCTGCGGCCCGTGTTCTTGGCGCTGTATCTGCTGCGCGTCATGCACAGCTTCTGGCTGAACATTACGGTGTTGCTGTTGTCATGCATACCGACCACGCAAACCGCAAGTTTGTGCCATGGGTCGATGAAATGCTGAAATGGAGCGAAAAGGCCTATGCCGAAACCGGTAAGGCGCTTTACAGCTCCCACATGCTGGATCTGTCCGAAGAATCCGTTGAAGACAACCTCGCGACCTGCGAAACCTTCCTGAAACGGATGTCCGCCATCGAGATGAGCCTTGAGATCGAACTGGGCGTCACCGGTGGTGAAGAAGACGGTATCGGTCATGAGCTTGATACCTCGGTTGAGGAAATCGATCCGCGCCTTTACACCCGCCCGGAAGAAGTCGAAGAAGCTTATCGTCGTCTCTCGCCGCTTGGTCACTTCTCGGTCGCGGCGGCGTTTGGCAACGTGCACGGCGTTTACAAGCCCGGCAACGTGAAGCTTCGCCCGGAGATCCTTCTGGAAAGCCAGAAATACGTGGCTGAGAAGCACGGTCTGGGTGATCGCCCGCTCGACTTCGTGTTCCATGGCGGTTCCGGTTCGGAAAAAGAGAAAATCGAAGAAGCTGTCAGCTATGGCTGCTTTAAGATGAATATCGATACCGATACCCAGTTCGCCTATGCCCGCCCGGTTGGCGAGTATGTCGAAGCCAACGCACGTGCGTTCAAGTATCAGGTCGATCCGGAAACCGATCAGCCATACAAAAAGCAGTATGACCCGCGCGTCTGGATCCGCGAAGCTGAGCTGTCGATGGCCGCACGCCTCGAAGAAGCTTTCAAGGACCTTGGCGCAACCGGTCGCACGGTTACCAAAGGCTAAGTCTGATCAAAAAAACCTGACCGTTCCGGTCACGGGATTTATGAAGCCCGCCGGTCTTGTTCGGCGGGCTTTTTCGTGGCTCTGTCATGCGTCGGGTTGTTAATTGCGGATCTCCTGACAAATACCGACAGGAACTGTCAGGGGTGCGCTTGCGTATAGCTTACGGCTCCTCTATACACTTTCCGAACAATTCAGGAACAAAAGGCCCGACATGCTGACGAAAATCTCGGTTCGCGGTGCGAAAGAACACAACCTTCAGAACATTGATGTTGAACTGCCGCGCGATTCCCTTGTGGTGATTACCGGTCTGTCGGGATCAGGCAAAAGTTCTCTGGCGTTTGATACCATCTATGCCGAAGGTCAGCGCCGCTATGTAGAAAGCCTGTCGGCCTATGCCCGCCAGTTCCTGGAACTGATGCAAAAGCCCGATGTCGAATATATCGACGGGCTGTCACCAGCCATTTCCATCGAACAAAAGACGACCTCGAAGAACCCGCGTTCGACCGTTGGCACCGTCACCGAAATTTATGACTATATGCGTCTGTTGTGGGCGCGTGTTGGCATCCCCTATTCGCCTGCCACTGGACTTCCGATTGTAAGTCAGACCGTTTCGCAAATGGTCGACCGCGTGATGGAGATGGAAGAAGGTACGCGTCTTTACCTTCTGGCACCGATCGTGCGTGGCCGTAAAGGTGAATACAAAAAAGAACTGCGTGAACTTCGCGCGCGCGGCTTCCAGCGTGTCAAGATCGATGGCGAAATGTATGACATCGACGAAGCACCTGAACTGAACAAGAAGCTCAAACACGATATTTCAGTCGTGGTTGATCGCCTGATCGTCAAGGATGGCATTTCAACCCGTCTGGCGGACAGTTTTGAAACCGCGCTTGAACTTACCGACGGCATCGTTTTGACCGAAGATGCCAAAACCAGCGAAACCACTGTGTTTTCGGCAAAGTTCGCCTGCCCGGTTTCCGGCTTCACCATCGAGGAAATCGAACCGCGCCTGTTTTCATTCAACAACCCGTTTGGCGCCTGCCCGGCCTGTGATGGTCTCGGAACCCAAATGGAATTCGACCCGATGCTGGTCGTCCCGGATGAAAGCAAAACACTTGAAGGCGGTGCCGTCGCGCCCTGGGCTAGCACAACATCGAAATACTATCTCCAGACCCTGAAATCGGTCGCCAAGCACTTTGACTTCAAAACCAATGTCCCGTGGGAAAAACTGCCCAAGAAAGCGCAGGACATCATCCTGCATGGATCTAGCGACGAAGAAGTCACGGTGACCTATGATGACGGATCACGCAGCTATAAGGTTTCGCGTCCGTTTGAAGGTGTCATTCCCAACATGGCGCGCCGCTGGCGTGAAACCGACAGTCAGTGGGCCCGTGATGAACTGTCCAAATACCAGATGGTATCGCACTGCCCGACCTGTGCGGGCAAACGCCTGAAACCCGAAGCACTGGCAGTAAAGGTTGACGGCTGCGACATTTCCCAGGTCACGGATCTTTCGATTGCCAAGGCCGCCGACTGGTTCCTGGCACTGGAAGATAAGCTGAACGCAAAAGAAACCGAGATTGCGCGTCGTATCCTTCGCGAAATCAATGATCGTCTGCGATTCCTGCGCGATGTCGGCCTGGATTACTTATCGATGTCGCGCACATCCGGCACCCTTTCCGGCGGCGAAAGCCAGCGTATCCGGCTGGCGTCCCAGATCGGTTCGGGCCTGACAGGTGTTTTGTATGTGCTTGATGAGCCCTCAATCGGTCTGCATCAGCGCGACAACGACCGCCTGCTTGAAACGCTAAAACGCTTGCGTGACCTTGGCAACACGGTCCTTGTCGTTGAACATGACGAGGATGCCATTCGCGCGGCCGACTATGTTGTGGATATGGGCCCGGGTGCGGGTATTCATGGCGGCCGCATCGTTGCCGAAGGTACCCCTGAACAGATCCAGCAAAACCCAAACAGCCTGACGGGTAAATACCTTGTCGGGGTTGAACAGATTGCAGTTCCAAAGGAACGCCGCAAGGGCAATGGCAAGGCGATTACCATCAAAGGGGCAACTGCCAACAACCTGCAAGGCATTGATGTCGATTTTCCACTGGGCAAGTTCATCTGTGTGACCGGGGTCTCGGGCGGCGGCAAATCAAGTCTTGTGATTGAGACGCTATATAAGGCGCTGGCCAAGCGGATGCACAATGCCCGCCATCACCCCGGCGCACATGACGAGATCACGGGTGTCGAGCTGATCGACAAGATCATTGATATCGACCAAAGCCCGATTGGCCGAACCCCGCGCTCCAACCCGGTCACCTATACCGGCGCCTTTACGCCCATCCGTGAATGGTTCGCCCAATTGCCAGAGGCAAAAACACGCGGCTACAAGCCCGGTCGTTTTTCCTTCAACGTCAAGGGTGGACGCTGCGAAGCATGCCAGGGCGATGGCGTCATCAAAATTGAAATGCACTTCCTGCCCGACGTTTATGTCGAATGTGACCAGTGCAAAGGCCATCGCTATAATCGTGAGACACTGGAAATATCGTTTAAAGGCAAATCGATATCCGACGTCCTTGATATGACAGTCGAAGAAGGTGCCGATTTCTTCAAGGCTGTTCCGTCCATCCGCGACAAGATGGAAACCCTTAAACAGGTCGGGCTTTCCTACATCCATCTGGGGCAGCAGGCTACCACCCTGTCGGGTGGTGAAGCCCAACGTGTGAAGCTTGCCAAGGAACTGTCCAAACGCGCGACTGGCCGGACGATCTATATCCTTGATGAGCCGACAACAGGGCTTCATTTCCACGATATCCGCAAACTTCTGGAAGTGCTGCATACGCTTGTCGATCAGGGCAATACGGTTGTCGTGATCGAACATAACCTTGATGTTATCAAAACGGCAGACTGGATTATTGATATCGGCCCCGAGGGCGGTGATGGCGGCGGCCAACTGGTCGGTGCCGGCACACCGGAGGACATCATGGGCAATGAATGCAGTTACACAGGGCGCTATCTGAAACGCCATCTTGGACTGGAATAAGACATAAGGGCAGCATGGAGCTGCCCTTTTTGTTTTGGTTTAGCCCGAATTCGTGACCCTGTCTTCAACCCGCTTGACCAGCGCGGTACTTAGCCGTTCGCTAAATCCGGACAGGAATGCGAAGACAAGCACAATGGAGATCTGCTGACCTGCGGCGGCTGATTGGCTGATTTGGTCGAGGTCATCGATCTTGTGCAGCTCATCAAGGGGGATTGGCAACATCCCGGCCCTGAGAGCCAATAGGACGATGATCGCAAAGCAGAACCCCATGCACGGCCGGAACAAGAAATTAAAGAATACGGAGGCCGGTTCCATCTCCCCCCACGGCACATCCTTGCCAAGTCGCATCATCATGCTGGTCAGGGCGCCGATGGCACCAAAACTGCCGACCACGAACAACAGGTCGTAGCTGAAACCAAACACTTTGCCATTACCGGTGCTGATAAGGTTGTCGACCTGCACAAAAAACAGGACCGCGAAGACAAGGACAATCGGCGAAAGTGCCAAGGCAAGGGCGGCGATACGCAGACTTTTGTTAAAGGCCACCTCAACCGGATTTGCCGGTGGCACCAACCTGGGCCGATCAAGCTGTTCGTTTTTGAGATCGTTTAGATATCCCTGCACAAAACCATCTCGGCCCTGGTTCAATGCCAGAAGCATGATGATGGCATCTGATTGCTTTCGGTCCTGAGCGGCCTTGGTATCGGCATCATCATCTTCGCGCCACCAACGCAGGAAAGACCGGATCACCATCGAGGATCGCCATCCCTGACGGGTGGCAACCACATATTCGATCATGCCTTCGATGTCGGCGGGACCAAATGCGCCCTCGCCCGCGCCGCCGAATGGAAATCCAAGACGTCTTTCCGTGTGGTCGCTTTGTGCGTCACCATCGCTGCTCTCGGGCTCTTTTGTGCCCTCGACAAACTCTGCATCCATGACGTGCCGT
Source organism: Thalassospira sp. ER-Se-21-Dark (assembly GCF_017922435.1). Lineage (NCBI taxonomy): Bacteria > Pseudomonadati > Pseudomonadota > Alphaproteobacteria > Rhodospirillales > Thalassospiraceae > Thalassospira > Thalassospira sp. ER-Se-21-Dark. Next base: position 677,679 of record NZ_VDEZ01000002.1, on the reverse strand, counting down.
CGACGCGGCACAAGGCCGATCACCGGACAATGGGTGGGTTCGTAGCCATAGGGATGATGCGGGTAGCTCATGGAATGCCATCTTCACTTTATCGGGACAGAACGGCTCTGTCCTGTAAGACGGTTGGGATGTGGTGGTGTGAAAATTTCGGTTATGCAAGACAATGTGAACAGGTTTGCTCTGCCAGCGGTGCAATTGACTTGAAATCTGCCCCCATGCACCGCTATGTGTGTGCCACGTTATCAAAACCCACTCTGGCAAGGAGTTCGCACACGTGAATACGGTCAAGCCTGTTCATATTATTGGCGCCGGTCTGGCGGGCAGCGAAGCCGCCTGGCAATTGGCAGAAGCCGGTGTGCCCGTCATCCTGCATGAAATGCGCCCGACGCGCCCGACCGATGCACACCATACCGACAAATGTGCTGAGCTGGTCTGTTCGAATTCATTTCGGTCCGATGACAAGGAATACAATGCTGTCGGCCTGATCCATGATGAAATGCGCCGTGCAGGGTCAATCATCATGCGGTGCGCTGATCAGCATAAGGTACCTGCCGGGGGCGCGCTGGCCGTTGACCGCGAAGGTTTTTCCGAGGCCGTCACAAACGCGCTTGAAAACCATCCTTTGATCACGATGGAGCGCGGTGAAATTGATGGACTGCCGCCAGAAGAATGGGAACATACCATCATTGCGACCGGGCCGTTGACATCCGGTGCTCTTGCCGATGCCATTCGCAAGGCAACTGGCGAGGAAAGCCTTGCCTTCTTCGATGCGATCGCACCGATTGTCTATAAGGACAGCATTGATTTCGATAAGGCATGGTTCCAGTCGCGTTACGACAAGGGCGACGGCAAGGATTACATCAACTGCCCGATGTATGAAGATGAGTATAACCGCTTCATCGACGCCCTGATCGAAGGCGAAAAAACCGAATTCAAGGACTGGGAAAAAGACACCCCCTATTTCGACGGATGCCTTCCGATCGAAGTCATGGCCGAACGTGGGCGCGAAACGCTGCGCCACGGTCCGATGAAACCGGTTGGCCTGACCAACCCGCATAATCCAAAAGAAAAGCCACGCGCGATTGTTCAGCTGCGTCAGGACAACGCGCTTGGCACGCTTTACAATATGGTTGGTTTCCAGACCAAACTGAAATACGGCGCGCAGGTCGAAGTCTTCCGCACCATTCCGGGGCTCGAAAATGCCGAATTCGCCCGTCTTGGCGGCATTCACCGCAATACCTTCCTGAACTCGCCACGACTTTTGGATGGGAATCTGCGCCTTAAATCACGTCCTGATCTCCGCTTTGCCGGTCAGATTGCAGGCTGTGAAGGATATGTTGAAAGTGCCGCCGTCGGTCTGATGGTTGGACGGTTTACCGCAGCCGAAAAAGCCGGAAAAACCATCCCGACGCCGCCGCTTGCAACCGCCATGGGTGCCCTATTGAACCACATCACCGGCGGTGCCGATGAAAGTACCTTCCAGCCGATGAATGTGAATTTCGGTCTGTTCCCGGATCTTGACCTCAAGAAACGGGTCAAGGGCCGTGATCGCAAAAAGCTTTATAGCGATCGTGCCATTCCGCTGTTTGATGAGTGGCTCAGCACCGTGAACGCAGCCTGAAAAATCAAAAGCCGCATCGAAAGTGATGCGGCTTTTTTCTTTGACCTGACAGGCGCGCGATCAATAGCGATCAGGTTGGCGCGTCAGCTTGCCCGTAACATCGCGAATTTGTTCCCCGTCGCGGAACCGGCGAAAGATCAGATCAAGATTGCCGTCATCGTCGAGCGTGCGCTTGTAGACCTGCATTTCATACCCGCCTTCATCATTGATATAAAGCGCGTGAATGGTCAGGGTCTTGTCCACAATCCGTGCCCAGAAAAATGGTTCGCCTTTGAGCGGGTCATTGGGAATACGTTTCCCGAACAGCCCAGAACGCATGGCGCTGCCATAGATGTCCGCACGCTCTGTTGCGTAAAACTCGACATCCAGAGAAACGGTTTTTTCACGTCCGTCTGGCTTGTGGATGACCGTTGACCAATCGACGATAAAGCCGCGCTCGGTCTCCTTGATGACCACATCAAGATCACGGGCTTGAAGCTCGTTTTCGGCATGCTCGATGGTCGTGCCATGATAGGAACCCACGAACGGCTCGATGCTTGCGGCACGGGCCTGCGCAACAGTCATGACAGACAGGCACAGCATCCCGACAAACATCAGGCCGCTAAACCACCGTTTCCGGGTCTTTTTTATCAAATGTGCCATCTTGGTCCTCATGTCGGGCATGCCCGCATCTTGCGCCAGATATCAAAGGGTTACCAACGCTACCACGTACAGTTCAGTGCTGTCCTGACCTTTGTTGTCACTCTAAGAGATATTTATACAATGGTCATGTGACAAGCGATATCGGATCAATATCTCTTGAGCATGCCGTTAAGGGTCAACCGCAGACTGGCCGGTCGCGCCAAACCGAATTCGGCGGAAAACGGATCATATCCGGACTTGGCAAGCTTGCGGAGGTACCCGTCGGCGAGAACAACCGGCAATGCAGCCGCGTGGGCCTGTTTTGGCAACGCGCGGCGATATTTGCGGGCTTCGGCAATGCGGGCACGCGCCAATTCAGCCAGTTCACGAATGAATTCGCGGATTTCCTGCTTTTTGCGGAACTCGAAAACGTCGCCTTGTGCGACTTCGTGATGTTCCATCCGATCTTTTGGCAGATAAAGGCGTTTTGACCGCCCATGGAACACGATGGCCCGCATGATGCCGACCAGGCCATACGCATTGCCTGCAAGCCGTGCCGCATAGTCTGCATCGTCGCCACCTGCCCCAAGCAGCCTTGACGCCAGAACGCTGATCTGCCCGGACGTTTGATCAATATAGCGATCAAGTTCCTGCTGGGTGGCAGGTTGGCGGTCTTCAAGATCAAACTCACGCGCGGCAACAATCGCCTCAAGGTCGGCAATCTCAAGTTGCCGGTCGTTGATCAGGTAGGCCAGTGGCTCGACAACTTCGTGTTTGCGAACCTGCCCCGCGCCCAGTTCGGTCAGGGTGTCACGCCACCATTGCAAGCGGATATGGCCCAGCATGACTTCACTGACCATCTCGCGCGTTTTGGAAACTTCCTGATTAAATGCGTACAGGGTGAACAGAGATTCACGTTTTTCCGGTGCCGCAAACAGAGCACAGAGGAAACGGTCCCGGTCATGGCGCCTAACATAGTCGGCACAGTGGGAAAGCTTTGGCGTATCGGGCATTTATCCTATCCGATCTTACGTTCTGAACGTTGATCGTCTTTTGGGCTGTTGATGATTTCCGGCATGCTTTCGACATATAGCGATTGCGACGGGAATGCGAAAGCAGCGTCCTCTTCCTCGACAATACGTTTGAACGCAATGATGTGACGGTTGCGAATATCGCGCCACGTCACCCAGTCAGTGGTTTTGGTGAAGTAATAAAGATCAATATTGATCGAACTGGCACCAAAGTCGGACAAATGCACCATTTGGGCGACATCGGTCTGTGCAACATCTTCATCATTCTTCAGAAAATCGCGCAACTTGTCGACGATCGCTTCCATTTGTTTAGCAGTCGTTCGATATTCCAGACCAATCACCATCTTGATCCGACGATGTGTCATGCGCGACCAGTTGATCACGGGCGAATCAACGATCTGGGCGTTCGGCATCGTAACCAGCGCCTTGGCAAAGGTACGTACCTTGGTCGCCCGCAGGCCCACGACCTCAACCGTTCCTTCGAAGTGCGGTGTTTCTATCCAGTCGCCGCGCTTATACAGGTTGTCGGCGAAAATCGTCAGGCCGCCAAAGATATTGGCAACAGAATCCTTTGCCGCCAACGCAACCGCCATCCCGGCAAGGCCAAGACCACCAAGGAACGCTGAAACATCAATGCCCCAGTTTTCCAAAATGATAACGCCGCCAATTACGACGATCAGGGTCTTTACCCCACGAATGAAGAATTGGCGCAGATCATCGCCAAGCCCGGCACCAAACCGGCCGACCAGCCGATTTAACGATACGCCCAACGGCTCCACAGCGCGAAACAGCGCCCAAAAGACACAGAAACCGGCGGCGACTGAAATAGCCTCAACAGCAAAGGCATCAATTTCTTCGGGGAGTGTCAGCACCTCGGTTGCGAAATAAACGCCAAGCAGCATGAACAAAGCCTGCAACGGCAAGGCAAAGGCATCAAGCACATTGCCCATCATGCTTTCTGAACGCTGCTGTGCAATCCGACGCAAGATAGCAAGCGCACCACGCACCAGAACCCGCTTGAAGATAAAGAAAACAAGCAGCACCAAGGCAGCACCAACAAGCCTTCCGATCTCCCCGCCGCCAAGCATATCGACCCACGAATTCATGTGGCCGATCACCTCTTCGTTCAGGTTGTCCAGTTCGGTCGTGATTTCATCCATGGCTTGTAAGCTGTTCTGATGTTAAGGTTATTACGACTTCTGACTTGGTACGACTATGTAGCACATCGTTCTCTGGCCTCTGTATAACAACTAAATTGGCTCAGGCATATGGCATCATTTGCGTCCGGAAGCTTACACATTATTGGCGGCGGTCTGGCCGGTTCGGCACTTGCCACCTGCATGGCCGAGGACGGCTTTGACGTGACGCTATATGACGAGGCCGAGCCATTTGAAAGCCGCTGGACGCGCGGCATGCATACAGCACCCGAAAGCCACAAAACAGCAGAGCCAGAGATATTTTATGATCCGTCGGGACTGGTTGCCGATTTCTTTGCCGGCTACCCGGAAATCCCAACAAAACTGATCAGACCGGCCCATTGTGTGATGGGATTGAAACGGGGGCGTCGCAAACCCGCCATTGTATCGCTTGATCAGGGTATATCGCGGGCACTGATTTCCCGGCGGATAAGCATTGCGGCGCGTGCCTATACCGCACTGACACTTTGGCAACAAAGATCAGCCAGTGAAGAAAACCGGCTCGACAGCACGTTCTCATCGGGTGCATTTGACTCTGACGACAAAGCCCATCAGCCCGGCACCTATCATCGTGATGCGCTTACTGTTCTGGCTGAAGTTCTGTTTTCCATGCCTGCCCATCGATGTTCCAAGTCCCTGTTGGCGCGGGTCCTGGTCCCAAAATTACGCGGGATGCTGGCGCGCCATCATGAACCGGTGTTTGCGGCGGTTGATCCGATTATCCTCAACGATATCGCCCTGCCTGCTCTGCGTGAACGGTTCGTTGCTGCGGGCGGGACTATCAAAAGTCGAACAAAACTCGGCGATATCGACAGCACTTCGGACTACGCGACCGATTTGCTGTTCGAAGATGACAGTCAGATTGTTCTGAACCCTGATGATGCCGTTGTTCTGGCCCTGCACCCCAAACCATTATGCGATGCGGTACCCGATATCGGGATTTCACCCGCACCTGCACATCGGCGCTGCATGACGTTTGAAATGCGCAAACCATTTGCGGAACCACAAGCCCTGCTGGTCGGTGATGATATCGTGCGTGCGATCTACTGTAATCGTCGTCATCTTCAGGTAAGCCTGAACAGCAGCTTGCAATTGCAAGATACCCAGAACGCCGATCAATTTGCGCAGCTTGTCTGGCAACGTTGTGTCTGGCTCTGTGACCAGTACCTTAATCTTGATTTGCAAACGCGATCGGACAATGCGGAAAATGCACTGCATCCCAACCACTTGTTCATCAACGCCGAAGCTCCGTTTCCTGAAATGACGCCGGGAATGGCCGCCAGCCGACAGCAACTGCGGGCACCATGGAGAAACGTATTTCTGTGTGGGGATGTCTTCCCGATCGATCAGGCCCCGGGACCGGCGGCACTTTTTTCAAGCGTGCTTGATATCCGCCATGAACTGCAGAAGTTCTTTGCCTAGTGTTTTATCGTTTAGACAGCAATCATCGCCGCGGCGACGCGACGCGCCTCGGACACCAGCACATTGTAGGTCCGGCAAGCAGCACCGGTATCCATTGGCTCGATGACAATACCGTGTGGCTTGAGCGCCTGGCGCCACTCAAGCGGGACAGGTGTTAGACGTGTCCCCATTCCAAGCAACAGGATCTCGATTTCGTCGGCCTTTTCGATCACCCGTGAAAAAGAGTCCGGCGTGATGTCGTCTTTTGTCGCAACGTTCCATGAATAGACGGCTTCAGGAAACAGCAGGATCGATCCCGTAACCGTTTCTTCGCCAAATCGAAAAATGCCGTCGCCATAGCTGGTGACCATTTTACTGCCTTCGGCGACCAAGGTACTTACTTCAAGAGACATGCTGGCCCCATTTGCGGTTGTTCGATTAATCTGAATTGGACTTAGTCTGGAATTCACGGAGTGTCGAGGTGCTCTTCGGTAATTTTTCTGCGCCAAAGAATGAACAGCCCGGATAAAACGACGACACCGCAACCGACCATCATCAACATGTCGGGCTCCTCGCCAAACAGGATCATGCCCAATGCAATACCAAACAACAAGCGGGTGTACCTGAATGGTGTAACTGCGGAAACATCGCCACTGCGCATCGCTTTCATTAAGGCGGCGTAGGCAAACGCCCCCATCAGGATTGCGCCAACGAAATACGAAAAGCTTTGCGTATTCATCCACGTGAACGCTTTTCCATCCCACAATGAAAACACGATACCCGCCAAAATAATGGCCACAAAGCCGTAAAAACCGAGGATAGACGTACTTAGTGATACCGGCGCGGCACGGCTGGCAAGATCACGCCCGGCAAAGCCAATCGTACCGATGACGGCAAGCAGGGATAACGCAGAAAAGCTGTCAGCGGTCGGACGCAAAATAATCAAAACGCCAAACAATCCGACGATGATTGCCGTCCATCTTCTCCAGCCTACCTTTTCGCCAAACAGGACGGCGGCTCCAAGAACGACAATAATCGGCGTTGCCTGAAGAATGGCGGTCGTCGATGAAAGCGGCGTCAGTGCCAATGCGAGGACATAAAACAACCGGCCAATAACTTCAAAAATGATCCGTATGCCCATCGCACGCGACAGCACATCAGGATTAAGCAAGCGCTGTTTGTTGATCCGCGCGACACCTGCAAACAGGAGAGCCCCACCGACCCCAAACACAACCAGGACCTGACCGACGGCATGGGTTTCTGAGACAGCCTTAACAAACGCATCCTCGAAAGAAAACGCGATCATCGCAGCCATCATCCAGATGCTGCCGATCAGATTTGCGCGATGTTCGGGATTCGATGCGATATGGGATTTCATCGGTTGCAGCCAGTTTTTAATGGACTTTTTATCGGCTCTCTAGGCACGGAAACCAAAGACCGCAAACGATCAAATCCCGCAAAGAAATGGCCGGGTCTGTTTTCTCACAAACCCGGCCATAGTGTAAATGTCTATAAATCCAACCCGGTGGATCAGGCGCCAGCTTCCTGGCCTTCCTCTGCCTCGGGAATTTTACGTTTGAGGCGAAGGACAATCAGTAGCGGTGACGCGACACAGATCGAGGAATAGGTCCCGATCACGATGCCAAAGATCAACGCCATGGTGAAACCACGGATTGCTTCGCCGCCGAACACGAACAAGGCAATGAGTGCCAGCAACGTCGTAAACGACGTCATGGTCGTGCGTGAAAGCGTCGAGTTGATCGACAGGTCCAGCAAATCCGGGATTTCCATCTTGCGGAACTTGCGCAGATATTCACGGATACGGTCAAACACAACAACCGTATCGTTGATCGAATAACCCGCAACCGTCAGAACCGCTGCCAAGGTCGCCAGATCGAACTGAACACCGGTGATTACAAAGAAACCGATGGTGATCAAGACGTCATGCAGCAAGGCTGCAACCGACGCGACAGCGAACTGCCATTCGAACCGAACCCAGATATAGACCATGATCAGGAACAACGAGATCACGACCGAATAGAATCCGGCTTCCTTGAGCTCGCCCCCGACTTTCGGACCCACAAGTTCACTACGGCGAATGGTGACGTCATCACCAAGTGCGTCGGTGACAGCCGCAAGGGCCGCCATCTGGGCTTCTTCATCCCCATCCTGACGCTGCAACTGGATCAGGACATCATCGGGCTCGCCGAATTCCTGAATGGAAACATCGCCAAGGCCGAGGCTGCCAAGATTGTCACGCAGCGCATTGATATCGGCCGGACCGTTGGTCTTGATTTCAACCAGAATGCCGCCCCGGAAATCGATCCCGAAGTTAAGACCTTTGGTGAAGAACAAACCGACCGACGCCAGCACCATCAGCAAAGACGCGATATAGAATATCTTCCGGAATTTAAGGAACGGGATATTCACGTCATCCGGGATAAGATGTAAAGGTTTCATATCTTCCCTGTTCCCTTCCTTAAATGACCAACTCGGTCGGACGGCTGCGTTTTACCCATGCTGCAATGAGCAGCCGGGTCAGCCAGATCGCCGAGAACATTGAGGTGATAATGCCGATGGCCAGTGTCACGGCAAAGCCCTTGATCGGACCAGACCCGAAGCTAAACAGCACAAGGGCTGCAATCAGGGTCGTGATATTGGCGTCAAGAATGGTCGACATGGCGCTGCGATAACCGGCATCAATCGCATTGATGATTGTACGGCCGTTGCGGCGTTCCTCGCGGATGCGTTCAAAGATCAGCACGTTGGCATCAACCGCCATACCGACGGTCAGAACGATACCCGCAATTCCCGGCAAGGTCAGGGTCGCCTGAAGAACAGACATCACCGCCAGAACAAGGATCAGGTTCATCATAAGCGCAATGTCGGCATAGACGCCAAACCGGCCATAGCTGATCACCATGAAGGCAATCACAAACACCAGACCAAGAACGGCAGCAAATTCGCCGGCCTCGACTGAATCCTGACCAAGGCCCGGACCAACCGAGCGTTCTTCAAGGATCTGCATCGGTGCGGGCAATGCACCCGCACGCAGAAGCAGCGAAAGATCGTTGGCTTCCTGAACGCTGAATTGGCCGGTAATGATACCATTACCGCCAAGGATCGGTTCGTTGATGCGTGGTGCGGAAATCACTTCACCATCAAGAACGATGGCAAGACCACGACCGGCATTTTTGCTGGTGATATCGCCAAATCGTGCTCCACCTGCCGCATCAAAGCGGAAGGAAACAACCGGACGACCGTCACTGAAGGTTGGCTGAGAGTCGACAAGGTTGTCACCTGAGACAACGATACGACGATCAACCAGATATTCGCGGATGCCGTCGCCTTCATCCGCCGACGGCAGAATCATGGTTCCCGGCGGAAGGCCGGTTGCACGTGCATCGGCGGCCGTTTTTTCGTTATTCACAAGATGGAAGTTCATCTTTGCCGTACGGCCCAGGATGTCACGCAGGCGCGACGGATCATCAAGACCCGGAACCTGAACAACGATGCGGTTTTCGCCCTGGCGCTGGATGGATGGTTCAGTGGTGCCCAGTTCGTCAACACGACGACGGACAACTTCCAGCGACTGTGCAATCGCACGGTCAATCAGTTCGCGATAAGCGACTTCGTTATAGGTCACAACGATGTTGTTCCCCTCGCCGCTCAGTTCGGTATTCGGTTCCGCGGTGCGCGCGATTTCACGCGCCTTTTCAACGTCATCGGCCCGCAGAATGGTAATCTCGGCACCGTTGGCCGTGGCTTCACGCGGACGGTTACGGATTTGTTCCTGACGCAGTTCAGTGCGGATCGCATCGGCAAGCGCGTCATAACGTTCGCGCAGGACACTGTCGGTGTCGACTTCAAGCAGCATGTGCGAGCCGCCACGAAGATCGAGGCCGAGATTGATCTGTTTGCCCGGCAGGTAACTGGACTCAGTCGCCAGAGTGCCCGACGGCAGGAAGTTTGGCGCAGCGTAGATTACGCCCAAAGCACACACCAGAAGGACCAGTGCTGCTTTCCATTTGGTAAAATAAAGCATGTGTTTGTGACCGGATCTGTCAGGGTCAACCTTGGTCTGGTTCCAAGGTTCTTGGAACAACGGGTATTTGGTACCGCTTCAGGCCACCGGCAAAATGCAAGAAGGCGGAGCCAACTGCCCCGCCTCACTTGATACGAAGAGATTAGTCTTTCTTGGTCTCTTCTGCTTTTTCTTCTTTTTCGTCTTTGGCATCGCCTTTGGCCGGTTCGGTTTTTGAAAGAACCGTTGAAACCATGCCACGTGCGACTTTGACTTTCACACCTTCGGCGATCTCGACCGACAGTTCATCGTCGCCAACAACCTTGGCAACGGTACCAATCAGGCCACCAGCGGTGACGATCTTGTCGCCACGACGGATCGCCTCAAGCATTGCCTTATGTTCTTTCTGCTTTTTCTGCTGAGGACGAATAAGCAGGAAATAGAAAACAACAAAAATCAGGATCAGCGGCGCAAACTGCATCAGTGCACCAGCACCGTCTGCACCACCAGCGGCCTGAGCGTAAGCCGTCGAAATAAACATTAGGAACTCCTAATTCCTCAGAACAAAAAATATCAACTGCCGGAATATAACGGGGTGTTACGCCAAAGCAAGGGAGAACCGGTTTCAAAGCGGTAAAATCGGCACTTGTGTGCTTTTGTTCACCTTGTGTTGCACGAAGGCCCTTAGAACAAACACTTCCATTGGCATCCTAATGTGCTAGCTTTCCGGCCAACAAAAAACGTCACCGGAAAAAAGAAACACCCAAGAGGCCCCGATGAGTAGCGATTTCGATAAACTTTTGCCCACACTCGAACGAATTGCCACAGCGCTTGAACGCATGGCACCGCCCGCGCGCGCCAAAAATGATCTGACCGCCGCCGATGCCTTTGTCTGGCAGGCACGAACAAGCTACTTGCAACCGGTTCGGAACGTGAACCGCGTCGATATCGGGCTTCTTCAGGGTATCGGACAGCAAAAGGAAATCCTTTATAACAACACCAAGCGCTTTGCCGATGGCCTGCCGGCCAACAACGCATTGCTTTGGGGTGCGCGTGGAACCGGTAAAAGCTCCATCGTCAAGGCGATGCATGCCAAGATCAATGCTGAAAGCCCGGCATCGCTGGCATTGGTCGAAATTCATCGTGAAGATATTCCGACCCTGCCCGACCTTTTGCACATCCTGCAAGAAGGTGGTCGCCGCACTATTTTGTTCTGCGATGACTTGTCTTTTGACATGCATGACGAAAGCTACAAGTCGCTGAAGGCGGTTCTTGATGGCGGCATTGAAGGCCGCCCGAAAAATGTGATCTTCTATGCAACGTCAAACCGCCGCCACCTGATGGCGCGTGACATGATTGAAAATGAACGCTCCACGGCGATCAACCCGTCCGAAGCGGTTGAGGAAAAAGTATCCCTATCGGACAGGTTCGGTCTTTGGCTTGGCTTCCACAATATCTCGCAAGACGTCTATTTCGAGATCATCGAAGGTTATGCCAAGGAATTCGGGATCGATATCCCAACTGAAGAGTTGCATGCCCGTGCCAAGGAATGGACCGTTACACGCGGCAGCCGTTCGGGCCGTGTTGCCTGGCAGTTTATTCAGGAAGTCGCCGGCGAACTTGGCAAATCGATCGATTAGCCAAGGCGGAAATAGCGGAAAAACGGAAAACACCCGGGCCGATTGTCCGGGTGTTTTTGTTAGCGCGACACCATCACGCTTGGCAGGAACTTGATCGGGTCTGATGATTTGCGACCCTGGCGGACTTCGAAGTGAAGCTGCGGGAAGGTCACGGCCCCGGTCGTACCAACCGTCGAGATCTTTTGACCTCGCGTCACAACATCACCGCGGGCGACCAGCGGGCTTTCGGTGTGTGCATAGGCGGTCACAAAGTTATCTGCATGCTTGATCAGGATCAGGTTGCCAAAACCGCGTAACTCGTTGCCGACATAGGTCACAACACCGTTGTCGGCGGCAAGAATGGGCGTGCCGCGATTGGCCTGAATATTGATACCGTCATTAAACAACCCACCTGTCCCAGCACCGTATTTCAGAACAACCTTGCCCTGAACCGGCCAGATGAACCCTTTACGTGCAGATGGATCGGCCAAGGTGACATTCTGACGCACAGAGCTGCCCTGCCCAGCAATCGGTGTCGATTTGCTGTCCGTCTGCCAGCTGCGGGCGGAGGCCATCTGACGTTCGGCAGCGGCGGCATAGTCCTGTGGTTTCAGTCCTGGCGTCGGAATGCTTCCGCCGTTGCGTGGTGATACGCGTGCGACGGTCGTCGTCGGCCGCGCGGTCTGTGCTGGCGCACTGGTTGCTTTCGCCGGAACGCTTACGACCTGACGTCTGCCGCCAATCGTGACGGTTTTGGTCGGGGTGCTCGATCTGGACGCAACCGCTGTATCTGGTGGCAGGCTGTCGTAATTTGGTGTCCACGGCGGCAGGACAAGGCGCTGCCCCGGGTAGATTACATACGGTTCGCGAAGGTCATTGCGGCGGGTGAACTGCATAAAGTCCATGTGATAGCGCACGGCAAGCTGCGAAACTGTGTCGCCCGGCTCGACCGTGATGACCCGTTCCCCGTTCTTGAGCTTTGGCATGCTATAGGGGCTGTAGCTCGCCCCATCGCCATAAACCACCGGTACCGGCACGGAATTGAGCAAACAGCCGCCAAGCGCCGCACTTGCTGCACAAACAAGCAACAGGCGTTTTCCGTGATAAACAGCGCTTTTGACACAATTTTCCATCATGCTTCTGATTGTCTCCGATCAGCGGTTAACAATCAGTAAGCATCAAGGTGTTCAGGATGGATTTAAATGGCCTGACAGGTGTCAGAATTCCTCGGTGCCCGGAAGCATGGGAACGAACCGGACAGGCATCAGTTCGGTAACATCGACCCCACTGGGCGTCCGCAAAACGCGAAGTAAAAGCTGTGTGTGGGATACTTCCCCCACTGGCACGACCATGATGCCACCGACTGCAAGCTGATCGACAAGCACCGGCGGAACGTCCTGTGCTGCCGCCGTAACAATAATGCGATCAAACGGTGCCTGTGCTTTCCACCCAAGTCCGCCATCGGCATGCAATGTCGAAATGGTGTGCAGGCCCAACTCGCGAAACTTGTCCTCGGCCTCGCGCAGGAGTGGCTTGTGACGCTCAAGGGTATAAACACGCCGGGCGAGCTTGGCCAGGATCGCTGCCTGATAACCAGAACCGGTGCCGACCTCCAGCACCTTCATACGATCATTAAGCTCAAGCGCCTGTGTCATCAGAGCCACGATATAGGGCTGTGAAATCGTTTGGCCCTTGCTGATCGGCAACGCGACGTTTTCCCAGGCCCGGCTGACGAATGGGTCGGCGACAAAAATCTCACGCGGGATATCGGCCAGTGCAGACAGCACGGCTTCATCGTGAATGCCATCATCACGAAGGATCTGCAACAAATTGGCTATGGCGGTTTCGCGCGTAATCACCGGCTCGTTCACGGAAAGGCCTTCGTCAGTTTTTCAAACGTATCGTAGTGGGTAAAATCAAGGCTGATCGGGGTGACAGAAACATTGCCCTGCTCGATCACGCGCAGATCAGACTTTTTATCTTCTGGCAGTTCAGACTGAATAGCGCCGATCCAGTAATAGGGCTCGCCGCGCGGATCAAGGCGTTCGGCGATGTGATCACCGATCTTGCGCTGCCCTTGTCTTGAGATTTTTATCTCTGCACCGCCATTGGCTTCGTGATCCGGGAAGTTGACGTTGATCAGAACGCCTTTGGGCCAAGTTGTCGTGACCAAAGTTGCCAGAACATCCTTGAGGTACTTTTCGGCAATCGTCCAGTCGATCATGTCACCAGAAAAATACTGTGAAAACGCGACCGCAGGCACATTAAGCAATGTTGCCTCCATGGCGGCGGCAACCGTCCCCGAGTAAGTCACGTCTTCACCAAGGTTTCCACCCCGGTTTATCCCCGAAAGCACGATATCTGGCGGGGTGTCGCGCATAACCTGCTGTAAGCCAAGCAGAATGCAATCGGTTGGCGTGCCATCCACAGCAAAATGCCGTTCATCGCGTTTATGAATACGCAATGGACGGCGCAGGGTCAGGGAATGCCCCGCCCCGCTTTGTTCCATTGACGGTGCAATCACCCACACATCATCGGAAAACTCGCGTGCGAGCTGTTCCAATATCTTGATCCCGGGCGCGTCAATGCCATCATCATTACTGATCAGGATGCGTGCTTTGGTGAGATCCATCATGTCGGTATCGTCCTAGCCCGCCGAGATTACCTCTAACCCGCCCATATAAGGTTTGAGCGCATCAGGAACACGGATCGAGCCATCCGCCTGCTGATAGTTTTCCATCACGGCAATCAGGCAACGACCAACGGCAAGGCCAGACCCGTTCAGGGTATGAACAAACTGAGTCTTTTTGTCACCGGCAGCACGATAACGTGCATTCATGCGACGCGCCTGGAAATCACGCGTGTTTGAGCAAGACGAGATTTCGCGGTACTTGCCCTGTCCCGGCAACCAGACTTCTATGTCATAGGTTTTTGCCGCCGAGAACCCAATGTCACCGGTGCAAAGAATAACCGTGCGATACGGCAGACCAAGACGTTCAAGGACTGTTTCGGCACAGCGCGTCTTGCGGGTCAGTTCCTCGTCAGATTTCTCTGCTTCGACAACCGAAACCATTTCCACCTTGGAAAACTGGTGCTGGCGGATCATGCCGCGTGTATCACGCCCTGCCGACCCCGCTTCGGAGCGGAAACACTGGGTCAGTGCGGTATAGCGCAGCGGCAGTTTTGCCTGATCGATAATGTCACCGGCAACCTGGTTGGTCAGGGTCACTTCTGACGTCGGGATCAGCCAGTAATCATTGGTAGTTTTAAACGAATCCTCGGCGAATTTCGGCAACTGGCCGGTACCAAACATGGCGTCATCGCGCACCAGCATCGGCGTGATGGTTTCCTGATAACCATGTTCGCCGGTGTGCAGATCCAGCATGAACTGAGCAAGCGCACGTTCGAGTTTGGCCAGACCGCCACGCAGAATGACGAACCGGGAACCAGACAGTTTGGCTGCAGTTTCGAAATCCATCATGCCGAGTTTCTCGCCGATCTCGAAATGTTCGAGCGGCTGGAAATCAAACTCACCCGGGGTCCCCCAACGATTGACTTCGACATTGTCGTTTTCGTCTTCGCCAACCGGGACTTCGGGATCAAGAATGTTCGGGAAAGACGACAGCAAAAGATCAAGCTGGTCATTCAGGGATGCCTGACCGTCCTCGGCTTCCTTTATCTTGTCCTTGAGCGTGCCCATTTCGGCCATCAGGTCGTCGGCATTCTCGCCATTCTTGCGCAATTTGCCGATTTCACCTGAGATCGTCTTGCGGCGGGCCAGCATTTCCTGATGTTCGGTCATCAGTTTACGGCGTTCAACGTCGATATCGATCAGACGCTGTGCGGTAACGTCCTGTTTGCGCGCAGTCATTGCTGCGTCAAAAGCCTCGGGATTGTCCCGAATCCATTTAATGTCGTGCATCGAAGAGCACCCTGTCAGTCTATCTGTTTGTGGCTTTATACGATGGGGTGGACACGAGGTCCACCCCGTCAAATCGGACGGTTCAGGCGGGGGATTTCAATCAACGGGCGTTGTTGAAATCATCCTCGCCGTCATCATTGTTCGACGGTCCGGACAGCTTTGGCGCATCCCCCTCGTCGTCAGAGGATCGGGTCAAGGAAGTCTGACCGTCATCATAGGATGCAGCCGCCTCACCTTGTGCGTCGACACCGTCTTGCGCCGTTGCGACCGCGGTTCCGGTTGCGACCTCTGCCTCTCCGTCATCATCTGAGTCCGTCTCGTCATCCTCATCCGCGTCATCGTCCGCGGCGGCTTTCGCACGCTTGCGCTCGGAAATGCGCGCCATGATGATCGAGATTTCATAAAGAATGATAATCGGAATGCCCAACCCGATCTGGGAAATCAGATCCGGCGGGGTCAGAACGGCGGCAAACCCGAATGCAATGACGATTGCGTATTTCCGGCGACGTGCAAGACCATCCGCGGTGACGATGCCGGCACGCGCCATCAACGTCAACAGCACCGGCAACTGGAAGCAAAGCCCGAACGCGAAGATCAGCTTCATGACCAGCGACAGGTATTCGCCCACCTTGGCTTCAAGCTGGATCGCAAGGTTTGACGCACCACCCGCCTGTTCGAAACTGAGGAAGAACTTCCAGGCCAACGGCATGATCAGGTAATAGACCAGTGCACCGCCCATCAGGAACAGGATCGGGGTCGCAAAGATGAACGGCATGAATGCTGAACGTTCATTCTTGTAAAGACCCGGCGCGACAAACGCCCAAAACTGTCCGAGGAATACTGGTGCAGAGACAAAACAGGCCGCGAAGAACGAAACCTTGACGTAAGTGAAGAACACTTCGGTCAGGGCGGTATAAATCATGCGCCTGTCGGGCCCCATGATTTCTGCAAGCGGCTGGACGAGGAACCCGTAGATATCCTCGACAAAGTAATAGCAGACACCAAAGGTAATAAACAAAGCAAGAACCGCCCAAGTCAGGCGGTTTCTCAGCTCGATCAGATGCTCCATGATCGGCATCTGTTTGTCATGCGATTGCATGTTCACGCCTGGCTCTCCGGCTGATCTTTTTTCTTGCTGTCATCTGCGGGCGCACCCGTTGTCGTTGCCGATTTTGCAGCAGGAGCATCAGCCTTTTCGGCCGGTTTCTCTGCTTTCGGCTTGGACTCGGTCTTTTTGCCGTCGCTTTTTGGGCTTGAGATTTTGTTTTCCAGAAAATCGGTCGGATTGCTATGCGAACTGTTGACCTGCTTGCGCAGATCATCAAGTTCCGCTTCACGGATGATGTCATCAATTCCGCTCTGGAATTCACGCGCCATACCGCGCACTTTTTTCCAGTAGCCCGCCAATTTGTACAGCAAATGCGGTAACTCTTTGGGGCCGACGACAAACAGTGCGACGACGGCCACAAGAGCCATTTCGGTCCAGCCGATATCAAACATATGACACGCCTATCTGAAGGAAATCCGACAGACGATCAGGATTTCACAGAATCCTTTTCATTGTCCTTGCTCTCGGATGAAACCGAAGCAGAGGTCGTGTTTTCGATGGTCTTGGCCGAAGCGCCCGCATCTTCTTCTTTTTCGTTGATGCCCGCTTTGAAGCTCTTGATGCCTTTGCCCATGTCACCCATCACTTTCGGAAGCTTGCCTGCGCCGAAGATGATCAGGACAATCGCAAGAATCAGAACGATTTGCCAAACGCCAATACCCATAACTTAAATCTCCAAAGATCCATTCTGCCTGCCGGCGACTTGCCCGGATAATGGCAGAAAGCCCCCCACTGTGCAATGCGACGGTTGGTTAATAACCATGCAGTGCAAAATACCTGTTTAATGTGCGTCTTTCCGTCTGTCGAAACAGGCCAAAACCCGGTCCGCGACGACGCATCAGGTCATAGGAAACACGAAGGCCATGTCGGGATCAAGCGTAATAGCGACAGATGGCTGATTAATCGGTGAAAAGCGTCGCGGGACACGCGCGTGAATGTGGGCTCCGGCCTCAAGTGTCAGGTGAACCAGATTGACTTCACCAAGGACACGCACCGCATCGACATGCGCCAGAACGTCATGCCCGTTCAGCGCTTCGCCGATATGCAGGCCTTCTGGCCTGATCAGGACTTCCACTTCAGTGCCGTTTTCGATGCCTTGGCTATCGACATCACCAAACGGTGTTGCAACCTTGCCATCCACAACTGTTCCCGGAAAACGGTTTACCTCGCCAAAGAACGAAGCAACAAACCGATTTTCAGGCCGGAAATACAGTGTTTCCGGCGATCCGTCCTGCATGATCTGCCCTTCATTCATAATGATGATCCGGTCGGCCATATACATGGCTTCCTGCGGATCGTGGGTGACCATCACAGTGGCGATCCCGGCATCCTTAAGAACGTGCAAGGTGGTATCGCGCAAATCCGCACGTCGTGCGACATCAAGACCGGAAAACGGTTCATCAAGCAGCATAATTCGCGGCTTCGGCGCAAGCGCGCGCGCCAAGGCAATACGCTGCTGCTGACCACCAGAAAGCTCGTGCGGATAGGCATTAAGATATTCGGACATGCCGACCTGTTCGAGTGCTGCCTTGATTGCACTCATGCGATCGGTTTCGCTGAAATGACGCAGGCCAAAGCCGATATTCTTCGCCACATTCAAATGCGGGAACAGCGCATAGTCCTGAAAGACCATTCCGACACCGCGCTTTTCGGGCTCTACATAGCCACCCGGCTGGGCGACAATCTGATCATCGACGGAAATCGCGCCAACCTGAAGCTTTTCAAGGCCTGCCGCCAGGCGAAGTGCTGTGGTCTTGCCACACCCCGACGGGCCAAGCAGACACACCAACTCGCCGGGGGCAACATCAAAGCTGATATCGCGCAAAACGCGGTTCTCGCCGAAAAGGTGAGAAACATGCGACATCTTCAGGCCGTCGGTCATCGAAAACTCTTCTTACAACAGGGATCGGGCACCCGCAGGTGCAATTGATTTGCGAAATCTTTCGTGGAACTTAAGGTCAGCGCCCATGTGATGCAAGAAGATGGATCAATTGGTTTCGGGATCGTGATCGCTCACTGGGGCGTCTTCGTCGTCCTCGAAGTCCTCAGCGTCGCTTTCACGTGCCCTGCCCGGTACCTGTTCATCATCGTCATACAGGTTCGGATTGTCTGAATAGATGGTTTCATCCAGATCTTCGAGATTGCGGGTCGTCAGGGCCTCTTCGACGACAGAATCGGTGACCTCACCATCGTCGATCAGATCCGGCAAGGCTTCATCATCCGAACTCGC
Source organism: Thalassospira sp. ER-Se-21-Dark (assembly GCF_017922435.1). NCBI lineage: Bacteria > Pseudomonadati > Pseudomonadota > Alphaproteobacteria > Rhodospirillales > Thalassospiraceae > Thalassospira > Thalassospira sp. ER-Se-21-Dark. The sequence goes on along the minus strand of NZ_VDEZ01000002.1, from coordinate 658,906 downwards.
ACCATAGCGGCCCATACCCGGTCGACTGTCAAGCAGCCCTGCTGCTTTCAGATCCGCCAGTCCCGGCAGATCATCACGGCTTTCAAGCCCAAAGTGATCAAGGAAGTTATCTGTTGTCGCCCAAAGAACCGGGCGGCCTGGCACCCGTTTGCGCCCGCGCGGACGGATCCATTTGGATTCAAGCAGGATATCAAGTGTCCCCTTGGACAGCGCCACGCCACGGATTTCCTCGATCTCCGATCTTGTGACCGGCTCGTGATAGGCAATGATGGCAAGGGTTTCCAATGTCGCACGCGTCAGCTTCTTGGCCTTTTCGACCTCGATATGAAGGTCCCCGGCCAGGTCCATCGCGGTACGAAATGCCCACTTATCGCCAATCTGTTTCAGGTTCACGCCACGCGGCTCATAGGTCTCGGCAAGCGCGTGCATGATGGCGGTGACATCAGTGCCCTCGGGCAAGCGTGCAGCAATCACCCGCTCACTGACCGGTTCGGCAGAGGCGAACAAAACGGCCTCAACAATGCGAATATGTTGAAAGTCAATTTCCGGACCGGATTCGACGCCTTCGATTTCAAGCTGCGTTTCTTCGCTCATTGAGTGCCCCTGCCCAACTTATTTCTTAAACGTGTCTGCGTCGTAGTCATAATTGCGCGGCAGATCCCCTTCCCGCACAGTCTGTGGTGATCGCAGCAGAATCGGCCCAAAGGTCTCTTCTTGTGAGATTTCCAGTTCGCCATCGCGGCACATTTCAAGACTGGCAACAAAATGCGCCGCCAATGCCGAGCGCGCCTTAAGCGGCGTTCCGAGTCCGCGCGGCATGAATTCAAGCAGCCTTGTCCATGTCGGCACCACACGACGACCAAACAAATCGCGCAACCGTTGGATGGCATCATCCATCGCGTATAGATCAAATGCCTCGATCTCAAGCGTTTTGCTTTCCGATGTCAGCATGATCCGCGCATAAGCCTTCAGCAGGTCATAAAGCGATGCATCATAGACAGACGCCGTTGTAACCCGGACTTCCTCAGGATCGCCGCGACCAAAGAAATCACGTCCCAAGTTGGGGCGTTCCAGAAGTTTCTCACCGGCCGCTTTCATCGCCTCAAGGCGCTTCAGCTGGAAGGCAAGAAGTTCTGCCATTTCCTCGGCACTGAGTTCTTCCTCGTCACTTTCCTGTTTTGGAAGCAGCAGGCGCGATTTCAGGTAGGCAAGCCAGGCGGCCATCACCAGATAATCAGCCGCCAGTTCAAGGCGCAAACCCTGTGCGGTATTGATGAATTCAAGATATTGTTCGGCAAGATCGAGAATGGAAATCTTGATGATATCGACCTTTTGGTCGCGTGCCAGTTCAAGCAACACATCAAGCGGCCCCTCGAACCCGTCCAGATCAAGAATCAGGCGTTCGGCAAGGCTCGGTTCGTCATCGACCGGTTTCTTGTCAAACACATCATCTGGAATTTCGAATTCGAACTGGTCTGCCATCTATCCCCGACTATCCCCCGCGTCTGTCGGCGTTCAGGCAAAGATATCTGCCAGAAGCCTGACCAGTGCATTGGCCGGTTCAAGTACCAACCACTGGAACACCGGCAGGTCTATACCAAGTTGCGTCGTGACATAGGGCAACAGAAAGACCAATCCGATCAATATGATCATGCCGGTTTTTTCCATACGCGCCAAGACCCGTGCAATCGGCATCGGTGAAATTGCGGTCAGAACCCGGCCACCGTCAAGTGGCGGGATCGGCAACATGTTAAACACCGCCAGAATGCAATTCAGCCAAAGTGACTGATTAAGCATGGTCGCAAGCCAGTCATTTACCGCTGGCGAGAAGCTTGGCAGCCACACCAGAAGCAGGATTGATACAATGGCAAGTGCCACGTTGGTCGCCGGACCTGCAATCGCAACGCCAATCACGCCCAAACGCTGCGGATGCAGGCGATGAAACGCCACCGGTACCGGCTTGGCATAGCCAAACAGGAACGGTGCGGCTGTTATCAAAAGCAAACCCGGGATCAGGATGGTGCCAACCGGATCAATATGGCGGATCGGGTTAAGGCTTAGCCGACCCATGCGTTGGGCCGTATCATCACCAAACAGCTTGGCGGCGAAACCGTGTGCTGCCTCGTGCAACGTAACGGCCAGCAAAACCGGAATGATCCAGGTTGTCGCCGAAACGATCAGGTCAATGGTGTCATTCACTTCTGATCATCTCCTGCGGACCACACCGGCGCCAGAAGATCGGCAAGTCGGGCCTGCCAATCGGTAATCTGGGTGCTGCTTGGCGCGTCGTGTTTGAACGTGGCAATTTGGTTGGTAAAGGTCTGTGCGCGCTGCAAGGACGTACCGGTCAAAAGCGGTGCCATTGACACCACTTCTTCCATCTCGGTGCGTTTGCCATTGCAATGAAGCGCAATATCACACCCGGCACGCAGACATTCATGCGTCCGACTGGCGATGGAGCCACCGAGCGCCTCCATGGACAGATCATCACTGATCAGCAGGTTGTCAAAGCCGATCTCGCCGCGAATGATGTCCTGAATAACAGTTGCGGAGACTGTGCCGGGGCGTTGATCATCAATGGCGGTAAACAGCAGGTGGGCCGACATCGCCGCCAGCACGTCCTTCATGTGCGCGAAGGGCGCAAAATCGAACTCGGACAGTGTCTCGTGCGATACGGTGACAATCGGCAGGTCCTTGTGACTGTCTACCGTCGCACGGCCATGCCCAGGGATATGTTTGATGATCGGCGCAATGCCACCATCCAGAAGGCCTGCCGCCACGGCACTGGCCAGCATCACGACCTTGCCGACCTCTGCGCCGTATGACCGGTCACCGATCACGTCACTCATACCCGGCAGACGAAGATCAAGAACAGGTGCGCAGGTTGTATTAAAACCGGCTTCGCGCAGTTCCATCGCCATCAGCCGCGCACTGGTATAGGCCGCCTCGCGAGCATCATCCGGATTGCGATCAAACAGATCACCAAACGCGCCGGCGGGTGCAATTCTGCGCCAATGTGGCGGTTTTAACCGCATGACGCGGCCGCCTTCCTGATCGACGAGAATCGGTACGTTGGTATTACCAACGGTTTCTCGCAGCGCGTTGGTCAGGGCACGGACCTGATTACGGTTTTCGATGTTGCGGGCAAACAGGATAAACCCGAACGGATCGGCCTCACGCAAGAAGCCCTTTTCCCAATTGCTAAGCTCCGTTCCCGAAACACCAAGAATGCAGGCACGTGGCTTTTTGACTTCAAGGCCGGACAATGAGGCACCCCACATTGCGTTCTTTCAAATCCGCACAAAGCTTTTCTGCAGCCCCGGTATCGCCAAGCGGGCCTGCCTGCAACCGATAGAAGACACCTTTGCCTTCGATCTCAATACGTTGCACAAACATCTCAAGATTACCAAGCAAGTCTTTGTTTTTCGAAGACAACCGTTTCCATTCAGCAGTCGCCCCGCTTTCTTCGCGGACCGAAGCCAGCTGGACACGGAATGCGCCCGACGCAGGAGCCGCGGCCGTTGTCTTCGGTGCTGGTGCCGGTTCTGTTGATGCTTGCTCCTTGGCCGGGGCTTCGGTCGTGCGGTTTTCAGCAGCGGCAACAGCCTTCTCGGCGTCAGTCAATTCAGGAGCTGCAATTTCCGGCGCTTTAACAGCAGGCTCAGCATTGCCGTCGGCTTCGGTCGCTTGCGGTGCATCCGCTGTTTCGGTTGCGCCCGCATCTGCCGGTGCCTCGTCCGTTGGATTTGGCTGGGCTGCCTTGGGCGTTGCCGAGACTTCCGGTGCGCGCGGCATATCGGGAAGTTCCTGCAACACGACATTTGCATCCGGATCAACGTCGCTTAGCTGGTCGTAGACTGTCGTTTCACGGTGGGGAACTTCCATTCCCCCCGGATCTTCCGGTCGAATTTTGATCGGTGATGGATCAGGAAGCAGGATCGGCAAATTGCCATCGTCCTGAATGGGTTGGCCCTGATTATAAAACCAGTAACCTGCCCCGCCCAGCGCGCCACCAACCACGACAACGCCAAGAAACACGGTAGCCAGCCCTTTGATCATGCTCTTGCTGGCGGGCTTTTCTGATCCGTAATGATCTGCGCGCTCTGCATGAAGGTCGGCACCGTGTTCTTCGCTCATCTCTTACATCTCCTCAACAGGCGTAACGCCCACAACCTCAAGACCGGAAGCAATGACCGTGGCAACGGCACGGATCATCGCAAGACGTGCCAGAGTCGCTGGCAAATCATCGGCAATGATGAAGCGCAGCGCGGTGTTGTCACGTCCCTTGTTCCACAATGCATGGAATTCTGCGGCAATTTCTGTCAGGAAAAAGGCAATGCGATGCGGTTCATGGGCAACGGCCGCCTGTTCGATAATCCGCGGCCATTCAGCCATGCGGCGCACCAGAAGCTTTTCATCTTCTGAACTCAGCAGTGACAGGTCCGCGGTCGCCAGCGTCTTCTCCGACAGGTCTTGTCCCGGGAAGGCTTCTGCCGCCTGACGGAAGACCGAATTCACACGTGCATGCGCATACTGAACATAGAAAACCGGGTTGTCCTTGGACTGTTCGGTCACCTTGGCAAAATCGAATTCAAGTGCGGCATCATTCTTGCGGGTCAGCATGATGAAACGCACGACATCCTTGCCAACGCGCTCAACCACGTCACGCAGGGTGACGAACGTTCCGGCACGTTTCGACATTTTGACCGGCTCGCCATTGTCAAACAGGCTGACAAGTTGGCAAAGCTTGACATCAAGGTCGCCCTCGCCGTGTGTGATCGCCTTGGTGGCCGCCTTCATCCGCTTGACATACCCGCCATGGTCGGCACCAAAGATGTCGATCATCAGGTTAAAGCCGCGCTCGTACTTATCAAAGTGATAGGCGATGTCGGACGCAAAATAGGTCCAACTGCCATCGGACTTTTTCAAAGGCCGATCGACATCATCGCCAAATTCTGTTGCACGGAACAAGGTTTGCGGGCGCGGTTCCCAGTCATCCGGCTTCTTGCCTTTTGGCGGTTCCAGAACACCGACATAGATGTCACCTTTTTTCTCAAGATGTTCAAAGGCCGACTGGACCTTGCCCGCCTTCACCAAGCCGTCTTCGGATGTGAAAACATCATGGGAAACACCAAGAAGACGAAGGTCTTCCTTGATCAGGGCCATCATCTCGACGATGGCGAAAGCACGAAACTCTTCAAGCCATTCATCTTCCGGGGCATTCTGCCACTTGTCACCATCGCGTTCCGCCAGCTTTTTGCCCGGCGCGACAAGATAATCCCCCGGATACAGGCCTTGCGGAATTTCACTGATCTCTTCGCCAAGGGCTTCGCGATAGCGTAAATGAAGCGACCGTGCGAGAACATCCACCTGCGCACCGGCATCATTGGTGTAATATTCCTTGGTAACGGCGTAGCCCGCCTTTGCAAGCAAGTTGGCAAGCACGTCACCAACAACCGCCCCACGGCAATGGCCGACATGCATCGGGCCGGTCGGGTTTGCCGAAACATATTCGACGTTGATCTTTTCGCCTTTGCCAAGGTCGCTATTGCCATAGGCAGTGCCGACTTCAAGAATCTGGCTGATCTGTGAAAGCCAGAACCGCTCGGCCATCCGCAAATTGATGAAACCCGGGCCAGCAATCTCGACTTCTTCGATGTGATCAAGGCCACGCAGTTTTTCAGCCAGCTTTTCCGCCAGATCACGCGGCTTCATGCCAGCAGCCTTTGAAAGCAACATCGCCGCATTTGTTGCGGCATCCCCATGAGACGCATCGCGCGGCGGCTCCACCGTGACACGTGAAGTGTCGGTTCCCGCAGGGAGAACACCGTCTTTTTCAAGGGCGAGAATCTGATTCTCGATGTCGCTTTTCAACAGGCTGAAAACATTCATGACTTGGAACTTTGTAATTTCTGGTTCTGACCGGACCGGCCAATTGACTGGCGCCTGTTTTGAGCCATTTCACCTCAAAACGCAAGTCACCCTTGTTTGGAGTGATTACAGGTTTTGACATTTCAGCCATGCGCGCTAAATACTGACTCAAATACTGCGTTCGGATCATGCTATGATGTGATCAAGGATCGCAAACACACCTGCCCCGGCAGGACAAGACCAAGGAGTGTTGAATGACCGATTCTTCTCGGCAAGTTCAAATGACTGAAAGTGCTGCAAAACGCATTCAGGAACTGATTGCCAGCGAAGGTGCTGCGAACACCATGCTGCGTTTGCAGGTGTCTGGCGGCGGTTGCAGTGGGTTCCAGTATGAGTTCTCGCTCGATTCAGACACCACTGACGAAGATCGTATCTTCGAAAACCACGGAGCGAAAATGGTGATCGACGAAGTATCGCTGGATCTTCTCGGCGGTGCAGAGATTGATTTCGTGCGTGAGCTGGTTGGCTCTGCTTTTCGTGTGAACAATCCGAATGCCACCTCTTCATGCGGCTGCGGATCAAGTTTCTCGATTTGATCCGGATCGACAAACCGATTTATAAAACGGGGTTCGTTATTGGCGAACCCCGTTTTGTTTGACCAAACACCCAAAAAGCCGAGGCCCGAATGAAAATCGCCACCTGGAATGTCAACTCGATCAAGGCACGCCTGCCAAACATTCTTGACTGGCTGCAGGACGGGAAACCCGATGTGGTCCTGTTACAGGAAACCAAGACGGTTGATGACGCGTTTCCCGCGATGGAGATCGAGGACCTTGGTTACAACATCGCCATTCACGGTCAAAAGACCTATAACGGCGTTGCGATCCTTTCCAAATTCCCGATCGAAGATGTCGAACGCGGCCTGCCCGGCAACGATGATGACGAACAGGCCCGCTATATCGAGGCAACCATCGGATCCAATCGGCCGGTCCGGGTTGCGTCGATCTATGTTCCAATGGGAACGGCCGTTGGCGACGAAAAGTTTGATTACAAACTGAACTTCCTAGATCGCCTGATCACCCGGTTTGAGAAAATTCGTGCCAGTGGTGACGCCGCTGTCATGGGCGGCGATTACAACATCGCGCCCGATGACATGGACGTCTATGACCCGGTGAAACTGCGCGAAAGGGTGCTGTGCACAACGGTTGAACGCAAACGCCTGCGCACCATGATGAATATGGGCTTTACCGACGCGTTCCGGACCTTCAACCCGAAAGGTCATCAATATAGCTGGTGGGACTATCGCGCCGGTGCCTGGAACAAGGATAACGGTCTTCGTATTGACCACCTCCTTCTGACCCCGGCGGCGGCAGACCGTCTGAGCGCATCGGACATCGACCGGGAGCCACGCGGCAAGGAAAAGGCATCTGATCACACACCGGTCTGGTGCATGATTGACGACTGATCACGTTCGATCACCAAAACAGCAAAAGGGCCGCACCTATCAGGATGCGGCCCTTTTCTTTTATCAATGGCAACAGATTGGCTTTATTCAGCCGCCTGCTTCATCGCCATGCGATACGCGACGATATCCTCGATGCTGATCACGACCATATCGTGGGTCTTGGCATATTCGATCAGTTCCGGCAGCCGCGCCATGGTGCCATCCGGATTGGTGACTTCACACAGCACGCCAGCCGGCTTGAACCCTGCCAGACGCATCAGATCAACCGTACCCTCGGTATGGCCGCGACGTTCAAGAACACCGCCCGGGCGCGCACGCAGCGGAAAGACATGGCCCGGACGCGCCAGATCACTCGGTTTTGCATCATCAGCGATGGCCGTTTTTACCGTGGTGACACGATCAGCGGCCGATACACCGGTTGTGACACCAACCTTGGCTTCAATGGTGACGGTGAAACCGGTCCCCATGCTGGATGTGTTGTCAGCAACCATGGGCGGCAGTTCAAGTTCTGTGGCCTTCTCGTCGGTCAGGCACAGGCAGACGATACCGCTACAATCGCGGATGAGCATCGCCATTTGTTCATTGGTCAGATTTTCTGCTGAAAAGATCAGATCGCCTTCATTTTCGCGATCTTCATCGTCAACAACCAGAACACCTTTTCCCTGGCGCAGATCATCAAGCGCACGTTCCATGCGCGCATGCGGATCGCCAAAGATCGACAGATCGGATTGTTTTTTAATACTCTGATTCATAACCGTCCTCTACGGATGGGGCTTACGAACCAGGGCAACAAAGAAAGGCCCGCTTTGCGACAAATGTCACAATGCGGTCGCAGGCAGACGGCATACCAGTCACGCCAAAGCGTTCCTGTCACGACCGTCACGCTTTATCCTCTCCCATCCGGACTGTTACCGTCGGCTCCGGAATCTCACCGGATCTGCTGACCCCAAAAATCTTGCGACCTGTGGGCGCTCGCGGGCTTACCAAAACTGGTTTACCGCCGGTCGGGATTTTCACCCTGCCCTGAGAATAAGCGCCGTGTTTCAACGACAAACGTTAACCACAATTGATCAACACGCGCACTTTATGAAAGCGCGCCAGTGTTGTCAAACGCCATAAAACCCTTAAAACCTTGTGGTTTAAATGTCTGAAAGCAATTTGCCTGCACGGAAATGGAAATCGCATCCGTTATTCCGGGCTTCGCGCGGCGCCCATTGGCAAACGGCGCATTTTTTGTCCGATGATCTGCTTTTGGATTTGCATTCCCGATGAAGATAGCTGCCAAGCATCGCGTCAATATAGCTGCCTTCAAAGACATCCACCCCCAGACTGCGGCCCATGCGAAGCGCCGTTCGGCTGTCGCACCGTGTAAGGATCAGGCTGCGGTCGGCAAACAAAACAGCAAACTCTCGCAGTCTTTCGGCGACTTCTGCGCGACGCGATCCGACAATGTTCTGATCCCATATGACCTTGATGAAATCGACATTCATCTTGCGCGGCGACAGAAATTCGAGTGCGGGCAACGTGATACGGTCAAGACCAACCTGTATTCCCAAGGAATGAAGGAGCTCGCACGCGTCTTCAAATTCCCACCAGTTTGCGATCGCGTTCTCCATGGAAAATTCGATGGCCATGTTTTCGATCAGTTTACCGTCATGTTCGGCGATGAAATCGGTAAACTTGTCGCTGTGAACGGTCTGGATTTGCATGTTCAAATGCAGTCGGTCTGGCAAAATGGACGGTGCCAGTGCTGCCGTCACATCCATGACTTTTTCATCCAAAACACGCGACAGGATTTCAATCTCTCCCGGCCCTTCCAACAGGAAACTGGCAAGATGGTTTTGGCGCAGGTAATCAAGCGAACAATAGATCTCGTGGCCTAACACCTCGCGTCGGGTGTCATCAAAACAGACGATGGCTTGGCGTCGGCAAGAGTCAAATACAGCCTCTGTCGTGATCGCGCCACGCAGCATATCAGCCATATCAAAGCGCACGGAAACGTCACTGCTTGGTCTTTCTGCAAGTGTGATGCCGAGTAAATCTGCCAACTTCTCCTGATCTTTGGGCCATTCAAAGCGGTTCCAGAGATTGGAAGGAATATGGCCAAGACCCTGACGGTCCAGCACGTCGGTCAAAATTTCCCGGATATGCTCGACAAAGGTGTTGTCGTCGTTGGTCCACGATCCTGCATGCACAAAAGCCACCATGGCGTTTTCCAGGCGATGGACCTTGGTGTTCTCGGGGAGATTGTGGAAAGCATCCCGGGTAATGGCCTGATAGTCATCAGTACCAAGACGCAAGTCGGCCGGAATATTCAGGATTCCAAACGAAATCGCTTTGCCTTTGGCCGCGTTTTTACGCAGGCTTTCGACAAAGCGATTGATTGTGACAGGTGGTTTGGTGGTGTGCGCGTTCATATGCATTCCAGTTTGAATTGCAGCTGAACATACGTCACTAAAGTGGTGAACTCAACCTAAATTACTATACCATCGCATAGCTCCGCTTCCACCCTTAGTGCAAGGTCGGTAAAGAAGGTTTTCGCCGGTACACCGACAACATAGCCATCAACTCGGTCAACAACGCGCAGCCCCTGCAGTGCATTGGCGGTAAACACGGCATCGAACTCTTTGAGCTCTTCTGGTGCCTTCGGTTCGAAAGTCACTTCAATCTCGGATTCTTCGGCAACTTGCAGCACGTAATCGCGGGCAAGTCCACAAAGGATCCCGGTATCCTCATCCGGCGTCCAAAGGGCTTCGCCGATAATCCCGAACAGATTGGCGACCGTCGTTTCTGCCACATGGCCATCAGCCGACAGAATAAGCGCGTCTTGTGCACCGTATCTCTGTACTTCCTGTTTGGCCGCGATGTTATCCATATAGTTGGTGCTTTTGATGCTGCCCGCGACCGAATGCGGGTTTCGGCGCACCTTCTGTGACGTCGCCAGGGTCAGCCCGATATTCGGGTCAAGCGGATCAAAGGGCTCGGCGGTAATCAGGATGGTCGGGTCCGGCGACCCCGGTGGCAGCAATCCACGTTCGCCCGGGCCGCGTGACACTGTCATACGAACAACCGCATCCTTGCGGTGAATTTGCTCAAACAGCTTGGCAACGATTTCTGCGACTTCTTCTGTCTCGGGCAACAGGTCAAGGGGGAACTCAATCAGCTCGGCATGATGGTCAAGCCGTCCCATATGGGCTTCTAGCCAGGCAATTTTCCCTTCGTGCGCACGCATGGTTTCAAAGAAACCATCACCCAGCAGGAAGCCACGATCCGTTACCGGAATGGACGCTTCATCAAGATCACGAAAACTGCCATTCATCCAAACCTGCATAGCCTGGTCCCTTTTAATCGTTATCGGCTCCCTGCCCGGAAGCACGTTTCAGAAAATTCGCCAACAGCGCGTGGCCCTGTTCCGTAAGCACGGCCTCGGGATGGAACTGAACACCGTAAATCGGCAAGGTCGCATGGGCAAATGCCATGACTTCTCCGTCCGGGCCTGTTGCTGTCTCGATCAAAGTGCCATCATTTGGCAAATCAACGATTAACGAGTGATATCGCGTGACTTGCAAAGGATTGTTTAATCCAACAAACAAATCGTCCCCGCTATGCCGGATCGATGATGTCATCCCGTGGACCGGCCGTTTTGCGCGCTTGACCGTTCCACCGAATGCCTGGGCGATAGACTGATGCCCAAGGCAGACGCCAAGCATCGGAAACTCGGTTTTTAGCGCGTTGATCAGTTCCAGACTGTTTCCCGCCTCATCCGGTCCGCAGGGTCCCGGCGAAAAGACGATCGCCAACGGTTTAAGGGCACGAACGTCTGCCACCGTGATCTCATCATTTCGTACGACCTTGACCGCATGTCCGAGTTCCTCAAGATAGCGGGCAAGATTGAAAACGAACGAATCATAATTATCAATCAGCAGGATCATAGCAGATCCCCGGCACTTATTCCGAACAACTCAAACATCTTGGCGGCTTTAACAAGCGTTTCCTCGTATTCCGCTGCCGGGTCGCTGTCAGCAACGATCCCGCCGCCAACATTGAACGCCATTTTGCCGCCATTTACGCTAAGCGTTCTGATGGCAATGTTTGTGTCCATCGCCCCATCAAATCCGATATAGCCAATGGCACCGCAATACGCACCGCGCGTTGTTTTCTCGAGCTCGGTAATAATCTCCATCGCGCGAATTTTCGGTGCACCAGTGATCGACCCACCGGGGAAACATGCACGCAATGCATCAACAGCCGTTTTGCCTTCTCGCAGTTCGCCTGTCACGGTGGACACCAGATGATGCACATTGGCATAGCTTTCCAACGCGCAGATCACCGGTGTTTTCACACTGTGAGGATTACTCACTTTTGACAGGTCATTACGCAAAAGATCAACGATCATAACGTTTTCTGCGCGATCCTTTGGCGACAACATTAATTCCTGTGCCAGTTCGGCATCGCTTAGCGGTGTCTCGCCACGCGGTCTTGTGCCCTTGATCGGCTTGGTTTCGACCTGCCGGTTTCTGACCCTAAGGAACCGTTCTGGCGAATTTGACAGCACCGTAACATCCCCGAAATTCAGGAATGCGCCGAAGGGCGCGGAACTGATGTTACGCAAACGACGATAAAGGTCGAACCGCTTTGGGATGGCATCACTTGCGTATTCTGCGCGGAAGCTTTGCGACAGGTTGGCCTGAAAGATGTCACCGGCAAAGATGTAATCAATTACCCGCTGCACGGCGGCCTTGTAGCTGGCGCGATCAAAGTTTGACTGCCAGTTCGAAACGTTTGGTACATGCGGCACAGCGGGCGTATCAATCAGCGGCCGTGCAAGTCTTAGATACTTTCGGATCAACGCCATACGATCATTTGCACGCTGATCGCGCTTTGGACCTTCGGTCTCTGGAATGCCGGTGGAAATAAGCCACATCCGCCGGTCAATCTGGTCAAATGCGATCACCAGATCATAAATCCCGACGGCCATGTCCGGCATTGAAAGCCAGTCGTCGGGTGCTGTGGGCAACAACTCTGTCTGATGCACCAACTCATAGCCAAAATAGCCAACAGCACCGCCCTGAAACGGCGGCAGGTCTTGCGTCGCTTCAATCTGATAGCGCGCCAACAGATCGCCAAGGACGTCAAACGGGTTTCCCGGAACTTCAAAGCCATCCAGCACCGCCTGCCCGTTCTTCGCCGTCAATTTATGCAGCGGCGACACGACAATGTAGGAGAACCGGTCACGGTCACCTGAATCCAAAAAATGGCTATCGGCAAATGGCGCAAACGCGCCATAGGCATCAACGGGCTCGATATAGGGGCATTCTTCAATCAGCATTGGGCCGGCGCATTCTTATCGACTGGACGCGACGAAAATCGTCATTCCATGGGGGTTCTGTTCGCTCACAGGAACGGGCGACGCCAATCTAAGCGATTCTGCATGATCGGGTGAAGATTTTTGCGACATCACGACAGTTCAATTGAACCCAGAACAAAAAAGGCCAACCAAAGATGGCTGGCCTTTCTCGCAGATTGGTCCGAAACCCTACATCGCTGCAATACGCGCGAAAGCTTCGTTGAGCTTGGCAAGGGTATCACGTGCTTCTTCAAGCTTGGCTTTTTCGGCCGTGACGATGTGCTCAGGTGCGCGACTGACGAACTTCTCGTTCGAAAGCTTGCCTTCCTGGGCCTTGATGTATTTCGTCTTGTCCTGAATTTCCTTTTCAAGACGCGCTTTTTCAGCCGCAACATCAATGAAATCGGCAACCGAAACGAAGACCGTCACACCATCAACCACGGTCTGGATCGCACCTTTGGCAATCGCCTCGACATCGCCCTGTCCCTTAAAGGCAACATCTGCAACGCGCGCAAGGCGTTTGACCTGTGCTTCTTGTGCCGTGACAGCCGCCTTCATCGCGTCGGTGGCATCAACCAGATAGATCGGAACTTCGGCCGCCGGCGGCACATTCATTTCAGAACGGACACCACGGATGTCACCAATCAGGCGGATGGCCAGATCGACCTCGGCCTCGGCTTCACGATCAATCAGGGCTTCGTCAAACTGCGGATACCCTTCGGCAATCAGCATTTTGGCACGACTATCGGCGGTCTTTTCCCAAAGCTCTTCGGTGATGAACGGCATCACCGGATGCAAGATCAAAAGGATCTGATCAAGAACCCACGCGGTAACCGCGCGAATTTCCGCCTTGGCTTCCTCGTCATTGCCCATCAGAACCGGTTTCGCCAGTTCCAGATACCAGTCACAGAAAGAACCCCAAACAAACTGATAGGCACTGCTGGCGGCATCGTTGAACCGATAAGTCTCAATGCCGGTGCCAACTGCCTTGGCAGCTTCAACCGTTTTGCCAACGATCCAGCGACCAAGGGTCGATTTCACACCCGCCGGGTCAAAGCCATCAACCGGTTTGCATTCATTCATTTCGGCAAAGCGGGCCGCATTCCAAAGCTTGGTCGCGAAGTTGCGATAACCCTCAACACGGGACGCGGCAAGCTTGATGTCGCGGCCTTGTGCAGCCAATGCCGTCAGGGTAAAGCGCAGCGCATCACAGCCATATTCGTCAATGATCTCAAGCGGATCGATGACGTTGCCCTTTGATTTGGACATCTTTTGGCCGTGCTCATCACGCACCAGCGCATGAATGTAAACGTCACGGAACGGGACTTTGCCGTCCATGAAATACATGCTCATCATGATCATCCGGGCAACCCAGAAGAAGATGATGTCAAACCCGGTAACCAGAACATCGCCCGGATAATATTTGGCAAGTTCCGGGGTCTTTTCCGGCCAGCCCAGCGTCGAATACGGCCACAGACCAGATGAGAACCAAGTATCAAGAACGTCGGTTTCCTGGGTCAGTTCGACATCCTTGCCGTAATGCGCCTTGGCGGCGGCCATGGCTTCTTCCTCGGTTTCTTCAACGAAGAATTCGCCGTCGTCGCCAAACCATGCCGGAATACGGTGCCCCCACCAAAGCTGACGGGAAATGCACCATGGCTGGATGTTACGCATCCATTCGAAATAGGTATTTTCCCAGTTCTTCGGCACAAAACGAATGCGGCCATCTTCAACCGCTTCAGTGGCGGGCTTGGCAAGAACCTCGGCATTTACAAACCACTGATCGGTCAGATACGGCTCGATCACGACGTTCGAACGGTCACCGTATGGAACCATGTGAACGGTATCCTCGATCTTTTCAAGCAGACCGAGCTCGTCCATCTTTGCAACGATCAGTTTGCGGGCTTCAAAACGATCAAGGCCGCGGTATTCCTCGGGTGCTTCATCATTGATGCGCGCATAATCATCAAGGATATTGATCTTTTCCAGACCAGCGCGTTTGCCGACTTCAAAGTCATTGAAATCATGCGCCGGTGTGATCTTAACAGCCCCCGACCCTTTTTCCGGATCGGCATATTCGTCGGCGACGATCTTGATGCGGCGTCCAACAATCGGAAGAATGCAGTATTTCCCGATCAGGTCCTGATAGCGTTCGTCATCCGGATGGACGGCAACGCCGGTATCGCCCAGCATCGTCTCCGGACGAGTAGTTGCAACGGTGATGAACTCGCCGTCACGGCCCTCAATCGGATATTTGAAGTGCCAGTAATGGCCTTTGACTTCTTTCTGAACGACTTCAAGGTCGGAAATCGCGGTCAGAAGTTTCGGATCCCAGTTCACCAGACGTTTGTCACGGTAAATCAGGCCATCCTTGTGCAGTTTGACGAACACCTTGCGGACCGCAGCCGACAGGCCATCATCCATGGTGAACCGTTCACGCGGCCAATCGGGCGACGCGCCCAGACGGCGCAGCTGATTGGTGATGGTGCCACCGGATTTTTCTTTCCACTCCCAGACCTTCTCGACAAACTTTTCACGGCCAAGGTCATGGCGCGTGACATTTTGTTGGCCAAGCTGGCGTTCAACGACCATCTGGGTCGCGATGCCTGCATGGTCGGTACCCGGTTGCCAAAGGGTATCCTTGCCCTTCATCCGGTTATAGCGGACCAGGATGTCCTGAAGCGTAAATGTCAGTGCATGCCCCATGTGGAGGCTACCGGTCACGTTGGGCGGCGGCATCATGATGACATAGGGATCGGCACTGGATGCCGGATCAGCGGCAAATGCCCCTGCTTTTTCCCATTTATCGTAAAGTCTGCCTTCAACATCGGCCGGGTTGTAGGTCTTCTCCAACATGGTCTTTTGATCCGCTGCGGGTTTAATTGTTTATCCAAAGAAAAAGCGGCGCACCGTTGGCGCGCCGCTCGAATGTCAAAATCGGCTCGCCTACAGGTCTTCGGCGCGGTTCACAATCCGCTCGATTTCCTTTTTCACAAGGCGTTCGATCATATAGGGAAGGTTTTCGTCAAGCCATTCCTTAAGCAACGGACGCAGCATATCACGCACCAGATCCTCAAGGGTTGCGTGGCCCGCGTTGATGCCAAGGGCAACTGCGCGTTTCTTTGCAACAGCTTGCGCCAGTTCCGAGATAGTTCCGGTGGCCGTCGATTCCGTCAAATTCGAAATCAGCGGTTCGTCGTCTTCATCATCGTAAAGGGCTGGCATTGCCGGTTCGGGCTCTGGTTCCGGTTCCGGCTCGTCGAATTCTTCTTCCAGAGGCGTTTCATCGAAATCGAGCATATCGTCGAGTTCGAGTTCTTCCTCTTCTTCCGGCTCGTCAAGCTCCAGTTCCTCGGGTTCTTCCTCGAACTCAAGTTCCTCAGGCTCTTCGTCAAGCACAAGTTCGTCGATTTCTTCTTCAGGCTCGGGTTCTGGTTCCGGCTCGGGCTCAGGTTCTGGCTCCGGTTCCGGCGTCGGTTCGGGTTCAGGAGCAGCTTCCTGTTTTTCTTCATCCCCCTCATCGGCAAGAATCTTGCGGATGGACTGGAGGATATCCTCCATGGAAGGTTCTTGTTGCCCGTCACTCATAATTAAACTTCCGCACTAGTGTCATTTAACCAGACCGATCCGACCCAAGTTCGAAGGCAGGATGTCGCCACCCCGCCCCGACCATCAACCAATCAATCAGTTCCCCACCACTGGTCCTTGACCTTGTTATAGTTGGACTCAGTGTCATAAATTTCGACCGGCAGACCAAGGACCTGCGCATTAAGCGCCCCCATGGCAGCCTTAACCTGAAACTCGGCAACCGCAGCGTCACGGCGCGAACCCACAAGATCCACACGTGCCTGCAACAGTTCCTGTTCCTGATCAAGAACATCAAGAACGGTACGCGAACCAACCGATGCTTCACGCTGAACGCCATCAAGGGCGACTTCGGCCGATGATACCTGTGCCTGCTGCGATTCGATGCTTGCACGTGCAGTGACAAGCGTCTCCCAGGCACTGGTTGCGTTTTCGATTACTGAACGGCGCGCTTCATCAATCTGGATCCGGGCCTGACCGGCGGTCTGCTTTGCCGAACGCACGTTCGAAAAAACAGCACCCTGCTGGTACAGCGGTATCGAGACTGACGCGATAATGTCCGCCGTATCAGACGTGAAATCATCGTTTGACGCTTCATGCTGGCGCTCAACACCGGCAGCAAGGCTTACTTCCGGATAAAGCGAACCTTCGCTCAGACGAATGTCAGACTGAGCAGCTTCTTCGCTGTAAATTGCCTGCAAGACATCAGGGTGCTGACCCTGTGCAATCGTCAGAACATCGGAAATGCTTGTAGGAAGTCCCGAGAGCGCATTGGGAATTTCAAGATCGCTTGGCGGATTCCCGAC
Organism: Thalassospira sp. ER-Se-21-Dark; assembly: GCF_017922435.1. Taxonomy (NCBI): domain Bacteria; kingdom Pseudomonadati; phylum Pseudomonadota; class Alphaproteobacteria; order Rhodospirillales; family Thalassospiraceae; genus Thalassospira; species Thalassospira sp. ER-Se-21-Dark. The sequence goes on along the minus strand of NZ_VDEZ01000002.1, from coordinate 641,832 downwards.
AAGGCGCTCATATTGCGCCCGGGTATTGGCCAAGGCACCCTGCGCCGAGATCAAATTGGCCTTTGCACCTGCAAGGCGTGCTTCTGCCTGGGACACGTCCGTACGGGTCACCTCGCCAACATCAAAACGATCACGGGTTGCTTCAAGCTGACGCTCCAGAACGCGAACGTTGTTCTGATTAAGCTCAACAACCGCAGTATCACGCAAAACGTTGAAATACGCCGTTGCCACCTGCAGCATGACATCTTGCTCGGTCGAACGCAGCGACGCGCGGGCAGCCTTGATACGGGCCTCTGCACGTTCGGTTTCTGCCGTGGTACGGCCGCCACGATAAAGCGGCTGCGTAACGTTGAGGCCAACCGTATAGGGCGTCAGATTGTTATCTGTTTTCGTACCGTTGACTTCTGTTTCGGTATCACGAACGCCTGCGCTACCAGAAAGGCTTACACTCGGCCGCCAGTTTGACAATGCCGAGGAAATTTCTTCATCGGTCGAACGAAGTGCTGCACGACCGGCTTCGAGTGTCGGGTTGCTCTGGTACGCCTTGATAAGTGCGTCTTCCAGGCTTTCTGCAGAAGCGCCGCTCGCAACAATGCCGCCGGTCGCCAGAATACTGCAGGTCAGCAAGAACCGTTTGATCATTTATCTACCCTTGTAAAATCCTACACCAAGTCCCGACCCCGGCGCAGTTTCACGTATGGTAACGACGGAAGGAAAATTTTCCAAGAAAAGAGGCATTTGCATCAAAAAAAAGTAATTTGCCCCGTTTCTCCGTCATCGCCGTTTTCAATCGTAGCGGCTCATATCGCGCTCAACTTCAAGCGCCCATGCATCTATACCGCCGCGAACATTAAAAAGCTCTTTAAATCCATGATCCTCAAGCAACAGGCCCGCATGGCGACTGCGAACGCCATGATGACAAATGATCGCCAAAGGTATATCAGGCGCCAGTTCATCCAACCTTCCCGATAGTTGGGAAAGAGGAATATGGAGCGCCTGATCTATCGCGCAGATTTCAAGTTCCCAATCTTCGCGGACATCAAGCAAGGCAATCGGTACATTCGCATCAAGCCGTGACGCAAGTTCAGCACAACTGATGTCGAGCACCGTCAAACCTCAATCAGAATACAAAGCTTTCTGCCGGCTCAAATCCCGGAAGATACGGAATGTTCGCATCAAACAGATCGCGATGCCCGATGACACCGTTTTCGCGCTCGTAAAGCCGTGCAACGCCTACCTTGTCCGGTTCACGCACCACGGCGAGCAAACGACCACCTTCGGAAACCTGTTCAAGGATACCCGCCGGAACTTCTGCAACAGCACCATCGAAGACGATGACGTTATAAGGAGCCTGTTTGGCATACCCTGATGCCAGATCACCTTCGACAACAATGACATTGTCGTAGTTGAGCTTCTGGAAGGTCGCCTCGGCTGCAGCAGCCATATCCTTGTCGCTTTCGACAGACACCACGGTTTCTGCCACGCGCGAGATCAGCGCGCTGGAATAGCCGTACCCGGCACCAATCACCAGGGCAACATCCGTTTCAGCGATCTCGGCATTTTGCATAAGGCGCGCAATCACCATCGGCTCCATGGCAAAACGCCCGGCACCCACGGCGATATCCTCGTCGATATAGGCAACGCCGCGCTTGCCTTCCGGCAGGAACAGTTCGCGCGGAACCCCTTCCATCGCTGCAATGACCAGCGGATCGGTAACCTTGTTGGTCCGAACCTGATTTTCCACCATGTTATGGCGCGCGATTTGGTAATCCATGATTATCTGACCTGAAAATTCTCGCGAGAAACAGACCACAGTCCTCTTGTTGTCCCCAAAGACGGCTGCGGCAATTGCCCTGTTTATAGTCAGCACTTAAGCACCTGACAACCATGGATCAAGCGCAAACCCCTCTTTGGTCGTGGATTTTCTGTTCTTTTGGCCTGCACGCGATGACGTCGCAAAGCAATTTCACCCGGTTTGCAGCAGATCAATGACAATATTCCGCAAACGAAGCATTGAAAATGTCTTTGAGCACAATAATGCATCTCTAAACAAGAATGCTATACCTATGTATATTTTCATATTCTAACTGTAAGCATTGCTTGCAAAAATACCTTTCGATAGCAGCGCGCAGCGTGACGTGACACGCTCCAATCTAGGGGAACTTCTAACATGCGTGATAATGGTCCTGTTACCAATCGCGAAATTCAAATGAAAGACGAGGATATCCTCGTCTCGAAGACAGATACCGGGGGACGTATCCAGTTTTCGAACCAGGCCTTCGTTGATATCAGTGGTTTTAGTGAAGAAGAGCTTTCTGGCTCCGCCCATAACATTGTCCGTCACTCGGACATGCCAAAGGAAGCCTTCGCAAACTTGTGGGAGACCATCAAGGCGGGGTTGCCATGGCAGGGACTTGTTAAAAACCGCACAAAGAATGGTGATCACTATTGGGTGCGTGCCAATGTCACCCCGACCATCGAAAACGGCGAAGTGAACGGATTTATTTCTATCCGCACAAAACCGACCGAGGCCGAAAAGAACACCGCAGAACGAGTCTATTATGACATTCGCAGCGGTGCGGCAAAAAACGTCGGGCTGGAATATGGTGACATCATCGATACCAGCCCGATGGCGAAATTTAAAAACTTCCTTGCCAGCATCAAGGGTAGCCTCACCCTAGCCTTTGGGACGATGTTTGTTTTGATGTTGGTGATTGGTGGTTATGCTCTTTATGGCGAGCTCCAGATAGAGCGACGACTTGAGAGCGTTTATGAAAACCGTGTCAAACCGCTAAACCTTCTGAAACAGGTTTCCGATGACTATGCTGTCTTTGTCGTGGATGCATCGCACAAGGTCCGCAATGGCAATTTTACATGGCAGGAAGGCATTGAAAGCGTCGATCTTGCGGAAAAGCGCATCAAGGACAACCTTGATATCTATTTCGGGCGCCGCATTGACCCGGAAGAAGCCGATATCGTCCGACAGGTCCAGAATCTTATCCCGCCGGCAGACGAACTGATCAGTCGCCTGCGCGGCATTTTTGTCGCCAAAGATACCGCGGCCCTCGATGCCTTGGTCAAGGATGAGTTGTATCAGACGATTGATCCCCTGACCGAACAGATCGGCAACCTTTCCATTGCTCAGAACAATATCGTTGGCACACTGGTCGAAGACGCACGTACTAACTTCTTTGTCACTGTCGCAATTGTTAGCGCCCTACTCCTGTTGGCTGGCATTCTGACAGTTATTTATGGCGCATGGTTGATCCGTAAATTCCGCAAGCCGCTTGCGGTCATGGAAGGCCATTTCGAAGCCATTTCCAGAAACGACTCCTCCTACCTGATCCCGCTTCCTGAAATGCCGGACTTCAAGTCCCTGACTCAGCAGATTCGCGCCCTCCATGCGAAACTGGCCTATAACCGTCTGGAGCGTGACGAAAACGAAGCTAAAGCCAACACCCAGCGTATCGGCGCCTTGCGCGGATTGGCCGAAACGGTCGAGAAAGAACTGCAAAAGGTTGTTCAGTCGATCATTGACCAAACGCAGCGCCTGAATGAAGCGGCTGGTGACATGGCCGGTTCGTCCGAACGCGTGTCGGAAAACTCTGAAAGTGTTGCGGCTGCCGCCCACGAAGCCTTGGCAAACGCCGAAACCGTTTCTGGTGCGTCCGAAGAACTGGCCGCATCGATCCGCGAAATCAGCCGCCAGATCGAGGAAGCCACGTCCCTTACCGCTGAAGCCAATCAGGCCGGACAGAGTGCCGAACAAACTGTGACGTCGCTTAAAGACAGCGTTGATCGCATTGGTGAAGTCGCAGAACTTATTGGCGACATCGCTGCCCAGACCAACCTTCTGGCCCTGAACGCCACCATCGAGGCGGCCCGTGCCGGTGATGCGGGCAAAGGTTTTGCCGTGGTTGCGCAGGAAGTCAAAAATCTGGCCAACCAGACAGCAAAATCGACCGAGGAAATCACCCGTCAACTTGGTGAAATCCAGAATGTTACAGGATCGGTGGTGTCCGCTGTTCAGCAAATGACAGCAAGCATCCGCAAGGTTGACGAGGTTGCATCAAACGTCGCGGTCAATGTCCGTCAACAGGATGACGCGACACAGGAAATTGCCCGTAACGTTGTCCAGACGGCGGAAGCATCGAACGAAGTGACCGAAAAGATCGGTCATGTTGCCTCCGAAGCGCAAGACAACCTCACCCGCGCGGCCGACATGAACAAGATCGCCGAAGAAGTCGATGCAAGCATTGCTGAACTCCGCACCAGTCTTGTTCGAATCGTTCGCACGGCCACTCCGGAGGTGAACCGCCGCAAAGACCCACGTTTTGATGCACAGTTTGCAGTGACGGTAAAAGTTGGCGGAAAATCGATCCGTGGTCAAACCATCGACATTTCAGCCGGTGGCACCAAAGTGTCGCTCAGCGAGCCAGTGACCAAGGGTGCCAAAGGCGAAGTCACCATTGAAGGGCCAAACACCACCATTCCGTTTGAGGTTGAAAACAGTCTCGGTACCATCGCAAACCTCGATTTTGCACCGAGCAAGGTCCGCGAGGAACGATTGAAACCGTGGCTTGAAAACCGCTTTGGCAAAGCCAAAGGTTAGCCCTGAGACCAACTGTGGGATGACATTCCCAAATGCTTTTACGACCACCCGGGAAGTTTTCCCGGGTGGTTTGTTCTTTTTCTTAGCGCTAATCCCCAAGCCTTCAGAAAAATGTAAAATTGGGTGCTTGACGGGGTGCGTTTGTTGAGGCTATACACCGCTCCAGCCAACGCGAAGGCGCGATGGCGGAGTGGTTACGCAGAGGACTGCAAATCCTTGCACGCCGGTTCGATTCCGGCTCGCGCCTCCACTGATCCGGCATAGCTCAGTTGGTAGAGCAAATGACTGTTAATCATTGGGTCGCAGGTTCGAGTCCTGCTGCCGGAGCCATAAACCCCTGGAACTCAGTTCCGGGGGTTTTTGCTTTCAGGGCCTATATCAATCCGCAACTATTCCAAGTGTGATTTGCTCCTTCCCGACCACAGAACACGATGCGCTTCACGCGATCCAACTCAACCAGTTGGGAAATGGTTTCCATCATTATCGCGCCTGCCGATAACCTGTCGCGACCCTGTTGAAAAAAGACGCAATTTTGGCCGGATTTTCTCAAAAAAGGTCTTGCGGGCTTCGGGCTGTTTGATTATACACCTGCCACGCGCATCGAAAGACGCGCGGCACCTGATCCGGCATAGCTCAGTTGGTAGAGCAAATGACTGTTAATCATTGGGTCGCAGGTTCGAGTCCTGCTGCCGGAGCCAATTAAAAAGGGACCGAACGTAATGTTCGGTCCCTTTTGCTTTTGAACGTCAAAACACGGATGTTTACCCCATGAAAACCATCAAAATCGACCTTCGCGAAGTTGAACTCGCCACCCTGTCCGGACCGACCCGCGGATGGTTGATTACGGGCGAAGGCGGGGTCATTCATGGCTTGGTACACCCGATTGACGGGGATCTGTTCACGATCTCGTCGACGACCGATGCCCGGATACAGGCGTTTGGCTGGTGCCCGATGTTCGACAGCCTGGCCCATGTCCAAGCCGACCTTGAAATCGCGCTCGCCATGAGCTCACAGGATGAAGTGGAAGCCTGGCTTGAAGAGTCCGAACGATTTGACGACGGGCATCATGGTCACGTGCTTTAATCATGACGCCAGATCTCCGCACTTCACGCTTCCCGTAGTCTGCTGCATCGCACTGCCATAAAAACTTCGTGTTGGCAGCGCTTTATTGATGCACAGCAAATCAATATAATTGGCATCGCTCTAAAATATCGCACTGCATCATGATGGTGTGCTGAAAAAACAGCGCATGCATCACCATATAGGGCGAGTTGGCCAAAATCTGGCCTGCCCACACAGGACAAGGCGCAAACTGGCGATGAGTACAATCAACCTCGATCATCTGTTTAAACCGAAATCGGTCGCCGTGATTGGCGCTTCCAATCGGCCGCACTCCGTTGGCAGCGTGATTATGAAGAACCTGCTTGCGGGTGGATTTGACGGGCCGATCATGCCGGTGAACCCACGCAGTCAGTCAATCGGTGGTGTTCTGGCCTACCCCGACGTCAATAGCCTGCCGGTAGTGCCAGAGCTTGCCGTGATCTGTGTTCCGCCCAAAGGTGTCGTTCCGGTTATGGAATGCCTGGCGGAAAAAGGCTGCCTTGCGGCGATTGTCCTGACCGCGGGCCTGAGTGCGGAACAATATGATGACAACCGCACAGTCAAACAGGCGATGCTTGATATCGCGGCCTCCAAGAAAATGCGTCTGCTGGGTCCGAACTGTCTTGGCCTGATGGTGCCGGGCATCGGCCTGAATGCCAGTTTCAGCCATCAAAGCATTGGCAATGGCAAGATAGCCTTTGTTTCGCAATCAGGTGCCCTGTGTACCGCCGTTCTTGACTGGGCTGCTGCACGTGGAATCGGCTTTTCCCACTTTATTTCGCTGGGTGAATGTGATGACGTCGATTTTGGCGATGTCATCGACTATCTGGGTTCTGATCCCGATACCCGGGCGATCATGCTTTATATTGAGTCCATTCACGAACGCCGAAGCTTTATCTCTGCTGCCCGTGCCGCATCGCGTAACAAACCGATCCTGTGCATCAAGTCCGGTCGCTTTGCCGAGGGTGCAGCTGCGGCCGCATCCCACACCGGGGCGCTTGCCGGTGCCGATGACGTTTTCGATGCTGCCATCAAACGTGCCGGTGTTTTGCGCGTGTACACGGTCAGTGAAATGTTCTCTGCTGCTGAAACGCTGTCGCGCATGCGCCCGTTCCGCGGTGACAAGCTTGGCATCGTGACAAACGGTGGCGGGATCGGGGTGCTTGCGGTTGACGCCCTGATCGAAAGACATGGCCAGTTGGCCCACCTTGACGACGAAACCATTGCAGCCCTCGATGAAGTCCTGCCGCCGACCTGGTCGCACGCAAACCCGGTTGACATCATCGGCGATGCACCGGGTGAACGTTATGCCAAGACCATTGACGTTGTCCTGAAGGACAAGAATATCGACAGCTTGCTGGTCATGCATGCCCCGACGGCCATCACCGACCCTGTCGAAGTCGCACAGGGTGTGATCGACACGATCAAGAACAGCAAGAAAAACATTCTGACCAACTGGGTTGGCGAAGCCACCGTGGCCGAGGCGCGTAACATGTTCTATGCGGCTGGTATTCCGACCTACCGTACGCCGGAAAATGCTGTCGCCGCCTTCCAGCACATGGTCAATTTCCGCAAGCTGCAAGAACTTTTGATGGAAACACCGCCTTCGGTGCCGCACGATTACACACCGGATGTCGACAAGGCACGCAGCATCATTCATGCCGCCATTCACGCCGGACGTCACATGCTGACCGAACCGGAAGCAAAGTCGGTTCTGGAATGCTTTGGCATCAATACGGTCAAAACCTATGCCGCCCTTGATGTTGACGACGCGGTTAGTAAGGCAGAGAAGATCGGCCGCCCGGTCGCACTCAAGATCCTGTCGGATGACATCAGCCACAAGTCCGATGTCGGCGGCGTGATCCTGAACCTTGAAAACGGTGAGGAAGTCCGTGCCGCTGCCGAAAAAATGCAGCGCGTTATTGGCAAGAAATTCCCGGAAGCCCGCCTGCGCGGTTTCACCGTTCAGGAGATGGTCAAACGTGACGGTGCGCGTGAATTGATTGTTGGCATGACCACCGACCCGATCTTTGGACCGGTGATCCTGTTCGGGCATGGCGGTGTCGAAGTCGAAGTGGTCCGGGACCGTGCGATGGCCTTGCCGCCGCTCAACATGAAGCTTGCCCGTGAACTGGTTGAAGGCACACGCATTCATAAACTTCTGAAGGGTTACCGTGATGTCCCGGCGGTTAACCTCGAAGAACTTTACATGACCTTAGTAAGGCTTTCGCAGCTGGTTGTGCAGTTGGGCGAAGTTGTCGAACTTGATATGAACCCGCTTCTGGCCGACCGTGAAGGTGTGATTGCGCTTGATGCCCGTATCAAGGTAACCCCGAAGGTTGTAAGCGACGAACAGCGCCTGGCCATTCATCCCTACCCGCGCCATTTGAAGGAAAAGGTGGTGATGGATGATGGGACGACCTATTTGCTACGTCCGATCAAGCCCGAAGATGAACCGGCCCACTACGAATTTATGTCGCGTCTAACCCCGGAAGATATTCACTTTCGGTTCTTTGGATCGGTCCGTGAATTGCCGCATTCGGAAATGGCCCGTCAGACGCAGCTTGATTACGATCGCGACATGGCCTTCCTTGCCATCCTGCCAAACGGTGACCAGGAAGGCGAAATTCACGGTATCGTTCAGGTCGTGATTGATCCGAACAACGAGAAAGCCGAATACGCGATTATGGTACGTTCCGATATCAAGGGGCGCGGGCTTGGCCGCATTCTGATGGAAAAGATGATCGAATTCTGCCGTCGCAAGGGAACAGAAACCTTCATCGGTCAGGTTTTGCCAAATAACCGTCGGATGTTGACCCTTTGCGAAAGCCTTGGCTTCAGCCGCAAATTCATCCCGGATGAAGAGGTGTTTGAAGTCACGCTGCCCTTGCAGCGTGCCCCGGAATAAGCCGCACCACCATCACTAAAGAACAAAAGCCCGGTAAAACACCGGGCTTTTTCGTTTCAGGCAGAAGCGTCAATAATTTCAGGCGGTTTCTGCGACAAGCTTGGCCTTGATATCGGCAACGGCCTTATCCGGGTCAATACCCTTTTCACGAAGCGAATCAATTGCTTCATTCTCAATCGTGCGAAGTTCCTGCAAGGTCGTCTGCACGTCTTCAAGCTGCTGTTCAAGCTCTTCGATCCGGCGACGTCCGACCAGCATCAGATGCGCAAGCTGTTCTGTCCGGCTGCGGTCTGCGTCATAGAGATCGATATATTCCTTGATATCCTCAAGCGAGAAACCAAGACGCTTGCCACGCAGCACCAGCATCAGCCGCGCCCGGTCACGGTAATTATAGACGCGCGTCGCACCGGCACGCTGTGGTGCAAGCAGGTCTTTGGTTTCGTAAAACCGGATCGCACGTGGCGTGATGTCGAATTCTTCGGCCAGCTCGGTAATGCTATAAAGCTTATCGTTCATGTTTTTTCTTGTTTGTTGAATGCGGTGCGTCACCATCGCAACATTCCGACAGCCCAGTCAACTGATTTACGCATACGTAAGCCCATAACACCGGGTGCCGGGCGTTACGATGACGTCCTTTCAATCATTGTAAACAGGCAAACCTCGAACGTAATTCAGATCGACGGGAACATAGTCCGGTCCCTCAAAGACTTCCCCATCTGTCAATGCACCTGGCCAGAATGCACGGTGAGACAACCATGTCCCACCATCTGGCATCGGGATGCTCAGTGTGTCGCAATACCCTTCGCGATGTTGCGCACGAAGATCAAACCGCCCGGACAGCCCATCTTCGAACAACGGGCTATCGGAAACGCGCGGATCACGCAAAACACCATCATAGGGCGCAAACACCACCGGATATGTCGGATGGTTGGCAAGATCGCCTTCAAACGAAACAGGCAATGGACCATCCGCCGACAGAGAAAGCTTGTCGGTCGGGCCAAAGAATGTCTGATCCAGTGGCATCAGGTCTTCAGGGAGTTTTGCCGGATCAGCATGTTCAATCGCATTGCGGGCATTGATCAGACCGCGCGTCGTGCCCTTCTTGATGTATTTCTGGCGCAGGAAAAAACTGTTGTGCAGGCAGGCGGAAATATAATCCGGCTGGGCCACTGAACCGCCCTTGCCCAGTTTGAACACAGCGCCGCCGTTATTTTCGTCCCCTTCTGGGCCCGGTCGGCTGTCAAACCAGCAGATATTGCCAAAATAATACCAGAACCCGCCACGAACACCGTCCTGCGAAAACAGCTTATGGCAATTATAAAACCGGTTGCGGCCGATCCACCAGCCGAGGGCGGTTGCTTCGGGCTCTATCGGGTTATCGCGGATATATCTGAACCGGTTGTCAAAGATCCTGACATCGCGGTTAAAGCTGCCCACGGGGGCATCCAGATTATGCTGGGACACATCCATCCGAACGCCGTTATAACAATCGCAGATATCATTTCGGATGATTTCGACATCCCCGATAATATCATCAGATCCAAAGAACGCCCCGTTGAGGTAGCGATATTCGACCTCGATCACATTACCGTCTTCGTCCTTTCCGTCGTGAATTTCATCCCAGCGAATCTGACGCCAGATATCGGGATTCTGGACCCAACGGCAATCAGTGATCGAGATGCCGCGGGTTTGCTCGCCGTTGGCGTAAAAGGCATAGGTGCCCTCACTGATATCAAGGTCGCGAAACGCCAGATGTTGACTGTTTTCGATATAAACAGCACTTGGCCAAGCCCGCTTGATGGTAAAAAGCTCAAGCCGGATATGGGCGACATCAATCAACTGGAAAACGGCATAACCATCCCGTCCCGGATTGCTTGCCGAAACCGAAGGATCAGGAAGCTTTGCCGCGTCGATTATCGCATCGGGTTCGCCGCGCACAATGATCGGTTGATCAGCCGTCCCACTGCACGGGAAACGCAAGGGTTCATCAAAGCAATAATCCCCCGCAATCATCCGGATCATTTGTCCGGGCCGGCTATGCACAATCGCCTGATCAAGGGTTGATGTCGGGCGGATTTTGGCATCAATCCAGTGTTCTTGCCCGTCTGCTGATACATACACAACTTCCATAACCCGCCCTCCCTGTTTGGATTGCAAAACCATAACGCAAAACAACCTGAGGCCAAGTCTGTTGTTTCAGGCGCGCTTTGGAGTCACCCGAATTCATATCCTCATACTTTTTGAAATGTCACCACGCGCCCGGCAAAACGCAAAAGTGAGTTCTCCTCACATTCCGGTGTTAGCGCGAGTTACCTAGACGCGATCACCGCTTTCCATCGGCCATTTTGTATGATGGCTATCGATCACAAAGCGATGTTTATGGGTTACAGGCGGGTGGAAGTGCCGATGGCGATGCTTGTCTGTTTCGGCCGCATGCTCGTGAACATGGACGTGATGCGGGTCGTTATGGTCGTGCGGATGTTCGTGCCAAAACCCCGGATGACTGTGTTTGATTTCAAGCCTGTCTTCCTTCGGCCAGAGCATCACAGCAACAATTACCGAACCGATTGCCATGCCGCCTGATGCCAGAAAAGCAACTGACAGGTCCGCCAAACTTCCAAGCCAGCCAACGATGCCATAAGCAAACAGCCAACCGCCATGCGATAACGCGAAGTTGGCCGCAAAGAACGCAGAACGATCCCCGTCCCCGGCGGAACGTTGCACAAGCCGTCCGCCGGGGGTCTGGGCAAATGTTGTACCTGCCCCGGCAATCAGCCACAGAATTGCAAACGCGAAGACAGACGCCAAATCTGAGATCATCAAGACACCGCCAAGCAACATCGCGACCGCCGCTGCGACAATACCCGCCAACATCAGATGGCGTTCACCAACACGTTCGATCAACCGCGGGATCAGGAATGCCGCACACATTGACCCGGCGCCGGCACAGGCCAGAAAACTTGTCGTCAGCAACTCTGTCCCACCAAGGATGCCGCGGGTCAGAACCACGGTATTGACGATGATCATTGCCCCAACCGATGACACGGCGAAATATACAGCCAGAAGCCCGCGCAAACGCGGTGTCTTGAGATAAGCCACAATGCCAAACACCGTATTGGCATAAATGCCGCCAGTCCGATCCGTTGGTGCGGCCTGCGGGATCTGCGCGGTCATGATCAGCAGAGCCGAGATTGCAAATGTCAGGCTATTGGCCAAAAACAGACTGTCAAACGACCAGACAACCAAAAGGGCCGCGGCCAAGGCCGGGCTGGCAAGATTTTCAAGGTCATAGGCCAGCCGCGCGTAAGAAAGCCCCTTGGTATATGCCTTTTCATCCGGGAGAATTTCCGGGATGATCGCCTGAAACACGGGGGTAAAGGCGGCTGAGGCCGCGTTTACGACAAACACCAGGACAAAAATCTGCCAGACCTGATCAACAAAGGGCAGACACAGCACAATCCCCGCGCGCAGTACATCCAACCCGACCAGCCACATCCGACGCGGCAACAGATGGGCCATACCCCCAGCCACCGGCGCGATCACGAGATAGGCCACCATTTTCAAAACGAGGATGGAACCGAGCACCCGACCAGCGTCATCCCCGGCAAGGTCATAAGCCAACAACGATAGCGCCACCGTCGTCAGCCCGGTCCCGATCAGGGACGTAATCTGGGCGGAAAACAGATGGCGAAAGGCAGGTTGGGAAAACGGGGATAGGTTTGATGTCATCACCGCCCTTTCATGCTCGTCCAAGGCACATGGTCCTCAGGATGCGGCCTCGGCCTGGTTGGCGCGTTCGCCGGCCGTGCATTTCTTGTCTGGCAATTGAAGCACTTTTCCCGTGCGCAATTCAATAATCCGCGTTGCAAGTTTCCGTCTGAAATGCGGATCGTGCGACACAAGGATCATGGCTTGTGGCAGCCCCAGCAGGATTTCTTCAAGCCGGCGCAGGTTTTCTTCATCAAGCGCGTTTGTCGGCTCATCAAGCAGCAAAACATCGGGCTTCATTGCAAGGACAGCAGCCACAGAAACCAGCCGTTTTTCACCGCCGGAAAGCTCATGCGTAATCCGTTCACGCAGGTGTTTGAGATGCAGTTGATCCAGGACCTCATCCACGATCGCAAGGGCTTCTTCACGACTGGCACCGAGGTTTAGCGGGCCAAAGGCGATGTCCTCGATCACGGTCGGGCAAAACAGCTGGTCATCAGGGTCCTGCACGATAAAACCAACCCGGCAGCGCAAATTGTGAAATTCTGCGTCGGTCACCCGCGGGGTGCCAAAGGCACGGATTTCGCCCGCATGCGGTTTAATCAGGCCGACAAGAATACGCAAAAGCGTGCTTTTGCCAGCCCCATTCGGCCCGGCAAGAAACAGTCGTTCACCCGGATCAAGTGTCAGACTGACATGATCGAGCACATTCTGCCCTGCCCGATAGCCATAGGAAATATCATTCAGTTCAATAAGCGACGACATACATGCGATCCATCAGGACAAGGGCAATAATCAGGGCAACAAAGAAAACGGCAAATGCGCCGTCCCGACGCTTGAATGCCAAATCATCAATCATCGGGAAATGGCCGCTAAATCCGCGGCACTTCATGGCTTCAAGCACACGTTCGGCCCGTTCAAGCGATCGTACCACCAACATGCCAAACAAATAGCCAAAAGACCGGTAGGTATGGGCATTGTTGCGGGCCTTAAACCCGCGAAGTTTCATCGCCATGCGGAGCCGGTGATATTCGTCATGAAGCACCGAAATATAGCGCACCGTAAACATCATCAGATGCACCAGAACCGGCGGACATTTCAGACGATATAGCGTGTGACCAAGTGTCACCGGCGTCATACCCGAAAGCAGGCTCAGCATCATAAGCACAACCGCATTGGCCCGTATGCCGACAAGGATAGCATGCATCAGGCCTTCCTTGCTGGCCTCTGCCCCAAGGACCGAAAACATCGGTGTTCCGGGGGTCGTAAACGGCAACATTACCAGCATGACGATAATGAAGCCGTCCATCGCTGCCATGCGTTTCAGGGTTACGCGCAGCGGCAAGTCCGTCAGGCTCATGGTAATGGCGGCAAATATCAGGGCACCCAGTGCGAATTCGATCTGATGCAGGGCCACCACGACGATTGCAAATACACAGGCCGCGACCACCCGTACCCTTGGGTCAAACGTTCCGACGAATGACGGTGAATGTCCGCCACGCGCCTGAACGGTCAGGGGTTGGTCATGTCCGAAAAGGTGGCTCATGCGTTTGGTGCTTTTGCTCTTAGCCGTCGCGCAGCGATGTAATAAATGATCCCGAAGGCACCGAATATATAGCCAATGCCGCCCAGAATCGATTGAAGATCATTCTTTTCCTTGTAGGCAGTGAGTTCGCGCCTGAGCGGACGCAATTCGTCACGCACGATGGTCGCAATGATTTCTTCCTGTTCACGGGTAATTGCAGGCCCAGCGTTTGATCCTACGCCTGATGCAGTCGGCGCCTTTGACGGTGCTGTTTGTACAGTCCCATCAACACCCGTCAGGTCCGCAATGGCAAAGGTTGCCTCGGCAACGTGCCCTGCCCCGAGATCGGCCCGAAAACGCAGATCAATCTGTTGGCTTGGCGTGTAGATAAAGAAACCGTCGCCGTCGGTGGTAACTTCATCAATCTTGTTGCCATCAAGATCAAAGATCTCAACAAGCGTGTTTTCGGCCATAACACCGTTGGAGAAAACGATTTCACCTTCGATGTCCGAACCGCTTGGAAACAGAGATGCGATAACCTTGTGCGCCTGTGCAGGTTCTGCGCCGACCACAAGCATGCCAAGCACAACGACCAGCATGAGTGATCTAGCCATTGGATGCCTCGCCCGCCTGCTTTGCACGCAAAGTTGCTGCCGGTTGCATCTCAAAACCCGATGTCTGATCGGCGGGCTGCAACAAGGCCGGTTTTACCTTGGCGATCAGATACACCGATGCCGCTGACACCAACCCTTCGACCACCATGATCGGAATGTGGGCAAAGAAGACCAGTTTGGCCGCCGGAACAAATGCATCACCGCTGAGCGCAAGCGAAATCGCGACAAACACCGTTGTCAGTCCGATGGAAAACGCACCGGCACATCCACCAAGGACGGCGGCTGCGACCGGGCTGCTGCGCGACACCATTCCCCGGAACAAAAGCCCCGCCAGCACAGCCGGAAAGGCGATATTGACCGTATTGACGCCAAGAACCGTCAGGCCGCCAAAGCCAAAGAAAACCGCCTGAAGCAAGAGACCGACAAAAAGTGCCGGAAACGCAGTCCAGCCAAGCACGAGCCCGGCAAGACCACTCATGATCAGATGCACACTGGATGGTCCCACCGGCACATGAATAAGCGAGGCAACAAAGAATGTTGCCGACAAAACCCCGGTAGCAGGAATTTTATCGATTGGCAGTTTCCGCAGACCAAGTCCAAGCCCGGCAACTGCGAGAACACCCCCGCCAATCAAGACTTCCGGTGCCAGCGCACCATCAACAATATGCATCTGTTTTGTCCCTCGCCTATTTCACATCATAGGCGCGAACCCACAGGACTGCATCCTGTGAAAGTTCCTTGCCCTGAAATTCTTTGTCAGGGCCGCTGCCAAGTGCTGCAAATCCCCAAAAACCTGCTTTGGGGACACCAAAAGTGAAATACCCGTTTTGATCGGAGATGGCCACAACCGCACCACCGGGCATTGGCGATGCCGTTGGCCCTTTGGGTGTGTTACTGGCCATATCGGGTTCTGCGGCCATGTATTCGATTTCGACTTCAACACCGACTACCGGTTGGCCTTCGCTTAACACTCGGCCGGTAAAGGTCGAACCGGCAATGATGTTGGTTGGTCGATTAAGCGGCAGGATTTCGGTTTTAAGACCTTGCGGTTCCATCCAGTCGGTCGGAATTTCATTGCGGTTCACATAGGATTTCGTGATCTGCTGGATGAAGATATCTTCGCTTTCTTCGTAATACGGCGTCGGCACCACCACCATTACGTAATCACCGCTGCGGCGCAGAGTCAAAGTTGCGTCAAAGGCCGCTGCCGAGTTGGCAATTCCGGTGAAGGTAATCGGCGAAAGCGTTGATTTCAGATCAATTTTCTCACCGCGGTTAACCGCATAAAAGTCAAGCGGCTCGGCCATATCCATGACATGACCGTTTTCAAACGGGTGCCAGAAAATCAGCTTCACCGGCTGATCCCCGGCCTTGGTCACGTTTACGTCCGGCGTATAGGCCAATTGAAAATGCGCATGGGCCGGCATGGTCGCCGACAGCACGCAGGCGCTTGCAATCGCAAGCCTGCCAAGGGTCTTCAACATATAATCGTCTCTTTCTCAAACGATGCACGCAGGCCAAAGGCCCAACGCACAGGGTCAGGACAAAGAACGATAGGATGGCTGGAAGCAAGATTGCGGATCTTCAAAAGACCGTTTGTACCCCTGCAACCTGACGCTCACCCCGGCGTCCAACAGTTTCATACCGGGCAATCGGCACCCGGCAGTCAAAGGCAGGTCTCCTGGCTCACGGTTTGAAAAGCAATGCGCCTTCCCGGGTTGCACCAGTGGCATATGCAATGCTCTGACCGCTTACAGTTGCGGGGGCAGCCGTGGCTTTGTCATACATGACGCACCACGTTCCCTTTTAAGTTGATCCAATCGGATCAACACCAAAGACAATGTCATAATCCACGTCGGACGGATTGCTGTCAACTCCCTGCCCCATGGTCCATGACAATCTTTTTGCGGATGGCTTGACGCGCCTTAAACCGGGCGCGAAGATCACGCGCAATTTTGCCGACGGGCCGCAAAAGCCTGCAATCAGATGGGTGGAAACATTATGAAACCTGAAACGGTTCTTGTTTTCTGGTTCAAGGAACTCGAAGAAAAACAGTGGTTTATCAAGGATGAAGCACTGGATCGCCATATCACGGAACGCTTTGCCGATTTTCACGACGCCGCCACGACCGGAGAGCTTTTTAACTGGCGCAAAACCGCCCATGGACGACTTGCCGAGATCATCGTTCTTGATCAGTTTTCACGCAATATGTACCGCGATCAGCCACAGTCCTTTGCATCAGATCCAATGGCATTGGTGCTGGCACAGGAAGCTGTTTCGTTGGGGCTGGATCGCAAACTGGTCACACCGCAGGAACAGGCATTCCTGTATATGCCCTATATGCACTCGGAATCCGAAATCATTCATGAAGTGGCGGTTGACCTGTTTTCACAGCCCGGCCTTGAACACAATTACGAGTTCGAGCTGAAACACAAAAAGATCATTGACCGGTTTGGCCGCTATCCACACCGCAATGAAATATTGGGCCGTCCATCGACGCCAGAGGAAGTGGCGTTTCTCAAAGAGCCCGGATCATCGTTCTGAGCATTAAAAAAGGGACGGTTTCCCGTCCCTTTTATTTGATCGCACTTAGGCGCAGAACATCAGCCAACATCACGGTCGCGATTATCCCACCAGCCCTGCACAAGGCTTTCTGCCTCATCCATGTAATCCGCCTTGCCCGCAAGGAAGGCTGCCATGGCAGCACTACCCTTGATCTTGGCTTCGGCGGGAATATCTTCCACCTCGCCACGCCAGACAGCTAGGAAGTGCTTCAGCGACACAGGGCTTTGGTCTTCGCCATCCTTTTCGGTTTTTGACAGCAATGCTGGCCAGCGAACATCATTGAGCTCCCCATTATCAAGCATGCGCAGATCGACATGCTTATAGGGTGTTCTTTCGGCTTCGCCGCCACCGCCCTTGATCACGCCGATGCGTGGAAGTTCCAAGAGCTTGCCGGTTTCACGATGGACATCAAGAAACGCCGGATGAAACACACCAAGGAAGGCTGCACGCGCATGCAACGGATTAAGCAAACGCAGTAACGTATTGACCGGACTACGCAATCCAAGAAGCGGACGCAATCCGATCAGCTCTTGCAGCTTGGGATGCATGTGACGTAGCGGCAGATACGCAAAGCCCTTCGATGCGATATCAGAACGCGCTTCTTCTGCAGACATGGCAATCGGAAGCTTAAGCGCCTTGATGGCAACTTCTGTGCTGATCCCGTTGACCAGATGCGAGTTATAGCCATGCATCAGCACCGGAACATTATTCTGCGACAGCAGAAGCGCCGACAGCACAAACCAGGGCAGACCACGGGTCCGACCGGCCGCATAGGATGGCCAGTCCAGCGCAGGACGCATAAGCGCGTCATCTTTGCTGTCTTCATCCGGTTCAAGGCGCGCGGCCTTGCGCACAGCTTCGATCATGCCAGCCAGTTCTTCGGGCGTCTCAGCACGGTAGCGCAGCATCAAAAGGAATGCGCCAAGCTGGATCGGTTCGACCTCGTCGCGCAGGATCATCGAGAACGCATCAAATGCCTCCTCGCGGGTCAGACTGCGCGAACGGCCCGGCCCACGGAAAAACGTGCGCAGATAGCCAGAAAACGGATGCGCCTCTGGTAAGACATTCTCATCCTCGAGCTGTTCAAGATGCTCGTCGGTCATATGGTTTCACCGGAATAATTGGTGTTACTGATCGTGAATACGCGTGAAGACCCACTCTGTTTCGGTCGAGAGGTCATCCTGATAGCGATAGCCATCAACATTAAACTTCTTGAGCTCTTGCGGGTCTTCGAGCCGATTGTCAATCATATAGCGTGCCATCATGCCACGCGCACGCTTTGCCGAGAAGCCGACAACCTTGGCCGTACCGCCCTTCACTTCCTTGAACACAGGCGTAATTACCGGGCCATCAAGGACCTTGGTCTTGATCGATTTGAAATACTCGTTCGAGGCGAGATTGATCAGACTACGGTCCTTGTGACCTTTGGTAATCGCGTTGATTTCTTTTGAAAGCTTATCATCCCAGAACGCGTAAAGGTCCTTGCCCCGCGGGTTGGAAAGGCGCGTTCCCATTTCCAAACGATAAGGCTGCATCAGATCACGCGGCTTCAGAAGGCCATAAAGGCCCGAAAGCATCCGAAAATGATCCTCGGCCCAGTCGATGTCGTCGGCCTTCATGGTATCGGCATCAAGGCCGACATAGGTATCACCGCGGAATGCAAAGATCGCCGGTTTGGCGTTGGTGCTATTAAACGGACGCGAAAAATGCTGAAAACGCTGATAGTTCAGATCGGCAAGGTTTTCGCTGATTCCCATGATCTTCATCAGATCGCTGCGGTTTTTTTTGCGCGCGACATCAACAAGTTGTTCGGTGTCGTCCAGAAATGCGGGTTGAGAAACAGACATTTCCGGGACGTCTGTTTCGAAATCCAGCTTCTTGGCCGGGGACACAACAGCAAGCATCAATCTGCCTCTTCTCTTTCATCTCGGTTCGATTTGTCGTAACAAGCCACAAGGCATGGGCAATGTCTAGGGTCCAACCCTATGTACAGGAGTATACGGCTGTACATGGATTTGGACCCTTAGCGTTATCCATAAACTTCTAATCTTGCAGAAAATCCGTCGGTTGCAAGTTTTGACGGATGAAAGGACCCATTATGAGTGAACAAGTTCGCGCGTCGCACATTCTTCTGATGTATGCCGGTTCGGCACGTTCGACCGCCACCCGCACCAAAGACGAAGCCCTGACCGAAATCAACGCGCTGAAAGACCAGATCGCAAACGGTTCCGATTTCGCAGAACTGGCAAAAGCCAACTCTGACTGCCCGTCCGGCCAGCAGGGCGGCGACCTTGGCTTCTTTGGCCGTGGCATGATGGTTCCGGAATTCGATGCCGCTGCGTTCAGCATGGAAGTTGGTTCGACGTCTGACGTGGTTGAGACCGATTTCGGTTACCACCTGCTGCAGCGCACCGCATAAGCAATCGCCTGCGCGTGATGCAAAACGTAAAGGCTGGCATTTGATTGCCAGCCTTTTTCTTTTTTCAGAACCGCCTGTCAGAAATCCACAACCGGGGCATCAAGTTCGTATTGCCCCTTGTGATCTTCGATTTCCAGCACCCAGACATCCGGATCATAGCCAATTTGTTTCCGCCAATATTCATCGCAGACAAACTCGGTTTCGCGGCCCCCATCCGGGCCACCGGCCACCAGCATCCAGCCCAGCTCCCCATCAAGTGTCGTCACACGTGAATAGACAAAGCACCCTGCATCAAACCGATTGAGCTTCACAAGCACGGCCCCGGCATCTTCGTTGCCCTTGTGGGCCACCATCGCCGTAATCAGTTTCGACTGGCAAATGGCGATCTGCGCGCGCACCCACAACCCGGCTTTCAGACGCGGTTGCATCTATACCCCTTCCCGTGACGCGGTCACGTTTTCAGGCATTTGCAGGATCAGGTTCGGGTTTGGGCAGATACTTTCCCAGATATCCCATTCTGACGGCTTGGCGGCACCAAAGAAGTCCCCTTCGCGCCCCAGCATGTCAAAGATGATCTGAAAATGCAGATGCGGTATCCAGTCGCCATTAATCGGGAAATCGCCAAACCGACACAGAAGGTCACCCGCCGTGATTTCCTTACCCTTGTATAGCCCGTCCAGGGATTCGCGGCTGAGATGACCATATAGCGTATAGAACCGGATGCCTTCAGCCGGTTCATGCTGCAAGATAATGGTCGGGCCGTAATCCAGATGCAGGTTGTTATCGGCAAAGCTGTGCACAACGCCGTTCAGCGGTGCAAAGACCGGCGTGTATGCCGGTGCGAACAGATCAATGCCAAGGTGCTGACTGCGGGCCTCGCCATCGTTTTTGAACTGTTCGGACTGATAACAAATCCGGTCCTCGCGATAACGCCCAATGCCAACCGGGGCATTGGCATCGGCCAGTTGCTGCCACATGATTTCGGTCTGGCGCGCCGGATCGCTTTCGCCACCAATCACCACATCGCCGTTTGAAGAAAAGTCGTAAACGATCTTCGCGCATGTTTTGAGGTCGCATTCCATGACCGAGTGAAAGCTATCACGGTTCTCATCGATCCAGGCACGCAGGCTTACGGCTTCTGGCATCGGCTCCTCGCCATTTGCAAAGCGGTCCTGATAGGATTGAAGACGTTGGGCTGCGGCAGTCGATCGCAAGGCGGTCACGGTGGTGGCTCCGAAACAGAAAAAGGCAGGGAACTATGCCCTGCCTTTAGCTACATTAATTTTTGCCCGAACGGCAAGCCCTGGCTTACCAGTTGGTCACTTCATATTCGCAGGACACATCGTCATCATCGGTGTCGGTCAATGCAACCGTCAGGCGGCGCATCTGCGGATTGAAGCGTTTGATGAAGTTCAAGAGCAGCAGCGCTTCTTCGGAGAGCTCGCCCGCGTCTTCGTCATCTTCATCAATTTCGCAAAGCTCGACCAGTTCGAGGAACAGGGCACCAAGGGCGCGTTTGACGTCTTCGCCGCCTTTAAGGCCGCCGGTAAGCTCGCCAAGGGGTGAAAGATCGATTTCAAGTTTGCGCAGGTTTTTGCTCATCTGGTCGATGGCATCTTCATCAAGCACCATTTCGGCCGCGATCATGTGCGTGCCAACTTCGTTGATGTTCATGAAACCGATGAACTCGAACAGGTCGTCTTTGGTGCGACCGTCTTCCAGCAGCTTTTCAGTATGGGCTTCGAATTCTTCGAAGTCGATGTCGTCGCCAAGATCGTTTTCAAGATCGCTCATGTCGCTCTCCAATCAAAATTTGCGCTGCTGATACTCTGGATTGCGGGAAAACTCAACCCGGACTGGTGACATGACGATCTGCTATGCATCCATCACATTGCGTGGCAAACAATATTGCGAACGATAGCGCATTATCACTAGGATTAGAATAAATCTGATGGAACGGCTTTGAATGGAACCCGTTATGCCCACCTTCACGCTTCTTGATGTTGTCGCAATTTGTTGGGCGTTTGCCTGGTGGGTTGGTTACACGATTTTTGCCGATGCCAGTTCGCGACGCCGTAACTCCATCTCCGCCCACATGGCACGCAATCGCCATCGCTGGATGGAACAGATGCTTAAACGCGATATCCGTATGGTTGATACATCAATCGCCAGCAACCTGATCACCGGCATCAGTTTCTTTTCCTCGACCACCATTCTGGTCCTGATCGGCCTGATGGCGCTCCTGGGTTATACCGACAAGGCGATTGAAACTGTCTCTGCCCTGCCCTTTGCCGCTGTCACCACGCCGGCTGTGTGGGAATGCAAGGTGGTGTTGCTGATCGTGATCTTTATCTATGCCTTCTTCAAATTCACATGGGCGTTTCGGTTGTCCAATTATTGTTCCATCCTGATCGGCGCCGCCCCTGAAGCCGACGCGCCCGATGCGGCCCGCGCGGCAGCGCGCGCATCGCGCATGAGCATGATGTCCGCCCACAACTTCAACCGCGGAATTCGCGCCTATTTCTTTGCGCTCTCGGCATTGGGGTGGTTCTATCATCCCCTTGCTTTCATTGTCTGTGCGACCTGGGTGACGCTGGTTCTCTATAATCGGGAGTTCCGATCGCACGCGCTCGATATCCTGAGCGGTCATCACTGATCGGCACAGCAACGAAAAAGGGCCGCATGTGCGGCCCTTTCTTTTATCTATCAAAGTTCTGTCTTCAGGCCGCTTGTGCCTTACGTCGGATCGCGAAGGTCGCAACGATCAGCAACACCAGACCAACCGGCAAAGCGGCACTGTAAAGCAGCGTCCCCCATCCCGATCCGGCATAGATCGTTCCTGCCGACAGCGATGCAATCGCAACGGTGCCAAATACGCAAAATTCGTTGATCGCCTGCACCCGCGCCTGTTCGGACGGACGGTAGTTTTCGGTCAGGAACGTCGTCGCACCGACAAACATGAAGTTCCAACCAACGCCGAGCAACACAAGCGACACCCAGAAATTGCCGATCAGGTCCTGTCCGGCAAGACCAACCGCAAGACAGGCAAAGTTCAGGATTGCACCGGCCTGAATAACCTTAAGCGCCCCAAATCGTTTGATCAGGTTCCCTGTAAAGAAACCGGGCGCATACATGCCCACCACGTGCCACTGAATGATAAAGGCGGCATCACCGAACGCGTAATCGCAATCAAGGATCGCAAGTGGGGTCGCCGTCATCACAAAACTCATGACCGCATAGCCAAGCGCACCTGCAATAATCGCAACAATAACGGCGGGTTGACCCATTACGGTCGATAATGGGCGTGCCGGTTCAGGATGCTTGTGGCCGCGCATGTCGGGCAAGCGCAGCTGACCAATGGCAATCACCAACAGAAACTGCAAGCCGATCAGGGCAACGAAGGTGCCAAGAAACGGGATGGTCTCAAACCAGTCCCGAGCAAAACTTGCCAGGTTCGGCCCGATAAAGGCCGAGGCAAGCCCGCCCAGCATGGTGTAGGAAATCGCACGCGCACGAAATTCAGCCGGCGCGGCTTCTGCAGCGGCAAAACGGTATTGCATGGCGATGGCATTGCCAGCACCAATGCAGGCACATGCAGCACAAAGCAGCCAGAAATTGGCGTAGTAAACAGCGCCCATACCCGACACTGCACCCATCATGGCAATGGTCGCCCCCATCCAGAACCCGAATTTTCGGCCCATCTTGGCCATGACAACCGCCGACGGGGCCGTCATCGCCATCATGGCAATCATCATGAAGGCGACTGGCAGGGTTGAGAGGGATTTGTCACTGGCCAGCGAAAAGCCGATCACTGCAGCGACCGTGAAAATCAACGACATCGCGCTGGCAGACAACGCGACGCAAAGACTCAAAATCATGATGTTCCGGCGAACTTCAGGGCTCGACATTTGGGGCTCCCTTCGATGGCGTTGGTGGCGCCGTAATAATGCGTTGAACAAAACCTGCCTTTGGCAAAGGCTTGCGTCTTGCTCTACAAGTTTGTCCTGTTATATTAAGTCTTCACCTTACGGGATAGTATCAATGCACGGCTTTGCCGACAAAAAGTTGAATACCGCCGAAAACACTGCACGCCTGATTGGCGTTGCGGCGGTTCGTGCTGTCCCGAAAGTCGCTTTTTTCAAAGAGCGAACTTGACCTCATCCTGAAATTCCTTTTCTTGTGCATTTACCCCGCGTAAACATGCGGGTCCTATATGTGCATTCCTGAATTATGCCCGCAGATAAAGCAGAGTTGAGCCAACCATGATTGCCCTGACCCTTCCCGATGGTGCCGTGCGCGAATTTGACGGCCCCGTATCGGGTTTCGATGTCGCCAAAAGCATCAGTTCTTCGCTGGCAAAGAAGTCCTTTGCCATCATCGTCAACGGTGAAGTGCGCGACCTCGCGCGCGAGATTGACACTGACGCGACTATCGAAATCGTGACCAAGGGCCATGCGGAAGTTCTGCCGCTGATCCGTCACGATTGTGCGCATGTCATGGCCGAAGCCGTCCAGGAACTTTATCCCGATACGCAGGTCACGATTGGCCCGTCTATCGAGAACGGTTTCTATTATGATTTCGCCCGCGAAACGCCGTTTACGCCGGACGATCTGGTCAAGATCGAAAAGCAGATGCACAAGATCATCGAACGCAACGAACCGATCGTACGCGAGGTCTGGGACCGTGACGAGGCGATCAAGTTCTTCCTTCATAAAGGTGAGAAATACAAAGCCGAGATCATCCGCGACCTTCCGGAAACCGAGACCATTACCTGCTATCGCCAGGGCGATTTCATCGACCTGTGCCGTGGTCCGCATGCACCGTCGACCGGCAAGATCGGCAAGGCCTTCAAGCTGATGAAGGTTGCCGGCGCCTATTGGCGTGGCAATTCGGATAACGAAATGCTGCAGCGTATCTATGGCACCTGCTGGGAAAGCAAGGAAGACCTTGATGCGTATCTGCACATGCTTGAAGAAGCAGAAAAGCGCGACCACCGTCGCCTTGGTCGTGAAATGGACCTCTTCCATATGCAGGAAGAGGCCCAGGGCTCTGTCTTCTGGCATGACAAGGGGCTGAAGCTTTATCGCAAGGTCGAAACCTATATCCGTGATCGCCTTGATGCGGCCGGGTATCAGGAAGTGCGTACGCCGCAGTTGGTCGACCGTGTGCTTTGGGAAAAATCCGGCCACTGGGAAAAGTTCCGCGAGAACATGTTCACCACGACCCCGGATGAAGATGATCCCGAGAAGGTTCTGGCGCTTAAGCCGATGAACTGCCCGTGTCACGTGCAGATCTTCCGCCTTGGCAGCAAGTCGTATCGTGACCTGCCGCTGCGTATGGCGGAATTTGGCTGCTGTCACCGCAATGAGCCGTCTGGCGGCCTGCATGGCATCATGCGTGTCCGTCAGTTCATTCAGGATGACGCCCATATCTTCTGCACCGAAGACCAGATTGTCTCCGAAACCAAGATTTTCTGTGACCTTCTGAAATCGGTCTACAAGGATTTCGGCTTTACCGACATTCTTGTGAAGTTCTCCGACCGCCCGGAAGTGCGTGCCGGTTCTGACGAGATTTGGGACAAGGCCGAAGCAGCCCTTCGCGAAGCGGCTGAAGAAGCGGGTCTGGCACTTGAAGTCAATCCGGGTGAAGGTGCTTTCTATGGACCGAAGCTTGAGTTCGTGCTTCGTGATGCCATCGGTCGTGACTGGCAGTGCGGTACGCTTCAGGCTGACTTCGTTCTGCCGGAACGTCTTGATGCATCCTACATGGGTGAAGACGGCGAAAAACACCGCCCGGTCATGCTGCACCGTGCGATCCTTGGATCGCTTGAACGCTTCATCGGTATTCTGATCGAAAACTATGCCGGTCGTTTGCCGCTGTGGCTGTCACCGGTTCATGCGGTTGTCTGCACCATTACCAATGATGCAGACGACTATGCCCATGAAGTCAAGGCAGCACTTGAAGCCAAGGGCCTGAATGTTGAGCTCGATACCCGTAACGAGAAGATCAACTACAAGGTCCGTGAACACAGCCATGCAAAGGTCCCGATGATCCTTGCGCTTGGCAAACGCGAAGCCGAAGAAAAAACTGCTTCGGTCCGTCGCATTGGGTTCAAGCACCAGAAGACGTTTGGCATTGATGAACTTGGTGATGCAATGGCGGCCGAAATCCGCGATCGCGTGATCGAAGCCGACTTCTGATCGACGTTAGAAACACAACCAATAAAGCCCGCAAGTTAAATACTTGCGGGCTTTTCTTTTGGCTCAACGTGACCTTATTCAGGCGGAAGTTTGGGTTTGTCCGATGGTGGCAAAGCTGATCCGCTTGCCCCGGATAGATTGAGTTTTGGCAGCCCCGTACCGGGGCTTGCCTGTTGCGCACGCGTTTGGGCATAGGCCACGGATGGATGACGTGCATTGCCAAACACCTGCCCGATAAACCGCCAGATCTTTGGCACCAGCCAGACCAGAAGCAGAACAAACAGGGCAAACAGCACAAAGAAAACCACCGGATGGAAAGCGACCGTGTACAGCGCGCCAAATACGGCGACATCCTCGGCGACTGAGGCAATGCTGTTACTAAACGGTTCAGGCGATGTATTGATTGCCGCGCGGCTGCCAGCCTTTGTAAAGTGGCTCCCGGCCGCCACCGTCCCGCCGACCAGCAAGGCAATCGCAGTTTGAAGGCCGTCGCCCATGCCGGTATCAAGGCCGCTCATGGCGCCTGCGGCAAGGAGTGCGCCAGCAGGAATCCTGATGAAGGTATGAATGGCATCCCAGACGCTATCGATGATCGGGATCTTGTCGGCCACAAATTCGATCAGATAAAGGAACATAGCGAGTGCCAGCACCCACCAGCTTCCCAGGACCTGAAGCTCCGGCGGCAAATCAAGCAGCCCGAAATTGTTCAGAAGACCAAGAATAACCACCGTGCCATAGAGGTTTACACCACTGGCCCAGGCCCCGCCCATTCCCAACGCAAGAGTTTCAATCACCCCCACAGATTACGCCCTTTCAAAGCCATAATTCTCACCAACAAGTGAACAGGAAAAACGTTCAGTTGTGATAAATCACACTTTCAGCGCGTCCCGACACACGTATTAATGCCAAACCAGATCACAGAAAGGTACGACGATGGACCGTAACGGTGAAACCCCAAAAATGATCAAGGTATGTGCTGTTATGATGATGCTTGCCGCCCCGCTTCTGGCAGGCAACGCTTTTGCAATGGGCAGTTCGGACAGCTGGAGCTCGGAAGGCACCGACCTTTCCGCTGTTACGGAGCTTGTTGATACCGGCATGTACGACATGGCGATCGACAAGATTGAAACCATGCTCGAAGAAGATCCGGAAAATGCCGATCTTTACAATTACCTTGCCTACAGCCAGCGCAAGATGGGTGACTTTGACAGTGCCGCGCAAAACTATGAACGCGCCCTGATGATTGACCCTGAACATGTCGGCGCTCTTGAGTATCAGGGCGAACTTTTCCTTCAGACCGGAAAACCTGAAATGGCTCAGGAAAACCTTGCGCGACTGGAACAGCTTTGTGGCATGGACTGCGAAGAGTACAAAACGCTGGCCAGCAGCATTACGAACTGATCTCTCCCGTTTGTCCGCCAAGAGAACCTATTCTTTAGGATAGGTTCTTATTTTTGCGCGAACACGCCATATGTCTGTCAAAGTTGTACACGAAAAAACAGGAATAAAGATGACCGACGCGGCACTTAGCAAAAGTTATACTGTGGTTTGCCTGCGCAAGACCGGAAACCTGATGGAGCTGGAGCCGGTATCGGACTACAGTTCTGCCCTGAAGACTGCCAAGGATGCGATCAGCAGCAAAGGCAATTCTGAAGTACGGATCGTTGAAAACAAGTACGACCAAGATACCCGCAAGGAAAAGAAGCAGGTCATCAAGATTTTGACGTCCGAGAACGCCGGCGGTGCAACGGGTGCGTCCGGCCGATCTTCTCAAAGCCGTGGCATGACGCGTGAAACGGCAAACAAGGCAACAAAAGGCATCATAAATATCGTCATCGCCGTAACCGTTCTGATCCTGCTTATCGGGATCATGGTTCCATTGGCCATGCGGTGATTTAACTGCCTGCTGCGCCACCCTTCTGAATGCGATACCGCTTACTTGCTATGTCCCTGATTTCCAAAGACAGCTGATCATCATCGTTGCGTTAGCAGGAGTTGTTTTTGCTGGCGATGAAAGATATAACTTTCTGTGATACAGCGATGATCAGGTGAAGCGTGAAAATCAGGTTTGCGACAACAAACACTCCCCGTCGACGCAACTGGGGAAGAATAACTGCCGCAGCTCTCTTGCCGCTCCTGACTGCTTGCAGCACTTCTGATTTTTCCGGCCTTTGGTTCGGTTCATCCACTGCCTCGCAAGAACTAAGTTCTCCATCGAACGAACAATTGCCTGCGGCGGAAAAAACAAGCTTTAACCGGGCCGCCTGTGGTTTGTTTTTCGGCCACACCGCTTCCAATGGTACCGGTATGGCGAAGGATGGCTCCACCCCATCCGAACCGATTTCACTTGATCGAAGCCCCGAGGATAACTTCCTTCAGGCGATTTCATATGACATGGACGGCAACTATGAAAGTGCGCGCAAGCTTTATGTTTGGCTGACCGCGACGCCGCCCGACGCCAAGATCGATCTTGATTGCGGCCAAGGTGTGCGACTTTCAGGCAGCATCA
The DNA here is from genome assembly GCF_017922435.1 of Thalassospira sp. ER-Se-21-Dark. Lineage (NCBI taxonomy): Bacteria > Pseudomonadati > Pseudomonadota > Alphaproteobacteria > Rhodospirillales > Thalassospiraceae > Thalassospira > Thalassospira sp. ER-Se-21-Dark. Next base: position 613,671 of record NZ_VDEZ01000002.1, on the reverse strand, counting down.
ACAGCCTCGCACAACGACGGCTTGTCACGCTTGATGCATCATCTCCGGAATATGCGCGATCCAAAGAAATAGATGCCGTTGTCGCATCCGCCACGGTTGCACCAGGTCCAGAATTACCCAATCCGCCACAGGTCGAACGTGATCGCCGGTTTTATGAAACTGGTGGCGTGGTAGAGGCTGAACCCGAAGCCCCCACCAGTCCCGTGGTTCGGATGGAGATGGAAGTCAGCGAAAACACGGCGCGACTGACACGGGTTGACCGACAGGCCGCTGCACCGAGTGCGACGCCTGCAGCTAAGCCCGTCCCCGCAGCTGAGCTAACCAATGGGCCGGCGAGCAGTGGAACGGAAACGGCAGTTTCTAAACTTGCCCCGGTTGCAGCCCCTGCACCAGTGGCCAGTCAGTCAGTGCAAACCGCGGCACCGGTTCCCGTTATTGCTGCGCCGACGATTGCTGGCGATGCAGCCTCAACCGAACATAAGGGTGCAATGGTCACCTCAAACGCGCGCCCGACTGAACAGGGCGAACTTGATATTGTTGACCCTAAACCCGAAGCACCAATGATCGAACTTCCGATCACCTCGACAGAGCCGGTGGCAACACAAAACGCGATGGCGCCATCAACTGGGAACTCAACACCAGCGGAAACTGCGACCAGCCAAACCACGCAAAGTGATAGCCCCTACTACGCCGTTCAGCTTGCAGCGTATCGTTCGCGCGGACGTGCGGAAGATGCATGGACGAAGTTCCAAAGCGCATCGCATGGCATACTGGCGGCCGCAGACCATGAAGTCGTCAGCATCGCGATTGAAGGCAAAGGTCTGTTTTTCCGCCTGCTGACCGGAATGTATGCTTCCTCTGCCGAGGCAACGCAGGCTTGCAACAGCTTGAAATCTGCCGGGACGGATTGCCTGGTTCGACGCGTTAGTCCTTAGACCGTTGTCTGGCGGATGCCGCCATCTTCTCAGACCGCATCAAGCCATCCGGGCGGGTTTTCCGACCGTGTCTTCGAACGAAGCCGGGCATCTTTCCCAAAAAATATTCGATCTTGGTGTTGTGCCGGTAATACCGCCAACGCAGATGCTGGATAAATCGCCGCGTTCGTTTCGATCCCGCTGCCAGCAATGGAATACCAAGGGCAATAAACACCATGCCAAAAAATGGTGGCGGCAATGGCAGGAACAAAAGCCCGACCAGCAAACTGATCGCCCCCACCAGCATCAAAGCTGTCGATTTCAAATGCTTGAACCTGTGCAAAGCCATTCCATCTTGCCGTTCCATGGACTTTTGGTGCGGATTATCAGCATGATTGGTGGTGTCGCCAAAAGAATGTTCAAAGACATTTGATCAAGACGGGAATTGCTATTGTCCGCGTCTGGAGTACATTGCAGGCATGAGCGCAAATTCTTCTTCGGGATATTAAGACATGTTCTCCGTGCTGAAATCAGACAAACCCAAAATGCCAACCGCTGACACCGCGCTTCCGGGGCGCGACGAAGCACTGCCAGTTGCCGATGCCAATATCGTCACTGGCCATCCGATGAAGGGCCCCTTCCCGGATCATCTGGAAATTGCCGTCTTTGGCATGGGATGCTTCTGGGGGGCGGAACGCTTGTTCTGGAGAGCTGAAGGCGTTTACAGCACTGCTGTTGGGTACGCCGGTGGCTTCACCAAAAACCCGACCTATCGCGAAGTTTGCAGCGGCATGACAGGCCATGCCGAAGTGGTGTTGGTCGTCTTTGATCCTGCGGTAACGTCCTATTCTGCGCTTTTGAAGCTGTTTTGGGAGAACCACGACCCGACTCAGGGGATGCGTCAGGGCAACGACATCGGCACACAGTACCGGTCCGTGATCTACACCTTTACGCCTGAACAACGGGAAGCGGCTGTTCAGTCACGTCAGGATTACAACGCCGCACTGAAAGAAGCAGGTCAAGCCGACGTGACAACCGAAATCACCGAGGCACCGGAATTCTTTTATGCCGAGGACTTCCACCAGCAATACCTTCACAAGAATCCTGATGGTTATTGCGGGCTCGGTGGAACAGGCGTTTCCTGCCCGGGTATGTAAACAGCAATCCTACTTAGCGCGATAACTTTGGTCTGCGGAAGAACGCCGTTCTTTAGACCGGCTTTCCTCCATATTCGCGGCTCAGGTCGGCGCAGACACGGCGTATTTTAAGGCCCAATTGCTCGATATGGTCGTTTGGAATACGGGCTGCAGGCCCCGAAAGTGATAATGCCGCAATTGGCAAACCCGTTTCATCACGGACGACGCCCGCCACACAACGCAGACCAACCGCATGCTCTTCATCATCAAGGGCATAACCGCGCTGACGGCAACGCTCCAGATCCTTTTCAAGAGCTTCCTGGGTTATCAGGGTTCGTTCGGTAATTTTTGGCAACCCGTGCTTTGCTACGACCGAGTGCAGTTCTTCTTCCGGCAAAAAGGCAAGCAAGGCTTTGCCAACGCCCGAGCAGTGCATCAAAGCCCGGCGGCCCGGTGTGACGAGTGCGCGCATCATTTTGCGGCATTCAACCTGCGACAGGAAGATGACCTCCCCACCGTCTGCGACAGCAAGATTGACCGTTTCACCGCTGTCTTCCATGAGTGCGCGCATATAGGGGCGCGCGATCTGGCTAAGATTGCGATTTTTGGTAAATGAATTGCCGACGCTGAAAGCCTGAACCCCGACGAACCAAAGGGTGCGCTCCCCCTCGAACGATACATAGCGTTCGTGCTGCATGGTGGTCAGCAACCGGTGTGCTGTCGAGGGCGGCAATTTCACCTGATGAGAAATTTCGGTCAGGGTCATCCCGTCTTCGCTTTCGGCAAGCGCGTTGAGGATACTTAACGCCCGTACCAGTGACTGGACTTGCTGCATTCAGCGACTACTCCCTGTGTGCGGTCGATTTGACCGACCATCATTGTCGTGTTCTCTGAATGTTAGGAGATCATTGCGCTGCTTGCACGGACTTTTGGCGGACCCAGACGAAAGTGGTGTACCCGACCAAATAGACGGTGGCAGCCCCGAAGGCACACAGCGTGCCCAAGCCAAGCCCAAGAACAGGATAACCAAGGGTTACGGCAAGGATATAAACCCAGAGCGCCCCCATTCCCCTCGGAAAGTTTCGAATAACCGTATGCACCGGTTCTGCCCCATAGGTGAAATGAAGGATCAGCATCATGGGATAGAGTGTTACGGGGAAACCTGACAACAATCCTGCCCAGCGCGGACCAATCCACGCCGCCATGCCGCTAATGACCAGAACGATGATTGCCGCCAGTGAAGCGCGAAGCAAAACAACCCGCTTGGTCAGGCGAACTCGATTGAGAATACGCACATTCTCGATCTTACGGAAAAGGATCAGTGCGACAACGATCGCAACCAGCAAAATCACCGCCGCCTGCGTCAAGCTCATCGGTGCGAGCTGAAACAACCAGGAGACAGACAGATAAGTGACAAACGCCCCGAGCGAGCTGAGCAGAATCTGTGGAAAGACAGGCAGGCGCACGCATTGGAGCGACACAATGAAATAGGCATAGAGGAAGGTTAAGGTCGCAATCAGGCCGGGCAAGGCGTACACCGCGCTTTCACTTGCGAAGGCAACACCCTGCTCGACTGCAATGAAATACAAAAGGATTGCTGTTCCCAGCGGGTAACCTGACAACACACCGGCGACACGCGGCCCTGCCCGTTCTGCAAGCATCGAAAGCCCCAGCACCGTTCCGATAGACACGGCAATTTTGGCAAGGATCAGTTCCAACAGCTTTCATCCTTCAAGGCAGCTACGATGACATTTTATCAATAAAGTGACAGCATCGTTATCTCTTTTCATGCCAAGGGGCAAGCGCAAACACCTGAGCACAAAACAAAAGAAGACGGGCACCAACACAAGGTACCCGTCTTCGTTTAGCAGATCGATATCGCCGTTTGCCTAGACGTCGACGTTCAGGCGGCAGCATTTTCCGATCGTGGTGTTTGCACGATAACCCCACGCCAGCCGAGCCCTTGATAGGTTTCGTAACCTGGCGTCAAGGCGTAGGCCACAAGGGATCCGTCTTCAAGCAGATAGGCCCCACGGGCAGGATCATCGACACGCAGATGAAATGTTTCGCTGAGCACGCCGCGATCATCGGATGCAGCAAGAACCCGATTTTTTGCGTCGATCAACATCACCCGGGTACGTTCACGTTCTTCCGCGTTGAAGTTTAACGATTTGACGATCATCGGTGCCTGGCTTTCCCAGTCAAAGAAAACCCCCAAAACACCAATCACATCGCCATCAACGGCACCGCCCCGGCGCACGGCGGTTGCATAAGTCGGTGTTGCGGCATTGTTTAACAGCGAATTGGCTGCCACATCCGCGACGGCATAATGTCCACCATCGCGACAGCGCAATGCTTCCTGAAACCAGCCCTGATCAGAAACATTTTGCCCCATGACGCGATAGGAGTCCGGGCGTCCGTTGGCAATAACGTTGCCGTTCCGATCAGCCACCCAAAGATCAAGATACACAGTATAGGAATCGAGGATCACACCGAGCCGTTCCGATGCACGCAATGCAAACGTCGGATCTTGCAGATTTTCGCAAACATCGACCACGGCTGCGTCGGTTGCCCACCAGCGCACATCGCAAGATCGTTCGTACAGGTTGCGGTCCATCAATTCGACAGAATAACGGGCAAGGTCGGCAAAACGATCACCACGAACCGTCTGCGCTGTTTTCTCCAGATCGGAGGCAAGCGTCAGAAACATGTCTTCAAGTTCTTCGGTAATCACGTTCACGCGTTGAGAGATTTCCTTGACCTCGTTGGCAACAACGCCAAACCCCCGGCCCACTTGGCCTGCGCGTGCGGCCTCGATCAACGCATTAAGTGCAAGGGTTCGTGTTGCCCGTGTAACGGCCTTGATTTCGGTAATTTTATCATTGGCTTGCCCGGAAATTGCTGTCGCAACCTGCAGAATTCTTTCTGGCATTTAAATAAAGCTCCCATATGCGCATCAGGTTTCCTCCTGGCTGCTGATCGCGTGCTTCTATTCGCCATCCATTCTGCTTGTCTTTGCAGCACTGATATCTAATAAGCCACTTATACCATTACGTAAATACAGGATTATATTCGGACCACACGGCTATCTAATTGGCGTATGCCATTTCCACCCTGACGCGAGTGAATACATCACATCAAAACCATTGATCGACACGCCGACAGTTAGCGCAGAGCGTTAAAGTACCGCGCAAACCGATGCGATGTTCAGGCTGTAAATTCGAGGATCGAATCTGCAAGCAGCTTAATCCCTGTAAGGAACAAAAGGCTGTAGCAAACCCGGTAGAACAATTTGACACTGACTTTGTCATGCGCCCACAAGCCAAGCCACGTCCCGAACAGCGCGATCGGCACGAACAAAAGTGATGTTCCGAGGTTGGATGCATCGAATTGCCCAAGCAGCGCATACGGGATCAGTTTGACGTAATTGACGACAATGAAGAACATGACTGTCGTGCCGACAAAGATCGATTTGTCCATTCGTTGCGGCAGCAGATAAACCGATACCGGTGGCCCGCCCGCGTGGGCAACGAAACTGGTGAAACCTGCCAGCGCACCAAGAACTGTACCCTTGCCAATCGTTGCCCTGCCCGGTGCACCGGTTTCCTTTCGGCCACGGAGCCAATGATCAAGGGTAAAGATGATTGCGATCATCGCGATGATCAATTTGACGGCCGCCTCGTTCAGGTAGCTGAAGGACAATGTCCCGACAAGAATGCCCAGCAATGCGGCCGGCACCAGGATTTTCATGTTCCGGCGATCCCAGCGGTTACGGTAGGCCCAGACATTTGCAAGGTCCATCAGGCACAGGATGGGAAGCATGATCGCCGCGGCGGCCTGTGGTGATACCGCCAACGCCATCAAAGGCACAGCCACAACACCGAGCCCGCCGCCAAAGCCGCTTTTTGAAACACCGGCGATCAAGACGGCGGGAATGCCGACAACATAGAAAAACGGATCCGAGATAAATTCCATCGGAAGTCCTTGTTATTTAGGGAATTCGGGGATCACGGGCAACGGATATGAACGGCGTGCGCCCCTATTCTTCAAGAAGACGCGGCATGAGCTCGACGAAGTTGCACGGCCGATGACGGATATCAAGCTGATAGGTCAGAATTTCGTCCCAGGCATCTTTGCATGCCCCGGTCGATCCGGGTAACGCAAACATATAGGTTCCCATACACACCCCCGCGGTCGCCCGTGATTGCACGGTGGATGTGCCAATTTTCTGATATGATATCCAACGGAATAGTTCGCCGAAGCCCGGGATTTCCTTTTCGTAGATTGCCCGGTGGGCTTCCACCGTCACGTCGCGCCCGGTCACGCCTGTGCCGCCCGTGGTAATGATCACATCGACATCCGGGTTTGAGCACCAAGCACCGAGCTGCTTGCGCAAGGCCAGTTGATCGTCTTTCAGGATTTTGCGCTCGTAAACGTGATGGCCCTTGGCGATGATGCGCTCACAAAGAACCTCGCCCGAGGTGTCGTTATGGAGATCGCGCGTATCGCTGACGGTCAATACGGCAATATTGATCGATACAAAGGGTTGGCTTTCGTCAATACCTGCCACGGTTATCTCCATGTCTCATGAAATGCTGTGTCAACCTAATATGCCCAGACAGGCGTGCAAGCGTTTTCACGTGCAAGAAACGCTGGCATCGCAACCCAACGAATCACGATAGAACAAAAACCGTCCGCCATTTGATATTTTATTAGCCTTACGGGCTATTTTTAAGCTTCAACTCACAATATTTTTGCACGTCAAAACGTTAGATCATTATACCTTCAATACAGACACTTAAGGACAACACCTCGCCTTATATATGATGAAAAACAAGTCAATTGGTATTACCAATTAAGGACATCTGTGTTACTTCACTTGCTGGTCCGCATTTTTACGCCTAGAAAAGCGGTAAAGGACTACCAATTTGGCGCCCTCAAAGGATGCGCCGACGAGATCGAAACGTTCGGCAGGAAACAGAGGACTCATGATGAGCGACTTTCTTTGGCAACCGACGAAAGAACGCGTTGAAAATGCAAACGTCACCCGCTTTCGCGACTGGGTGAATGAAAAGCATGCGCTTAACCTTCAGAGTTTCACCGAACTCTATGACTGGTCCGTTGCCGAGATTGAGCGTTTCTGGCCTGCTCTTATCGAATATGCCGATTTGAAAGCGGAAACATGGGGCGACCGTGTCCTGATCGACGGCAACAAAATGCCGGGCGCCCAATTCTTCCCGGATGCGCGCCTGAACTTTGCCGAGAACCTTCTGGTCCGTGATGACGACACCGACGCCCTGATCTTCTGGGGTGAAGATAAGGTGAAAAGCCGCCTATCCTGGGCGGAACTTAATATTGCGGTATCGAAATTCTCGCAGGCCCTTCGCGCAGAGGGCGTTGGCAAGGGTGATCGCGTATGCGGCTATATGCCAAACATGTCTGAAACCGTGATTGCGATGCTGGCAACGGCAGCCATCGGGGCAACGTGGTCCTCCGCCTCCCCTGATTTCGGCGTTCAGGGTGTTGTAGACCGCTTTGGCCAGATCGAACCAACCGTAATGATCACCGTTGACGGTTATCACTATAACGGCAAGCAGCACGACATCCGCGAGAAAGTCCACGATGTGGTTGAACGTATCGATAGCCTTAAGAAGGTTGTGATCGTTCCATATGCCTTCGATGGCACCAACACCACCGATATCCGCAACGCCGTGACCTATGACGACTTCATTGCCCCCTTCCGGACCGAAAAGATCGTCTTCGAACAGGTCGAGTTCAATCACCCGCTTTATGTGATGTTCTCGTCCGGCACGACGGGCAAGCCGAAATGCATTGTTCACGGCACGGGCGGAACACTGCTGAAACAGGTTTCGGAACATATCCTGCATTGTGATGTCGCGCCCGGTGATCGCGTTTTCTATTTCACCACTTGTGGCTGGATGATGTGGAACTGGTTGATGGCGGGGCTTGCGGCCGGTGCAACGCTTCTGCTTTATGATGGCTCGCCCTTCTATCCGAGCGGCAATATCCTGTTTGATTATGCCGATGCAGAAGGCATGACGCTGTTTGGCACATCTGCCAAATATATCGATGCGTTGGCCAAGGCCGAACTCAAACCGCGCGAAACACACGATCTGTCCACTGTTCGTGCGATGACCTCAACCGGCTCGCCGCTTGCGCCGGAAAGCTTCGATTACGTTTATCGCGACATCAAGGAAAACATCCATCTGGCGTCCATCTCAGGCGGTACAGATATCCTTGGCTGTTTTGTGCTGGCTTGCCCCGTCCTGCCGGTCAAACGTGGCGTCATCCAGACCCGTGCCCTTGGTGTTGCTGTCGACGTGTTTGACGACTATGGCAACTCCGTGCGGAACGAAAAAGGTGAACTGGTCTGCACCAAACCATTTCCATCCATGCCGGTCGGCTTCTGGAACGACCCGGATGGTTCGCGGTATCACAGCGCCTATTTTGACCGGTTTGATAACATCTGGTGCCATGGCGACTATGTCGAGCTTGATGATGATGGCGGCATGGTCATTTATGGGCGTTCGGATGCGACCCTTAACCCCGGCGGCGTTCGTATCGGCACGGCAGAGATTTATCGTCAGGTAGAAAAACTACCTGAAATTCAGGAATCGATTGTGATCGGCCAGGACTGGGATAATGACGTTCGGGTGATCCTGTTTGTTGTGCTCCGCGACAATTACGAATTGGATACCGCACTGATCGACAAGATCAAGAAGCAGATCCGCAACAACTGCACCCCACGCCACGTCCCTGCCAAGGTGCTTGCGGTTGCCGATATCCCGCGGACAAAATCGGGGAAAATTACCGAACTTGCTGTTCGTGATGTTGTCCACGGACGGCCGGTAAAAAATCAGGAAGCCTTGGCCAACCCGACGGCACTGGAACTGTTTTCGAACCTGTCGGAACTGAAAACCTGATCAAGACAAGCCCCGCTTCGAGATGCGGGGCTTTTTCGTGCCGATCCGGTTTTGCAAGATGCTAGGCCGCGATGCTTAGCGAATGCGGCTCCCGATTCCGCAGTGCAACGATGCGTATTTTTTAAACAGTGTGAACTAATGCACTTTTTTTGATCATGACCGATTGTTTGGTGAAAAAAAGTTCGTGCAATTTTCGGTCTTGTCGGTGATCAGAACGAAACTACCACTAGGTTATTGAATATATGAGACAAACGAAGTTTCGTATATTTTATGTGATCGCATCTCCGCGCGATATAACCGCAGAAAAAGCCTCAATTTTTAGGCAGCACCGCAGGTTCTAATGTTGCCAAATTTTTTTCACACTTGACACAAGGCGGCCTAAAATTTCTTAATTTGGCGGTCCGATCTTTTTCGGACAGATGGATATGCGGCTGTGCATATCCAGGGTGGCACAAAAGCTAAAAACAATGCTTTGCTAATAAGGGAGCTATCTTATGAAAATCCAGACGATCCTTGCCGCTGGCGCAATGACCGTTGCAGCCGTTGCCGCGCAGAACGCACAGGCAGGTGCCGTGCTTGACGGCATCAAGGCCAAAGGTTTCGTTCAGTGCGGCGTGAACACCGGTCTTCCGGGTTTCTCCGCTGCCAATGCCGAAGGTAAATGGGAAGGTATTGACGTTGACGTCTGCCGTGCAACCGCTGCTGCACTTCTTGGCGACGCGAACGCTGTTCAGTACACCCCGCTGACCGCAGCACAGCGCTTCACGGCTCTGCAGTCCGGTGAAATCGACATCCTGTCGCGTAACACCACTGCAACCACCACCCGTGATGCGAAACTGGGTCTGACCTTTGTCGGCATCAACTACTATGACGGTCAGGGCTTCCTGATCCCGAAAGCTCTTGGCGTTTCCAGCGCAACCGAGCTTGACGGTGCGACCGTCTGCGTTGAGCCGGGCACCACGACCGAGCTGAACCTCGCTGACTACTTCCGCGCCAAAGGCATGTCCTTCGAGCCGGTCGTTATCGAGAACATCAACGAAGCAACCGCTGCCTTCTTCTCTGGCCGTTGCGACGTTTACACCACCGATGCTTCGGGTCTTGCTTCCATCCGTACCCAGATGGCTGAAAATCCGGCTGACTATGTGATCCTGCCGGAAATCATCTCCAAAGAGCCGCTCGGCCCGGTTGTCGCCCAGGGCGACGAACAGTGGTCGGACATCGTTCGCTGGGCTTTTGCTGCAATGGTTGAAGCAGAAGAATATGGCGTCACCATGGAAAATGTTGACGACATGAAAGCAAACAGCACCAACCCGGGTATCCAGCGTCTTCTTGGCGTTTCGCCGGGCATGGGTGAAGCTCTTGGTCTTGACGAAGCTTGGGCATACAACATCATCAAGCAGGTTGGTAACTATGGCGAAAGCTATGAGAAAAACGTTACCGCCAAGCTCGGTCTTGAGCGTGGTCTGAACGCTCTGTGGACCGATGGTGGCCTGCAGTACGCATGGCCGGTTCGCTAATCGCTAGCAAACCGACTGCCTAAACCTACGAAGCTCCGCCCCACTGCCTAAACGCATGGGCGGAGCTTTTCGTTAGGTGCTTGCTGATTTTGGATACAATCTACACCTGAGGGTCATATGAGTAAGCCTCAAAATGCCCCGGGGGATGTTCGTTCCAAGGGCCTCGTTGATTATCTCAATGACGAAAACGTCCGTGCGGTGCTTTATCAAGTCGTCGCAATTGGACTGATCGTTCTTGCGGGCTGGTACCTGGTGTCCAACACCTTGTACAACCTTGAACAACAGAACATCTCAACCGGTTACGGGTTCCTTGATCTTGAAGCTTCCTTCGAGATCAGTGAAACCATGATCGATTACAGCGCCCAAAGCGACTATGCGACGGCGTTGATGGTCGGTCTTCTGAACACTGTGAAGGTGTCACTGCTTGGGATCATTTTGTGTACGATTATCGGGACAATCTTTGGCGTTGCGCGCCTGTCCTCGAACTGGATCGTTCGCAAACTTGCGACTGTGTATGTTGAAACGTTCCGGAACATTCCGGTCCTGTTGCAACTGTTCTTCTGGTACGCACTTATTCCAAGCGCTTTCCCGCATCCACGCGACGCGCTGGAGCCTCTACCCGGTGTTTTGCTGACGTCGCGCGGTATGTATTTGCCGGTGCCGGAACCTGATAACGCCTATACCCTTATGACCATTGCGGCCGTGATTGCCTGCGTTGTGATCTATTTCGTCAAGAAATGGGCCAAGAAACGCCAGGACGCCACAGGTCAACCCTTCCCGATGCTTCTTGCCGGGATCGGTATTTTCGTCGGTCTCGTTCTGGCTGCCTATCTGGCAGGTGGCGCTCCGACCGACATGAGCATGCCGGCCCTCAAAGGCTTTAACATTCAGGGTGGCTACAACATTTCGCCTGAATTCATGGCGGTTCTGATCGGGCTTACGGTTTACACCTCGACCTATGTTGCCGAGGTTGTTCGTTCCGGTATTCAGGCTGTTCCGAATGGCCAGTGGGAAGCTGCCGACAGTTTGGGCATTCGCCGTTCTATTGCGCTTCGCAAGGTGATCCTGCCGCAATCCATGCGTGTCGCGATCCCGCCACTGACCAACCAGTATCTTAACCTGACCAAGAACAGCTCATTGGCTGTTGCCGTCGGTTATCCGGATCTGGTTTCTGTTTCCAACACGACCATGAACCAGACAGGTCAGGCGATTGAGGCCATCTCGATCTTCATGTCGATCTATCTTGGTTTGTCCTTGTTGACCTCGCTCTTTATGAACTGGTTCAACAAGAAAATGGCACTGGTGGAGAGGTAACATGTCAGAAAACGCAAAATTACCTCCTCTTCCGACCGGCACCTTTTCCGAGCGTGCCGTGGCATGGTCGAAAAAGAACCTGTTTGACGGATGGTTCAATACCCTCCTGACCCTTGGTTCGATCGCATTTCTCGTTTGGCTGATCCCGCCAATCGTCGAGTGGGCCATCATCAATGCGACGTTGGCGCCGTCAATTGAGGCCTGCGCGGAAGCGACAGGTGCCTGCTGGGGGTTCGTTAATGCCAATTTACGACTGATCCTGTTTGGCACCTACCCGTTTGAAGAACAGTGGCGGCCGCTTCTTGCCATGATCCTTCTGATGGGCATCATTTGCGGCAGTCTGGGTGCGGTTAAGTATCCGAGCCTGCGCAAGGCAATCATTCCGATGTGGGTCATTGGTGTGCCGATTATTGCCATCCTCATGTGGGGTGGTGTGTTTGGCCTTACCTATGTCCAGAACAGCTATTGGGGTGGCTTGCCGCTGACCCTGATCCTGTCCTCGATCGGTGTGATCTTTGCTTTCCCGTTCGGGCTGCTGCTGGCGCTTGGTCGTCAGTCGCACATGCCGGCCATCAAAACCGTTTCCGTGGTGTACATCGAAGTCATTCGTGGTGTGCCGCTGATTACGGTTCTGTTTATGGCATCGGTTATGTTCCCGCTGTTCCTGCCAGATGGGGTTACCATCGACAAGCTGCTGCGCGCGCAGATCGGTATTATCCTGTTTACCGCCGCCTACCTCGCCGAGGTATTCCGTGGAGGTCTGCAGGCCGTTCCGCGTGGTCAGTTTGAGGCTGGTGACAGTCTTGCGCTGTCTTATTGGCAGTCGATGCGTCTGATCATTTTGCCGCAGGCACTGCGTCTGGTGATCCCGCCGACCGTCAACAGCTTTATCTCCATGTTCAAGGACACCACACTGGTCGTGATTATCGGCCTGTTTGACTTCCTTGGCACGGTGAAGCTGGCACTGCGCAGTGACCCGGCCTGGACCAAATATTACGTCGAAGGTTACGCCTTCGCCGCGGCAATATTCTTCCTGATCTGTTTCTCGATGGCGAAATATTCCGCCTATCTTGAAAAAGAGCTTCGCAAAGGCGAACAAAGGTAAGGAGTGAGGAAAAAACAATGACTGTAGCAACTGAACCCACTACCGGCGCTGTGCCTCCTCCGTCCAAAGAGGATGTCATCACCGTCAACAAGATGAACAAATGGTATGGCAATTTCCATGTTCTTCAGGATATTGACCTGTCTGTTCGCAAAGGTGAGCGTATCGTTATCTGCGGCCCGTCCGGCTCAGGTAAATCGACGCTGATCCGCACCCTGAACCGCCTTGAAACCTATCAAAGCGGTGAAGTTTACGTCGACGGCATCTTGCTTGGCGACGATGTCAAAAACATCGAAGCCGTGCGCCGCGAAGTCTGCATGGTGTTCCAGCACTTCAACCTTTTCCCACACATGACCGTGCTGGAAAACCTGACGCTGGCCCCGATCTGGGTTCGCAAGATGCCCAAGAAGCAAGCCAACGAACTGGCCATGCACTACCTTGAGCGTGTGCGAATTGCCGAGCAGGCCCACAAATTCCCGGGTCAGCTTTCCGGCGGTCAGCAGCAGCGTGTGGCGATTGCCCGTTCGCTCTGCATGCAGCCGAAAATTATGCTGTTTGATGAACCGACCTCAGCACTTGACCCGGAAATGGTCAAGGAAGTTCTCGACGTGATGGTCGAACTCGCCAAGGAAGGTATGACCATGCTTTGTGTGACCCACGAGATGGGCTTCGCCAAAGAGGTTGCTGACCGTGTGATCTTTATGGACGCTGGCCAGATCGTCGAAATGGCTGGTCCGAAGGAGT